>JBARWP010000049.1:0-2065 GCA_049646905.1 Pseudaminobacter sp. | reverse complement strand
CCGCTTCGCACATGGGCCGCAAGACAAGGCCTCGATCGAATCCTACAAGCAGACCGCGCGGCGCCAGGCCATATGGGGACAGATGCGCCTCATCCGCCGGCGCCGGCTGCCGCAGCTTGGCCTGCTAGCGGAATGGGCCTGGCGTGACCCGAAAATATTGCGCAGTGCGGTCGAACTCGCCGTCGCAAAAATCTCGCGCTAGGCTGCACGACTATGCAGCCATTCTACTGGGAATCCGCGCACGGCAATTTCGGCGACGACCTCAATCTCTGGCTCTGGGATTTCCTGCTCCCTGGCTTCCGCGAGGTCCATGCCGAGACATTGCTGGTCGGCGTCGGCACCGTACTCAACCAGGCCCTGCTGCCGCCGGCGGTGCACAAGCTCGTCGTCGGCAGCGGCTTCGGCTACGGCAGCCTGCCGGATTTCTCCGACCCGGCCGATTGGGACATACGCTGTGTGCGCGGACCGCTCACTGCCGCAAAGCTCGGGCTCGACCCCAAGCTCGGCATCGTCGATCCGGCGGTCATGGTTGCCGACATGCCGGAGTTCCAGAACCTGCCAAAGACCAGCCGTGCCATCTTCGTTCCCCATTGGGAATCGACCATCGGCGGCCTCTGGCCGATGGTCTGCAAGGCAGCAGGCCTAGACTATGTCGACCCCTGCGACGAGGCCAAATCGGTCATAAGCGCGATCGCGCAGGCCCGGCTCGTGGTGGCCGAATCCATGCATGCCGCCATCCTTGCCGATGCCTTTCGCGTGCCATGGGTGGCTGTCACCACCTCGCCCAGTATCAACAGCTTCAAATGGCAGGACTGGACGGCAAGTATTGGCACCGATTACCGGCCGCGCCGGGTGCCGCTCTCATCACGGGCCGAGGCAATCACCAAGGGCGCGCGCTTCTGGGGCGTGGATTTTGCCCGCCAGTCCCCGCATTCCGGCGAACCGGACGACGCCGGGCTCGGTGACGTCATGGTGCGAAGCGACCCGCCCTCGTTGGGGCTCCGCAACCTCAGCAAGCAGGCGCTGGCCGCACCGGCGACGCTTGCCCTGTGGCAGGCCAGCAAGGCTGCGCCGCATTTAAGCGCCGACGCCGTCCTTGCCGAGCGCAAGGAACGTTTCCGTGCCGTGCTCGACCAGATACGCCGGGATTATTTTTAGCCGACCCGGCCCTGGCTCACCGGCTTTGCCTGCATCAGCAGGCGCGGCGGGGCCGGCGTCTCGCTCACGCGATGGTTTCGCGCCTTGAAGGCTTCGAGCTTGTCGGCGGCCACGCCGCCAATAATGGCTGGCAGGGCCGTCGGATTGGCCAATGCATGACCGGCCGCGCGTAGCAGCCCGCCTTCCGCCTTCACATCGAGAAAGTGCCGCAATTCATAGCGGCCGCGGATATGGCGCTCATGCCGGCGCAACCATATCGCCGCGGCGTTCGGCAGGCCGGTCGAGGCAAGCAATGCCCGGTCGGCCTCGTAGAGGCGTTTGAGGTCGAGCGTGCGATGCCGACCGCTGAGCGAATCGGGCCGCACGACTGCGCCATAGCCGCAATGGTGGACGATCTTGTAGCGGGCCCCGCGCGCCAGCGCCCGGGCATACAATTCGTAGTCTTCGCCGAGCCGAAGCTCTTCATTGTAGCGAATCCCGTGGCTGTCCAGGAAAGCGCGGCGCATCACCGGTTTCAGGAAGCCGATTTCACCGCGCGAAGCCCCGCGCCGTGAGATGTTTCCCTCGATGAAGCCGGCAAGATCCAGTTGGCGTGGCTCTGCCGCAAGGCTCGGCACCTCAGGCTCGGCGAGGTCGCCGCGTGCGTCGAGAAACACGATATTGTCGGCAACGAAATCCCAGTCGTCGCCATCGACGAGCCGGTCGAAGCGGCCTTTCAGGAAAAAATCATCCGCATCCAGGATCGCGATAAGGGGCGCGCGTGAATGGGCGATCGCATGGTTGCGCGCAAAGGCCGGCCCGCGGTTGCGGTCGAGCCGAAGCACAGCGAGCCTGCCGCTGCCGTCATCGGCCTCAATCGCGACTTCCGCGGTCGCGTCGGTCGAGCCGTCATCCACCACCACCACCT
>JBARWP010000048.1:0-12644 GCA_049646905.1 Pseudaminobacter sp. | reverse complement strand
GAGGTCGGCAAGGGGGCTGCGGACCGCTCCTACGGCGTGCAGGTGGCGCGCCTGGCCGGCCTGCCCGACGCCGTGGTACAGCGGGCGAAGGACGTGCTGCACCAGCTCGAGGCCGGCGAGACGTCCGGCAAGACTGACAGGCTGGTCGACGACCTGCCGCTGTTTTCGGCGGTGGTGCGCAAGGAACCGCCCAAGCCGGCCGCCAATGACGCCCTCGGCGGGGCGCTCGCTGCCCTCAATCTCGATGAGATGACGCCGCGCGAGGCGCTGGAAGCGCTCTACCGGCTGAAGGAGATGGCCGCGAAGCGGTGAGGCTTTGCCAAAGAGACGCTTTGGCAAAACCGGTGCTCTACGCCGCCCCCCTCCGACCTTCCTTATGCGGCCACGAATTTCCGCCTCGCATCGAGCGCAAGCCCGAGCCCAACGCTGCCGAACATATCGCCTTCGACGGCAGTCGCTTCCGGAAAGAGGGCAAGGATGCGCTGCTTCAGAAGAGGGATCGCCGTCGAGCCGCCGGTGAGGAACAAGGTCGTGATCTGCCCCGGCTTGAGGCCTGCATCGGCGACGGTCCTCGACACGACGGCCACCACCCGCTCGACGGTCTCGCCGATAGCCTCGTCGAGGCCGGCGCGGGTCACCGGCAGCCTGAGCCGCTCGCCGGGAAGGCTGATATCCATGATTGTTTCGGTGGCGTCGGTGAGGTCGATCTTGGCCTGTTCGACCCGCGAGGCAAGTGCATGGCCCTGCCTGTAGCTGACGATATCGATCATGCGCTCGACCAGTTCGGGCCGCGCCGCCTCATAGCGCATCTGCTTCAACTCGGTCATCGCCTTCGGCGTGTAGAGTAGGTTGATGCGCTGCCATGTGGCGAGATCGAAGAAATAGCCCGCAGGCAGGTTGCGCTTGCCGTCTTTGGTTGGGGTCTTGTAGCCGAGTTCCGGCATCACATGGGTGACCGACAGGAGCTTGTCGAAATCCGTGCCGCCGATATGGATACCGGTGCCGGCAAGGATATCTTCCCTGCGGTCGTCGGCTCGCGCCCGTTCCGGCGAGACCCGAACGATGGAAAAGTCGGACGTGCCGCCGCCGATGTCGATGATCAGCGCCAGTTCCTCGCGTGTCACGCGCTGCTCATAGTCGAGGGCGGCCGCGATCGGCTCAAACTGGAAGGCGATATGCTTGAAGCCCTGCGCCCGCGCCGCACTTTCGAGCTGGTCCTGCGCCTCGCGATCCGCGGCTTCGGCCTCGTCGACGAAATGTACCGGCCGCCCCAGCACCACGCTTTCGACCGCCGTGCCGGCTTCCGTTTCGAGCCGGTCCTTCAGGTAGCCGATGAAGGAGCCGATGATGTCGGTAAAGGCGATCGTGCGCGCCTTGATGCGGGTCTTCTCGTGGATGAGCGACGAGCCGAGCACGCTTTTCAGCGCGCGCAGCAGCCGTCCCTCCACATGGTCGGTGTAGTCGGCGATGGCGCGCCGGCCGAAATAGGTGCCGTTGTCCTCGAAATTGTAGAACACCGCGCTCGGCATCGTCACCTGGTCGCCTTCGAGCGCGACGAGTTGCGGGCGGCCAGCGCGAAAAACACCGACGGTGGAGTTGGACGTGCCAAAGTCTATGCCGCCGCTGATCGGGCTCATGGTGTATTCCTCATGCGTGATAATGGCCTTGGCGGCGGGAGAGAGGCGGTTACACAAAGCTGACCGTCATGTCGAGGTGGCAAGTTGCCCTTCCGGCATCACGACCGCCACGCGATTGCCGTCGATTGCCGGTTCGCCAACATATTCAGGCCGCGAAAAACGCGCTATAGACGCCGGTCGAAACGCGAGTCTCCTAAGCTATATGGCCAAGATCCCCCTGAAGCTCGAGCGCCTGATCGACGGCGTGGCCCTGCGCCATGATCTCACCGCGCTGACGGCGGCGACGGGCGGCAACGGTGCGCCTCCGGCGGTGCGCAGCGAGGTGCTGAAGCTGCTCAAGGCGACCATCGCCTCGGGGCGCGGCGCCGCCGAGGCGATGCTGACGGAGGATGGCAGCGGCACGGCCTGTGCCTCGCGCCTTTCCCATCTCATGGATGAGATCATCCGTGCGCTTTATGATTTCGCCGTTACCCATGTCTATCACGCCAAGAACCCGTCGGCGGCCGAACGCATGGCCATCGTGGCGGTCGGTGGCTATGGCCGCGGCACGCTGGCGCCGGGCTCCGACATCGATCTCCTGTTCCTGCTGCCCTACAAGCAGACGCCGTGGGGCGAGCAGATTGTGGAATATATGCTCTACATGTTGTGGGACATGGGCCTGAAAGTCGGCCACGCCACGCGCAACATCGATGAATGCATTCGCCAGTCGCGCGCCGACATTACCATCCGCACCTCGATCCTGGAGGCGCGCTTCGTCTGGGGCGAGCGCAAGCTCTACCAGGAACTGCTGCAGCGCTTCGACAACGAGGTGGTCAAGGACAGCGGCACGGAATTTGCCCAGGCCAAGCTGGCCGAGCGCGACGAGCGCCACGCCAAGGCCGGCGAAAGCCGCTATCTGGTCGAGCCCAACATCAAGGACGGCAAGGGCGGCCTGCGCGATCTCCAGACGCTGTTCTGGATCGGGAAATATTTCTACCGCGTGCGCAGCGGCGCCGAGCTGGTGGCGCAGGAGGTCTTCACGCGAGCCGAATACAACCAGTTCCTCAAGGCCGAGGATTTCCTGTGGGCGGTGCGCTGCCACATGCATTTCCTGACCGGCAAGGCGGAGGAAAGGCTGCATTTCGACATCCAGCGCGAAATCGCCGAGCGGCTGGGCTATACCAGCCATCCCGGCCTGTCGGCCGTCGAGCGCTTCATGAAGCACTATTTCCTGATCGCCAAGACGGTCGGCGACCTGACGCGCATCTTCTGCGCGGGGCTGGAGGAGGAGCAGGCCAAGCATGTGCCGGGCTTCAACCGCATCTTCCGCACCTTTTCGCGCCGCCGCCGCAAGCTTGCCGGGGCGCCTGACTTCATCGTCGACAATCACCGCATCAATATCGCCGACGACCAGGTGTTCGAGCGCGATCCGGTCAACATGCTGCGCCTGTTCTGGCTCGCCGACCGCCACGGGCTGGAATTCCATCCGCACGCCTTGAAGCTTCTGACGCGGTCGCTGTCGCTGGTCGACCGCAATCTGCGCCGCGACAAGACCGCCAACCGGCTGTTCCTGGACATATTGGTCTCCGACCGCAATCCCGAGCTCAATCTGCGCCGCATGAACGAGGCGGGCCTGCTCGGCAAGCTCATTCCCGATTTCGGCCGCATCGTCGCGATGATGCAGTTCAACATGTATCACCACTATACGGTCGACGAGCATCTGCTGCGCTGCATCGGCATCCTGTCGGAAATCGAGCGTGGAGCTGGCGAGCGCATCCATCCGCTGTCGCATTCGATTATGGACAGCCTGAAGAAGCGGCGCGAGGCGCTTTATGTGGCGGTCCTGCTGCACGACATCGCCAAGGGCCGGCCCGAGGACCATTCACAGGCAGGGGCAAAGATTGCCCGCCGTCTCTGCCCGCATATGGGGCTGTCCAAGGCCGATACCGAAACGGTCGCCTGGCTGGTCGAGAACCATCTCGTCATGTCGATGACGGCGCAGACGCGCGACCTCAACGACCGCAAGACCATCGAGGATTTTGCCGCCGTCGTGCAGACGGTCGAGCGCATGAAGCTGCTGCTGGTGCTCACCGTGTGCGATATACGCGGTGTCGGGCCGGGCGTGTGGAACGGTTGGAAGGGCCAGTTGCTGCGCACGCTCTATTTCGAGACGGAACTGCTCCTGACCGGCGGCTTCTCGGAGGCGCCGCGGGCGCAGCGCGCCGACCAGGCACGCAAGACGCTGGCCGCAGCCCTTACCGACTGGCCCGAGGCGGTCCGCCAGCGCATCGTCAACCTGCATTACGAGAACTATCTCCTTGCCGTCGATCTCAACGATCAGGTCCGGCATGCGCAATTCATCCGCGAAGCGGACGAGACCGGCCAGAAGCTTGCCACCATGGTCAAGACCTATGAATTCGAGGCCGTGACCGAGATCACGGTCCTGGCGCAGGACCATCCGCGGCTGCTGTCGGTGATTGCGGGTGCCTGTGCCGCCGCCGGCGGCAACATCGTCGATGCCCAGATATTCACCACATCGGACGGACGCGCTCTCGATACCATCCTGATCAGCCGCGAATTCGACCGCGATGAGGATGAAAGGCGGCGCGCCGAGCGCGTCGGCAGCCTGATCGAGGACGTTCTTTCCGGCAAGGCTTGGCTACCGGAGATGATCGAGAAGCGGGCGAAGCCCCGACGCAGCACCAAGGCCTTCCGCCGCGAGCCGCGCGTGGATATCCGCAACACGCTTTCGAACCGCTTCACCGTGATCGACGTGTCAGGGCTCGATCGGCCAGGCCTGCTGTCGGAAATCACCGGCGCGCTTTCCGATCTCTCGCTCGACATCGCCTCGGCCCATATCACCACATTCGGCGAGAAGGTGATCGATACCTTCTACGTGGCGGATCTGACCGGCCAGAAGATCCACGATGCGGCGAGGCTCGAAACCATCCGTGCCCGGCTGATCGCCACGCTGAAGGGCGAGCCCGTGCCGCAGCGCGGCGGCAAGGCGCGCTCCGCTGCCGTGGCGGCGCAATAGGATGCCGCGCAGACCATGAGCCTGATCAAGAAATTCGCCACCGTCGCGTCCGGCACCATGCTCTCGCGTGTCTTCGGTTTCGCCCGCGAGATGATGATGGCGGCCGCGCTCGGTACCGGGCCTGTCGCCGATGCGTTCAATGCGGCTTTCCAGTTTCCGAACACGTTTCGCAGGCTCTTTGCCGAAGGCGCGTTCAACACCGCCTTCGTGCCGCTCTTCGCCAAGGAGATCGAGGCCAACGGCACCGACGGCGCCAGGAAGTTTTCCGAGGAAGTGTTCGGCGTGCTGTTCAGCGTGCTGATCATCCTGACCATCGTCATGGAACTGGCGATGCCGCTCCTGGTCGCGACCATCATCGCGCCCGGTTTTGCGGCGGATCCGGAGAAATTCGATCTCACGCGCTCGCTCGCCACGATCATGTTTCCCTACCTGATGTGCATGTCGCTAGCGGCGATGATGAGCGGCATGCTCAACTCGCTGCGCCGCTATTTCGCGGCTGCCCTCGCTCCGGTATTCCTGAACATCATCCTGATCGCGATCCTCGCCTATGCCTGGCGTGAAGGGTTTGACGAGTTGACGGTCGGCTATGCCATCGCCTGGGGCGTGCTGGCCGCCGGCCTCGTGCAACTGGCCATCGTCTGGGGCGCGGTGCGGCATGCCGGCATTTCGATCGGCTTCCGCCGCCCCCGCTTCACCCCCAATGTCAAGCGTCTGCTGTGGCTGGCCTTTCCGGCCGCGATCACCGGCGGCATCACCCAGATCAACACGCTGATCGGCACCGCCATCGCTTCCGGCCAGGCCAGTGCGGTCTCCTCGCTGGCTTATGCCGACAGGGTCTATCAATTGCCTCTCGGCGTGGTCGGCATCGCCGTGGCGATCGTGCTCCTGCCCGAGCTTGCCCGGGCGCTGAAGGCCGGCAACGCGGCCGAAGCGGCCAATCTGCAGAACCGTTCGGTCGAGTTCACGCTGTTCCTGACACTGCCGGCGACGGCGGCCCTGCTGGTCATGTCCGAGCCGATCGTGCGCGTGCTCTACGAGCGCGGTGCCTTTGCCGCGACCAACGGCACGCCGGTCGTCTCGGCGATACTTTCGGTGTTCGGCCTCGGCCTGCCGGCCTTCGTGCTGATCAAGGCGTTCACCCCGGGCTATTTCGCGCGCGAGGACACGCGCACGCCGATGATCTTTGCCGCCATCTCGGTGGCGGTCAATATTTCGCTGGCGCTGGCCCTGTTTCCTTCGATGGGGGCGGTCGGCATCGCCACGGCCTCGGCCGTCGCCGGATGGGTCAACGCCGCCTTGCTGCTGGCCATCCTGGTCAGGCGCGGCCATTGGGGAACCGACATCCCGTTGTTGACCCGCATTCCCCGCCTGATGCTGGCGGCTGCGGCGATGGCGATGTTCCTTTATTTCGCGGTTCGCCGGCTTGCTCCCTATCTCTCTGCCGAGGCGCCGATCTACACGCAGGCGACCGCTTTGGCGCTCCTGGTCGGCGTTGCCGCCATCGTCTACTTCGTGGTTGCCTTCGGCAGCGGCGGAGCTGATATCGGCATGGTCCGCCGCAGCCTGAAGCGCGGGCGTGCAACGCCTGCCCAGCAGGCCGAAATCCCGCCACCGGAATGAGCCGCCCCTTGAACCGGCGATAGCGGCGCGGTATCAGGCCCGGCGTATCTCACCTCTTTACGAGGCCCTCCACCAGCTCTCGGGGAACTCCATGACCTTCAAGCCGCTCGTCTTTTCCGGCGTCCAGCCGACGGGAAACCTCCATCTCGGCAATTATCTCGGGGCCATCCGCCGTTTCGTGCTGCTGCAGGACAGCCACGAGTGCATCTATTGCGTGGTCGACATGCACGCCATCACCGTGTGGCAGGACCCGGTGGAACTGATGAAGGCGACGCGCGAAGTGACGGCGGCGTTCCTGGCCGCCGGGATCGACCCGAAGAAGCATATCGTCTTCAACCAGAGCCGGGTCATGCAGCACGCCGAGCTCGCCTGGGTGTTCAACTGCGTCGCCCGCATGGGCTGGCTGAACCGCATGACGCAGTTCAAGGAAAAGGCGGGCAAGGATCGCGAGAATGCGAGCGTGGGCCTGTTCGCCTATCCGACGCTGATGGCCGCCGATATCCTGGTCTATCGCGCCACCCATGTGCCGGTGGGCGACGACCAGAAGCAGCATCTGGAGCTGACGCGCGACATCGCCCAGAAGTTCAACAACGACTATTCGGATCGCATCGCCGACCTTGGCGTCGGGGTCGAGATGATGATGGGCGACGAAAGGATCAACGGCTTCTTTCCGCTCACCGAGCCGCTGATCGAGGGGCCGGCGCCGCGCGTCATGTCGTTGCGCGACGGCTCGAAGAAGATGTCGAAGTCGGAGCCGTCGGATCTTTCGCGCATCAATCTCACCGACGATGCCGAGACGATTTCCAAGAAGATCCGCAAGGCCAAGACCGATCCGGATGGCCTGCCGTCGGATGTGGAAGGGCTGAAGGGACGTCCGGAGGCCGAAAACCTCGTCACCATCTATGCCGCGCTGGCCGAAATCAGCAAGGAGAAGGTGCTCGGCGAATTCGGTGGACAGCAATTCTCGACATTCAAGCCTGCACTCGCCGACCTGGCGGTGGCCAGGCTTGCGCCGATCGCCGATGAAATGCGCCGCATTTCGGCCGACCAGGCCTATGTCGACGGCGTACTGCGCGAAGGCGGAGAGCGTGCAGGCGTGATCGCCGAAGCGACGATGAAGACGGTGCGTTCGATCCTCGGTCTCGTCACCGGCTGAAGCCTGCCATGAAGCAGGTCGTGGCATTGTGCTTGCCGAACAGGGGCCGCCGGTGGCAGATTGCGCAAGTGTGCGAATCCGAAATTCGTATCACTTTGGAGCGAGGCTGGGAGCGAATTTCGGACTCACCACACTTGCAACTTATTGAATCCAGTGTGGTTTACAGATTTGAAGTTCCTGAACGCGGATGCCATGTAAACGACAGGAACTTCAAATCCACCACACTATCATGAACTTGCCGGCGGCAGGGTTTTGACATGGTTTCGAAGCGTCTTATCCGGGAAGCCGGACATCGAAGGAAATTCCTGGCGATCATCGACGACACGCCCGAATGCGAGCGCGCCGTGGCCTATGCATCGAGGCGGGCAAAGAGCACCGGCGGCGTGCTCGTGCTGCTCTATGTCATCGAGCCCGGCGATTTCCAGCATTGGCTCGGCGTCGAGAAGATCATGCGCGAAGAGGCCATGGCCAACGCCAAGGCGGCATTGGACAGCTATGCCAGCAAGATCCGCGAGACGCTGGGCATCGAGCCGGAACTGGTGGTGCGCGAAGGCAAGCCGACCGAGGAACTGCATCAACTGATCGAGGAAGACCAGGATATCGCTATCCTTGTCCTTGCCGCGGGCGCCGGCAAGGAAGGGCCGGGGCCATTGGTGGCCTCCGTGGCCGGCAAGGGCGCGGCCTTTCCGATTCCCGTGACGGTGGTGCCGCAACATCTTTCGGACGAGGACCTGGAGAGCCTGACCTAGGACCAATTGACATTCAGGATTTGAGGCGTGGTATGAGCAAAAATCGATCAGTTCGAGGAGCGGAGCCGATGGCGCAGTTGGCCTGCGTCGAGGCTTCGCGACGCGGAAATGGACGATTTTTGCCATATCCCTTCGGGACGCGGCGGATTTCGGCCCCGACTGCGTCGAAAATGCTCGACGGTGGTCGACACCGCCTTGCGCTTTTCTCCTGTTCAGGACCCAAATCCGGCTCGCGCCACGCCCGAAACCTGAATGTCGATTGGTCCTAGGGCATTTTGCAGCCAAATAAGCGCCATTTGGTTGCAAAATGCTGCGAAAACGGACAGATGGAGCAGCAGTTCGGATTTATCCGGGCGTTCGCCGCTTCGGAGTCGCCTCGAATGCAGCGTTTTGCTTGTATTTGCGGGCAACAGAGCCTATTTAGAATTATTCCAATCTACACGCACGGAGATGCGGCGATGTTCATCCAGACCGAGGCGACACCCAATCCCGCCACGCTGAAATTCCTTCCCGGCAAGGAAGTCCTGGCCCAGGGAACGGCTGATTTCCGTAGCGCTGCGGAAGCGCATGAGACATCCCCGCTGGCCGGACGGCTGTTTGAGATTCCCGGCGTGACCGGCGTTTTCTTCGGCTATGATTTCATCACCGTGACCAAGGACGGGCCGGACTGGCAGCATCTGAAGCCGGCAATCCTGGGCGCCATCATGGAGCACTTCATGTCGGGTGCGCCCGTCATGGCAGTGGGCGGCCACGCAGCAGTAACGGCTGCCGACGAGAGCGGCGAATTCTATGGTGAGGCCGACAGCGAGATTGTCGCCACGATCAAGGAACTGCTCGACACCCGGGTCCGCCCGGCGGTGGCGCAGGACGGCGGCGACATCACCTTCCGCGGCTTCGAGAACGGCACCGTGTTCCTGCACATGAAGGGGTCCTGCGCCGGTTGCCCGTCATCCACGGCAACGCTGAAGCACGGCATCCAGAACCTGCTGCGCCATTTCGTGCCGGAAGTTCAGCAGGTCGAACAGGTCGCCTGATCAATAGCGCTCGATCCCGAAAGGCCTGCAACTTTTCGGGATCGGATCATGCTCCAAAGGCAAAGCCTGGAGCGGGATGGTGTCAAGGAGAAGTCATCTCCGCACCACGTTAGCGGCTCCCGAACGGTCACGAATTTGCTGCCAAGTGGTATGACTTGGCGTTGCAGACATCCAGCTAAAACAGATAGACAGGACCGAAGCTCCGACGCAGTCGGAGCCTCTGTCGGTCCGTCGCCTCAGCGCGGGGCGCGCTTGGCCAGGATGCGCTGCAGCGTGCGGCGATGCATGTTGAGCCGCCGCGCCGTTTCCGAGACATTGCGCTCGCACATCTCATAGACGCGCTGGATATGTTCCCACCGCACCCGGTCGGCGGACATCGGGTTTTCCGGCGGCGTTGCGCGCTCGCCCTTGCCGCGGGTCAGGGCGGCGAAGACATCGTCGGCATCGGCCGGCTTGGACAGATAATCGACCGCTCCAAGCTTCACCGCCGTCACGGCCGTCGCGATGTTGCCGTAGCCGGTGAGGATGATGGTGCGGGCGTCGGCGCGCTTCTCGCGGATCGCGGCAACCACGTCCAGCCCGTTGCCGTCGCCGAGCCGCATGTCGATCACCGCATAGGCGGGAGCATGCGCACGCGCCTTGGCAACCGCTTCCTCGACACTCTCGGCGGTCTCGACCTGGAAGCCGCGCGTTTCCATGGCGCGGGCGAGGCGGGTCAGGAATGGCTTGTCGTCATCCACGATCAGCAGCGATGTGTCGCCGTCCGTAATGCTGCCATCCACCGTTTCGGTTTCGCCGCTCATGCGTCCATCCATCCTTGCTATGATTTTGGGGCAAATATAATCACCAAAAGCCGATTTTGCCACCTAAGCCCGGTCGAACATCGATGCCGAGGCTGCCGGAGGCTTGAGGAACACATCGCGTGGCCAATCGATTTCCACCACGGCGCCCTTGCCGCGTTCATTGGCGTTGTGGAAGGCCAGCGTCGCGCCCGAGCGCTCGAGCAGCGTCTTGGCGATGAACAGGCCGAGCCCGAGCCCGCCGCCCGGCTCGGCGCCTTGCCGCGTCGACATATAGGGCTCGCCGATGCGATCGAGGATTTCGGGCGGGAAGCCTGGCCCATCGTCGATGATCTCGAAGGCGACGCTGTGGTCGTCCCAGCGCCAGCGGATGGTGATCGTGCTGGCGGCGAAATCGATCGCATTCTCCACCAGATTGCCAAGCCCGTAGATGACGCCCGGATTGCGGTGGCCGACCGGTTCCGGCCCGATCCTCTCGCCCGGATCGAGATTGATGGCGATGCCGAAATCGCGGTGCGGCGAGATCACCTCCTCCACTAGCGAGGTCAAGGGCAGGCGCGCCATATGGACCTCGCTGTCGGAGGAAAGGCTGGTCAGCCGCTTGAGGATTTCGCGGCATCGTTCGCTTTGCGAGCGCAGCAGTGTCACATCCTCGTGGAATTTGGGGTCCTTGCCGAGCGCGCGCTCCATTTCCTTGGCAACCAGCGTGATGGTCGCGAGCGGCGTCCCGAGTTCATGCGCGGCGGCTGCCGCCAGCCCGTCGAGGGCGGAAAGATGCTGCTCGCGCTGCAGCACCAGTTCGGTGGCGGCGAGCGCATTGGCAAGCAGGCGCGCCTCCTCCGCCACGCGCCAGGCATAGATGGCGGTAAACGCGATGCTCGACAGCACCGCCATCCACATTCCTGCGACATAGACGAAGGGCATCGGCAATTCGGTGCCGGCGACCCAGGGCAGGGGAAGATGGAAGAAGACGAGCGCGGTCGCCATGGCCATTACCAGCAGGCCGAGCCAGGCGGTCAGCCGCAGCGGTAGCGAAGTCGCCGAGATCACCACCGGCACGGTCATCAAAAGCGAGAACGGGTTGGTGAGCCCGCCCGTCATGTAGAGCAGGCCGGAAAGCTGGATCGCATCGAAAGTCAGGATGCCGAGCGCGGCCAGCGGGTTCAGCCGATGGGTGGCGGGAAAGCGGAAGGTCAGCAACAGGTTGAGCCAGGCCGAGCAGGCGATGAGCGCGAAGCACAGGCTGACCGGCAGCGGATAGTTCAGCCAGTAGGCGACCACCAGCACGGTCAGGCTCTGCCCGATGATGGCCAGCCAGCGCAGCCGGATCAGCGTGTTCAGCCGCAGCCGGTAGGGCTGCTGGAAGTCCGAGTTTTGCAGCTTCTTGATCATGCTGTCTTATGCGTCGGACGCCCTGCTTAGGGCAAGATGACTTCTCCTTGGATCGCCCTCTCACTCTAAGACTTTGTTTTGGAGCATGCTCCAAAACAAGCATTATTTGACGCGCGGCTTGGCCCGGCTGGTGGCGGCCTCGGCGAGCGGATCGTCGGGCCAGACATGCTTGGGGTAGCGGCCGCGCATGTCGGAGCGCACATCGGCCCAGGAGCCGCGCCAGAAACCGGGCAGGTCCCGTGTCGTCTGGATCGGCCGGTGCGCGGGCGAGAGAAGTTCCAGCGTCAGCGGCACTGTGCCGCCGGCAATGGAAGGGTGGCGGTCGAGCCCGAACAGTTCCTGCACGCGGATGGCAAGCAGCGGTTGCTCGCCTTCGTAATTGATGGGTATCCGGCTGCCCGAGGGCGCATCGAAATGGGTCGGGGCGAGGGCGTTGATCCTGCGCTGCAATTCAGGCGGCACGAGCGCCGGGAGAGCACTCTGGAGGATCGACGGTTCGACGCGGGCGAAGCTTGCCTCGCCGGGAAGGAACGGCAGCAGCCATTCCTCGAGCGAGGCGATCAAGGCCTGGTCGGAGACGTCCGGCCATGGCGCGCCGAGGCCCTGGTGCAGCCATTGCAGCCGATGCCGCAATGCCTGCGCTTCCCGGCTCCAGCCAAGCAGCGACAGGCCATGCTCGCGCAGCGTGGAGATGATGGCGTCGTTGGCCTCGTCGCCGGAAGGGGGTGGCAGCATCCGTTCGGAAAGCACGACCGCGCCCAGTGTCTCGGTTTCACGAACCCGTATCGCCCGGCTGGTCCGGTCGAAATGTGTGGAACGGCGCGTTTCGATCCGATGCGGCAGCGCCTCCCGGATCTCGCTTTCGGTGACGGAAGCGGCGGCGGCGATACGGGCATTCTGCGCCTTGCCCTGCAGGTCGGCGACGACCAGGAACGCCTCGCCGGCAAGCGGATCGGCTGCATCCAGTGCAGCCCCACTGCCATTGGCAAGCACGAAGCGGCCCCGTTCGCCGCGCGCCTTGGCCACACGGTCGGGCCAGGCATGGAGCAGGAGGAGGCCTGTATTACCCTCCCCCTTGTGAGGTGGGTCGACCCGCGCAGCGAGGCGAAGTCGGGGTGAGATCACAGGCTCTACCCCCACCCCGGACCTGCGGTCCGACCCTCCCCTCAAGGGGGAGGGTAAGGCTTTCGCCAGCCTTTCCGCCAATTGCCGTGCGGCCACGGCACGCGGTGACTTTTCG
>JBARWP010000047.1:0-13948 GCA_049646905.1 Pseudaminobacter sp. | reverse complement strand
GCTCGATGCCGAGCACCGCGGCGGCGTTTTCGACCATGCCGAGCAGCCGGCGGGCGCCATGGGCCGCCATCGAGACATGGTCTTCCTGGTTTGCCGAGGTCGGGATGGAATCGACGCTGGCCGGATGGGCCTTCTGCTTGTTTTCCGAAACGAGCGCCGCCGCCGTCACCTGCGGGATCATGAAGCCGGAATTCAACCCCGGCTTCGGCGTCAGGAAGGCCGGCATTCCCGAAAGAGCGGGGTCCACCAGCATGGCGATGCGCCGCTCGGCGAGGCTGCCGATCTCGCACACGGCCAGCGCGATCATGTCGGCGGCGAAGGCCACTGGCTCGGCATGGAAATTGCCGCCCGAAAGCGCCGTGCCGTCCTCGGCGAAGATCAGCGGATTGTCGGTGACGCCATTGGCCTCGGTTTCAAGCGTCTCGGCCGCCTGGCGCAGCACGGTGAGTGCGGCACCCATCACCTGCGGCTGGCAGCGCAGGCAATAAGGGTCCTGCACGCGCTCGTCGCCGACACGGTGGCTTTCGCGAATGGCACTGCCTGCCATCAGCGCGCGCAGCGCATCGGCGGTATCGATCTGGCCCCGATGCCGGCGCAGGCGGTGGATGCGCGGATCGAACGGCGCGTCCGAGCCCTTCGCCGCATCAGTCGCCAGCGCACCGGTGACCAGTGCGGAATGATAGAGGTTTTCGGCTTCGAACAGCGAGGCCAGCGCATAGGCGGTCGAGAACTGCGTGCCGTTGAGCAGCGCCAGCCCCTCCTTGGGGCCAAGCGTCAGCGGCTCCAGCCCATGCGAGACGAAGGCCACCTTGGCCGGAAACCTTCCATGCGGGGTGAAGCAATCGCCGACCCCGATCATCGTGGCGGTCATATGCGACAGGGGCGCGAGATCGCCCGAAGCGCCGACCGAGCCCTGCGCGGGAACGACGGGAATGACGTCTGCCGCCAGCATCGCCTCCAGCAAGGCGGTCGTCTCGGGCCGCACGCCGGAAGCGCCCTGCGCCAGGCTGGCAAGCTTCAGCGCCATCATCAGCCGCGCCACCGCCTGCGGCATCGGTTCACCGACGCCGGCGGCATGGCTGAGCACGATATTGCGCTGCAGGGTTTCGAGGTCGGCGGTTTCGATGCGCACGGTCGAAAGCTTGCCGAATCCGGTATTGATGCCGTAGACGGGCTCACCCTTGGCGACGATCTTCGCCACGGCATCCGCGCCGGCACGAATCTTTGCCTCGCAACTCTTGTGCAGCCGGGGTACGGCACCGCGATAGATGGCGCGCCAATCGGCCAGAGTCGCTTCGCCGGGCTTCAGGATGATTTCGGTCATTGTCCCCTCCAGACTCGGGAATAAAGCGGATTGAACCCCATTCGGTAGACAAGCTCGGCAGGGCGCTCGATCTCCCAGATCGCGAGATCGGCCCACTTTCCGGCTTCCAGCGTACCGGTCTCGCCCACAAGCCCCAATGCGCGCGCGGCCTCACGGGTGACGCCCAGGAGGCATTCTTCGACCGTCATGCCGAACAGCGTCGCCGCCATGTTCATGGTCAACAGCAGCGAGGTCAGCGGCGAGGTGCCGGGGTTGTTGTCGGTCGCCAGCGCCATTTTGGTGCCATGGCGGCGGAACAGGTCGAGCGGCGGCTTCTTCGTCTCGCGAATGAAATAGAAGGCGCCCGGCAGGATCACCGCGACCGTGCCGGCCCTGGCCATCGCCCGTGCGCCGGCCTCGTCGGTATATTCGAGATGGTCGGCCGACAGCGCGCCATAGCGCGCGGCGAGCGCCGCACCATGCAGGTTGGAAAGCTGGTCGGCATGCAGCTTGACCGGCAATCCGGCTGCCTTGGCCGCATCGAAGACCCGCGCGATCTGGTCTGGAGAAAACGCAATGCCTTCGCAAAAGCCGTCGACGGCGTCGGCAAGCTTCTTGGCGGCTATGGAAGGAAGCATCTCGCGGACGACACGGTCGATATACCCGTCCTTGTCGCCATCGGCCTCCGGCGGCAGGGCATGGGCGCCGAGGAAGCTGGTGCGCACCGTCACCGGCCGTTCGTCGCCAAGCCTGCGGGCAGCGCGCAGGGATTTCCCCTCGTTCTCCAGGTCGAGGCCATAACCCGACTTCAACTCGATGGTCGTGACGCCTTCGGCCAGCAGCGCATCGAGCCGCGGCAGCGATTGCCGAACAAGCTCGTCCTCGCTCGCTTCCCGCAAGGCCTTGACCGAGGAGACGATGCCGCCGCCGGCCCGCGCCACTTCCTCATAGCTGGCGCCGGCAAGCCGCATCTCGAATTCATTGGCGCGGTCTCCCGCATGCACCAGATGGGTGTGGCAATCGATCAGGCCCGGCGTGATCCAGCGGCCTTCGCAATCGATGCTTTCGGCGCCTGCCGAAAGGTCCGAAGGCAGGTCCACCTGCGGCCCGGCGAAGGCGATACGGCCGTCCCTAGCGGCGACTGCCGCGTTTGCGATGATGCCGAGGCCGGCAAGCTGCGGCGACATGGCCGCAAGCCTGGCATTGCGCCAGATGCGCTTCTGCCCTTGCACTCTTCCCTGCCGATCCATCACTTTTCCATTTCAATTGGCTGCCCTTATGTATATACATATTAGCGAAAGACGCAAGTGGAGCCGTCAGTGAATTTTACCACCTCAAGGGAGAAAGAGCGTGACGACAATTTTTGCTGAGCAAGCCCTCCTGCCCGAAGGGTGGCAAGCAGGCGTGCGCATCGGCATCGATGGCGGACGCATCGCCGATGTCGAAAAGAACGCCTCACCGGCTGCGGAAGATGAGCGCCATGCGATCGTGCTGCCGGCGATGCCCAATCTGCACAGCCACGCCTTCCAGCGCGGCATGGCCGGGCTTGCCGAGATTCGCGGCCCCGGCACCGACAGTTTCTGGAGCTGGCGCGAGGTCATGTACCGCTTTGCGCTGTCGATGACGACGCAACAGGTCGAAGCGGTGGCCGCCCAGCTTTATGTCGAGATGCTGGAGGCAGGATTTTCGCGCGTCGGCGAGTTCCACTATCTCCATCACGACCTCGACGGCGGCCATTATGCAGACATTGCCGAGATGGCCGTGCGCATCGCGGCGGCAGCGCAGCGCACCGGCATCGGCCTCACCTTGCTGCCGGTCTTCTACGCGCATTCGAGCTTTGGCGGCGCCGCACCGAGCGAGGGGCAGCGCCGCTTCATCAATGACATGGAAAGCTTCAGCCGATTGCTGGAGGGGTGCCGCCATGCGGTGAAGGACCTGCCCGGCGCCATCGTGGGTGTCGCGCCGCACAGCCTGCGCGCCGTCACACCGCAGGAACTGTCGACCGTGACCGCGATGACGGACGGGCCGGTCCACATCCATGTCGCCGAGCAGATAAAGGAAGTCGATGACTGCATTTCCTGGTCGGGCGCGCGCCCGATCGAATGGCTGCTCGGCAATTGCGAAGTGGACGCGCGCTGGTGCCTGATCCACGCCACCCACATGACCGAAGCCGAAACCATCGCCATGGCCGAAAGCGGTGCGATTGCCGGCCTGTGCCCGATCACCGAAGCCAATCTCGGCGACGGCACCTTCTCTGCACCCTTGTTCATGGAAAATGGCGGCCGTTTCGGCATCGGCTCGGATTCCAACGTGCTGATCGGCATTCCCGATGAGTTGCGGCAACTGGAATATTCGCAACGCCTCTTCTACCGGCAGCGCAACGTACTTGCCGCGCCCGGCAGTTCCAATGGCCGGGCGCTGTTCGACGCGGCGCTGAATGGCGGCGCGCAGGCGCTGGGAGCCGGAGAGGCGGCGCTTGCGCCCGGAGCATATGCTGATCTTGTCTCATTGCAGGCAGATCACCCCACGCTGGCCGGAAAGAGCGGCGATGGCATTCTCGATGCCTGGATCTTCGCCGGCGGCTCGAAGGTCGATTGTGTCTGGGCGCAGGGCAGGAAATGTGTCGCCGACGGTCGCCATTTTTCGCGCGACACCATTGCCCGGAACTTCCGAAAGGTGATGATGGAACTGACTGCCGGTTGACCCGGCACCCAAAGCCACGACCTGGATGACACGATGAACAAGATGGAGACGGTGGAAGAGCGCGGGGCAATGTCGCTGCACCAGCGCATCCTTGCCGACATAAGCGAGCGCATTCTTTCCGGCGAATGGGCGCCGGGCCACCGCGTCCCCTTCGAATATGAGCTGGCGCAGCAATATGGCTGCTCGCGCATGACCGTGAACAAGGCGCTGTCGCAGCTTGCCAAGGCCGGCCTGATCGAGCGCCGCCGCAGGTCGGGCAGCTTCGTGCGGCGCCCGCAATCCCAGGCCGCCGTGCTTGAGATCCATGACATCAAGGTCGAGGTCCAGGCCCTCGGCCTGCCCTACAGCTATGCGCTTCTGTCGCGCCAGAAGCGCAAGAGTACGGCGGAAGATCGTGCCTTGCTCGACCTGAAGCAGGCGACGCCGGTGCTGGAACTGACATGCCTGCATCGCGCCGGATCGCGCCCTTTCTGCCTGGAGGAGCGCTTGATCAGCCTGACTGCGGTGCCGGAGGCGGCGACCGAGTCCTTCGAGGCAACGGCGCCCGGCCCCTGGCTGGTCGGCCATGTGCCCTGGAGCACAGCCGAACACCGCATCCGCGCCACGGCGGCCAGCGAGAAGGTCGCTGCCGGGCTGGAAATCGATGCCGGAGCCGCCTGCCTCGTCGTCGAGCGCCGGACCTGGGGGGCCGACCACCCGGTCACCCATGTGCGTTTCACCTATGCCGGCGACAGCCATACGCTGGTGGCGCGGTTCACGCCCTCGGACGGCCGCTGAGCACTAGCCTTTCCAATCCATTTCGTTTGACATTCGTTCTGATTGCGAAATAATCCAAATGGCTTTCGATACCCAAACCAGGATGAGGCGCGGAGGACGGTCTTGAATGAAAGCCGGCGCATGACATTCTTGCCATCGAGCGCGGCATAGGCCGACACTGACGACCAAAGGGGGAACGGATGAAAGGTTTCGTGCTGGCGATCGACCAGGGAACGACATCGAGCCGGGCAATCGTTTTCGATGCGGCGATGAAGGTGGTGGGCGTCGGGCAGAAGGAATTCACGCAGTACTTTCCTGCCTCCGGCTGGGTCGAGCACGATCCGGAGGAAATCTGGTCCACCGTGGTCTGGGCGGTGAAGGCGGCGCTCAGGAAGGCCGGCTGCAAGGCCGCCGACATCGCCGCGATCGGCATCAGCAACCAGCGCGAGACGGTGGTGATCTGGGACAAGGCGACCGGACGGCCGATCCACAATGCCATCGTCTGGCAGGATCGGCGCACCGCCCCGCTTTGCACAAAACTGCGCAAGCAGGGGCTCGAAAGCACATTCGCGCGCAAGACCGGGCTGCTGCTCGACCCCTATTTTTCCGGTACCAAGATCGCCTGGCTGCTCGACAAGGTCAAAGGCGCGCGCCGGCGGGCCGAGAAGGGCGAGTTGCTCGCCGGCACGATCGACACGTTCCTGATCTGGCGGCTGACCGGCGGCGCCGTTCATGCCACCGACGCAACCAATGCCTCGCGCACGCTGGTCTACAACATCGCCACAAACGAATGGGACGCCGAACTCCTGAAGCTTTTGCGCATCCCGCCCGGCCTGCTGCCGCAGGTCAAGGATTGCGCCGACGATTTCGGCGTGACCAAAAAGGAGCTTTTCGGCGCGCCCATCCCGATCCTAGGCGTGGCCGGAGACCAGCAGGCTGCCACCATCGGCCAGGCCTGTTTCGAGCCCGGAATGATGAAATCCACCTATGGCACCGGCTGCTTTGCCCTGCTGAACACCGGCAGCGACATAGTCCGCTCGAAAAACCGGCTGCTCACCACCATCGCCTATCGGCTCGACGGCAAGACGACCTATGCGCTGGAAGGATCGATCTTCGTGGCCGGGGCCGCCGTCCAGTGGCTCCGCGACGGCCTGAAGATCATCGGCAAGGCCCACCACAGCGGTTTGCTTGCCGCCGAAGCGGACGATACCCAGAACGTCTATCTGGTGCCGGCCTTCGTCGGGCTCGGCGCGCCTTATTGGGATCCGGATGCACGCGGGGCGATCTTCGGCCTGACGCGCAATTCCGGGCCGGCCGAATTTGCGCGCGCCGCGCTGGAATCGGTTGCCTTCCAGACCCATGACCTGCTCCAGGCCATGAAGAAGGACTGGAAAAGCCACAACGGAAAAACGGTACTGCGGGTCGATGGCGGCATGGTCGCTTCGGACTGGACGATGCAGCGGCTGGCCGACATCCTCGATGCTCCGGTTGACCGGCCGACCGTGCTGGAAACTACCGCGCTGGGTGCAGCCTGGCTCGCGGGTTCACGCGCCGGCGTGTGGCCGAAAGCCAGGCAATTTGCCAGGACATGGTCCCTCGAACGGCAGTTCAGGCCGAGCATGGAGCCCGACCTCAGGGCCGCAAAGCTCAAAGGCTGGCGCGACAGTGTCCGCCGCACGCTGAGCAGCGACTGACCGGCGGGATCTACACCGGCGGCGTGCCGTTTTCGGCCAGCACCGCACCGGCGAGATAGAGCGACCCGCCGATCAATATGCGCGGCGGCGGCTCGCGGTAATCCCAGGTATCGCGCAACAGCATCAGCGCCGAGGCAACCGAACTGACCGGTTCGGCCGACAGGCCCGCTTCGATGGCTCGCGCCGCCAGTTCCGTATTCGCCACGCTGGATTCGCTGAAACTCACCGGGACGGTATAGACATGGCGTGCGATGCCGTGGAAGGCACGGAAATAGCCGGTCTGGTCCTTTGTGTTGATCATGCCGCAGATCAGGAAAAGCGGCCGTGCCATCTTCTCCTCCTGCTCGGCCAGCGCCTCTGCGACGACGAGGCCGGCGCCCGGATTGTGACCGCCGTCAAGCCAGACTTCGGCACCGGGCGGCGCAAGGTCTAGAAGGGAGCCGGCGGGCAGACGCTGCATGCGGCCCGGCCAGTTCACGGTTGCCATGGCACGGTCGGCGGCTTGTTCGCCAACATCGAAACCGGCCGCTTTCAGGCCGGCGATCGCCGTTGCGGCATTGGCATATTGATGCCGTCCCGGCAGGCGCGGCGGCGACAGATCCATCAATCCGGATTCATCCTGATAGATCATTCTTCCATGCTCCTCGACGGCCAGGAAGTCCTGACCGTAAAGGGTGAACGGGCATCCAAGCCGCTCGGCGGTTTCGATCAGCACATCCCTGGCGGCGCTGGTCTCCTGCGCCCCGATGACAACCGGGCATCCCGGCTTGATGATGCCGGCTTTTTCGATCGCAATCAGTTCGACCCGGTCGCCGAGATAGGCCTCGTGGTCGAGCGACACCGGCATGATGATCGATACTGCCGACTTGCGGATGACATTGGTGGCGTCGAAGCGCCCGCCGAGGCCGACCTCGACGACGGCGACATCGGCCGGATGCTCGGAAAAGAGCAGGAACATGACTGCGCTCAATATTTCGAACACGGTGATGGTCTCGCCGCGATTGGCTTCCGCCGCGCGCGAAATCGCATCCGCCAGCACCTCGTCGGCGACGAAGCGGCCGCCACCTTCCGCCGCGAGGCGATAGCGTTCATGCCAGTTCACCAAATGCGGCGAGGTGTGGACATGAACCTTGTAGCCTGCCGCCTCCAGCAGGGCTCGGGAGAAGGCAGCCGCCGAACCCTTGCCATTGGTGCCGGCGATATGGATTACGGGCGGCAATCTGTCCTGGGGGTTGCCTAGTCGGTCAAGCAGGCGGGAAATCCGGTCCAGCGAAAGGTCGAAACCCTTCGGGTGGAGCGCCATCAGGCGTTCGATTTCGCGGTCGGCCAGGAGGGTGGTCATCAACGGCTCCTCCCCGGAGCATAGGGTCAGCCAGCCCGCGAAAAATCACGAACCCTGACCTGAAACATCGCCCTGAAAAGTCCGCAACAGCTTTTGCAGGAACGACGCAATTCCGAAAAGTTGCGCCGCAAGACAATGATGCACCCTGGACCAATGTGCGCGGAAGATTGTGCGGCGCTGGGTTTGCTTACGCCGGTGGGCGTTGTTCCGCCACCGCAATCGTGGGCGGCAGGATCTCGGTCTCCATCTCCACGGCTGTCACCGGTTCCTTCATCAGGATCTTCAGCAGCCGGGCGATGGTGGTCTTCAATTCGAGACGCGAAACGACCATGTCCACCATGCCATGCTCCATCAGATATTCGGAGCGCTGGAAGCCGTCCGGCAATTTCTCGCGGATCGTCTGTTCGATCACGCGGGGACCGGCAAAGCCGATCAGGGCGCCCGGCTCGGCGATGTGGACATCGCCCAGCATGGCATAGGAGGCGGTGACGCCGCCGGTGGTCGGGTTGGTCAGCACGACGATATAAGGCAGGCCCGCTTCCTTCAGCCGGTCGACCGCGACGGTGGTGCGCGGCAGCTGCATCAGCGACAGGATGCCTTCCTGCATGCGCGCGCCGCCGGACGCGGCAAACAGCACCAGCGGCCGGCGTCTCTGCAGCGCCACATCGAAAGCGTGGATGATGGCATCGCCCGCCGCCATGCCGAGCGAGCCGCCCATGAAGGCGAAATCCTGGACGGTGGCGACGATCGGCAGGCCCTCGATCGTGCCCGTGGCATTCAGGATCGCATCTTCCATCCCGGTCTTGGCCCGTGCGTCCTTGAGCCGGTCGACATAACGCTTCTCGTCGCGGAATTTCAGCGGGTCGGAGGCAACCTTCGGATTGTCGAGCGTCTCGAACTTGCCGTCATCGAAGAAGAACTTCAGCCTTTCCTTGGCCGAGATCTTCATATGGTGGCCGGATGACGGGATGACGTACTGGTTTTCTTCCAGGTCCTTGTGAAAGACCATCTCGCCGCTCTCCGGATCCTTGATCCAGAGATTTTCCGGCATTTCGCGCCGGCCAAGCATCGAATTGATCTTCGGGCGGACGAAGTTCGTGATCCAGTTCATGACGTCTTTCCCTGTGACGTAGAAGACATGCGAGGCCTATCGGGCAACAGCAAGGCGAGCCAAACGCACGCCCTGCACCAACTCACCGACCAGGGCCGCAACGGCTTGCGTCGGATCGTGCTTCATGCGTGCGGCGTCGGCGACCACATTGACGATTGCCGTTCCAACAACCACGCCATCCGCCGAAGCGCCGATCACACGTGCCTGTTCGGCGGTCTTGACGCCGAAGCCGACGCAGACGGGCAGGTCGGTGTGGCTCTTGATGCGGGTGACGGCGGCAGAAACCTCGGCCGTGTTCGACAACGCTGCCCCGGTAATGCCGGTCATGGACACATAATAGACAAAACCGGAGGTGTTTTCGAGCACCTTGGGCAGGCGCTTGTCGTCGGTCGTGGGCGTTGCCAGTCGGATGAAATTGACGCCCGCCTTCAGTGCCGGCAGGCACAGTTCCGCATCCATTTCGGGCGGCAGGTCAACGACGATGAGGCCGTCGATGCCTGCCTCGATCGCATCGGCGAGGAACCGCTCGACGCCGTAGATGTAGATCGGGTTGTAATAGCCCATCAGCACGATCGGCGTTTCATTGTCCTCGGCGCGGAAGTCGCACGCCATCTGCAGCGTCTTCCTGAGCGTCTGGCCCGCCTTCAGCGAACGCAGGCCGGCGGCCTGGATCGCCGGACCATCGGCCATCGGATCGGAAAACGGCATGCCGAGCTCGATCACGTCGCTACCTGAGCGGGCGAGCGCCTTCATCACGGCAAGCGAGGTGTCATAGTCCGGGTCGCCGCCCATGAAATAGGTGACCAGCGCCGGGCGGCCCTCGGCCTTGAGCTTCTCGAAGCGGCGATCGATACGGGTACTCATCGTCAAATCTCCATGCCCAGCATCTTGGCCACGGTGTGCACGTCCTTGTCGCCCCGACCGGAGAGATTGACGATCATGATCTGGTCCCTGCCCATGGTCGGCGCGACCTTGACGGCATGGGCAATCGCATGCGCCGATTCCAGCGCCGGGATGATCCCTTCGACGCGTGTCGTCAGTTGGAACGCCTCCAGCGCCTCGTCGTCCAGGATCGGCTGATAGTCGACCCGGCCGGTGTCGCGCAGCCAGGAATGTTCCGGCCCGACACCGGGATAGTCGAGGCCCGCGGAAATCGAATGGCCGTCGAGAATCTGGCCGTCCTCGTTCTGCAGCAGATAGGTGCGGTTGCCGTGCAGCACGCCGGGCTTGCCGGCATTCATCGAGGCGCAATGCTCGGTGCCATCCAGCCCGCGCCCACCGGCCTCGATGCCGACGATCTGCACATTGCGGTCGTCCAGGAAGGCATGGAACAGGCCGATGGCATTGGAGCCGCCACCGACGGCAGCGACGATCACATCAGGCAGGCGGCCTTCCTGCTCGAGGATCTGGGCGCGCGCTTCCGAGCCGATCACCGACTGAAAGTCGCGGACCAGCTCCGGATAGGGGTGCGGCCCGGCCGCGGTTCCGATCAAGTAGTAGGTGTCGTGGACATTGGTGACCCAGTCGCGCAGCGCCTCGTTCATCGCATCCTTCAACGTGCCATGGCCGGCGCTGACCGCCTTGACCTCGGCGCCGAGCAGCTTCATGCGGAACACGTTGGGCTTTTGCCGCTCGACATCGGTCGCGCCCATATAGACGACGCAGGGCAGGCCGAAGCGTGCCGTCACCGTCGCCGAGGCGACGCCGTGCTGGCCGGCGCCGGTTTCGGCGATGATGCGCGTCTTGCCCATGCGCTTGGCAAGCAGGATCTGGCCGAGGCAGTTGTTGATCTTGTGG
Source organism: Pseudaminobacter sp. (assembly GCA_049646905.1). Lineage (GTDB taxonomy): Bacteria > Pseudomonadota > Alphaproteobacteria > Rhizobiales > Rhizobiaceae > Pseudaminobacter. Next base: position 3,242 of record JBARWP010000047.1, on the reverse strand, counting down.
CTGCCGGTATGGTTTAAATCCTCGCGCTTGAAATAGATCTTCGCGCCACCCCCGAGGCCTTTGGCCGAGGAAACGTCACGCAGATGCCGGGTCAGGCCTTCGGCGAAATAGAGCTTCGAGGGACGGCCGGCATAGAAGGTGGAAAGTTCCTGCAGTTCGGCCCGGAAGGCCGGATCGTCCTTGGCCTCGTTCCAGTGCTTTTCCAGGTCGAGGATCAGCGGCATCAGCGTTTCGGCAACGAAACGGCCACCGAAAATGCCGAACATGCCCTGTTCGTCGGGCCCGGTGCGGAAGGAATTGGGTTCTGCCGGCTTGTTCACTGCCGAGCTCCTTGGCTGGTGTCGGACATAAGCGTCAGGCGGCGCGACTTTCGCTTGCCGCCCGTACGGCTCGGAAGAAATCGTCGATCAGCGCCACATCCTTGACGCCGGGTGCGCTTTCCACCCCCGACGAGATATCGATGCCGGGCGGATTTGCGAAACGGATGGCGTCGCCGATATTGGCGGCGTTGAGGCCACCCGAAAGCATGTAATCGACTTCGCCGTCAAGATTGGCAAGCAGGCGCCAATCGAAGGAAACGCCGTTGCCGCCCGGAAGCTGCGAGCCGGCCGGCGGCTTGGCATCGAACAGGAAGCGGTCGGCGATGCCGCGATAGGGTGCGATTGCGGCAAGATCCGCGGCTTCACGGATGGCAAACGCCTTCATCACCGGCAGGCGATAACGCCTCTTCAGGTCCGTGACGCGCCGGGGCGTCTCGCGGCCGTGGAGTTGCAGCACGTCCGGCGCCACCGTCGCGACGATATGATCCAGCATTTCGTCGGAGGCATCGACGCTCACCGCCACGGCTTTCGCGCGGCCTGTCGCTGCCTTGCGCAAGCGCCCGGCATTCTCCGGAGTGACATTTCGCGGGCTTTTCTCAAAGAAAATAAAGCCGACATGGCTCGCGCCGCCATCAAGGGCGGCCACCAGTGCCGGCTCCGTCTTCAGGCCGCATATCTTGATTTCGAGCGTCATGGCGGGGAAGTGCCATGAAATGGCGGCAAAGTCGAGGAGAACAGGAAGAGATAGGAAAGAACGCCGCGGATCAGGCGACAGGGCTTTGCGCCCGCACCTCGCTCAGTCGAACGTGATCGCCTGCAGGGCCGAGCCATTGCGCTTGAGCCAAGCCTTGCAGCGTTCGGTATCGGGGCAGAGCTCTTCGCACAGCTTCCAGAATTTCGGCCCGTGGTTCATTTCCCGGAGATGCGCGACTTCATGCGCCACGAGGTAGTTTATCACCGGTGGCGGCGCCATCATGATGCGCCAGGAAAAGGACAGCACCCCGTCGGCGGTGCAGGAACCCCAGCGGCTCGACGTGTCGCGGAAGCGGATGGCCTTGGCGCGCCGGCCGATCGTGCGGCAATGCCGCTCGACCAGCGCCTCGATATCGCGCCTTGCCTCGCGCTTGAGGAAATCGGCGACGCGTCGCGGCAGATGGATTCGCTCGCCGTGGACTAGGAGCAGCGGCCCGTTCTCGTCACGGCCAGGAGTGACCGTGCCTCGCTTGCCGGGCTCATGCACGATGAGATGCGGCACGCCGCGCAGCGGTATCCTGATGTCGGGCCGCACCTGCGGCCTGTCCGGCACCTTGGCCAGGCGCTGTTCGAGCCAGCCCTGATGACGGATCAGGAAGCGCTCCACCTCACCGCGCGCCAGCCCTGGCGGAATGGTGATCCTGAGGCCGCGCCCGCCCGCATCGATGCGCAGTGTCAGCCGCCGGGCGCGCTCGTTCTCGACGATGCGCAGCGGCAGGGCGCGTCCGGCGACGACATGCTCGCGTTCCTGAACCGGAGCGGTCTGGCGGGCCGGCGATTTCTTGAAGAGACCGAGCATGGCGGTTAGATTATGCGATTCGGGTTCGGCAGATCAGATAAAACACAAGCGCGGGTGAAAGACAGACATAAAAACGGCGCCGCAATCTGCGACGCCGTATCTTCATCGCTCAAAGGCGAGGCTTATTCGTCCAGCAGGCCGGGCTTGGAATTGCCGTTGTTGTTGGCGGTCGGTGCGCTCGGCTTGTTGCGATTGGCCATGAAGCGGTCGAATTCTTCCTGGTCCTTGGCGCGGCGCAGCTCGCGCATATAGTCGTCGAACTCGGTCAGCGTCTCGTCGATTTTGCGGCGCTCTTCAGCCAGGCGCTCCAGTTCCTTTTCACGCCATTCGTCGAAGGCGAGATTGCCTGTGCCGGAATAGCGCCGGCGCGAGGCCCGGCGGCAGCCGGTAAAGACGCCATCCGTCGCGCGGTTGACGTCGCGCTTGAAGCCCTCCAGCCGGTCGCCCCAGATGATATAGGCAAGCATGGCCAGGCCCAGCGGCCAGAACACCATGAAGCCGATCACCATCAGTGCGATGGTCGCCGGCGTCCAGGCCGGGCGGATCAGTGCAGTCGTGTTCATGTTTCTTCGCGTCCTTCCGTTGATGGCAGCCGGCGGGGCTGCTCCATTCGACATGGGAAGGGTAAGGCCCGGCTTCAAGAAAATTCCGGCGGCAATCGGACAAGTGCCTGTAGCGTTTAGGTCTTTTTCAGGCGCTCCATGCCGATCACCACCATGCCGGCCGCCAGTCCCCAAAAGGCCGAACCGATGCCGAACAGCGTCAGGCCGGATGCCGTGACGGCAAAGGCAGTGGTCGCCGCCATGCGCTCGCCCTCTTCGGCAAGCGCAATCGACAGGGCATTGGCAAGCGGCGCCATCAGCGCGAGCCCGGCCACCAGCACGATCAGGCTCGGCGGCAGCACGATGAAGATCGCCACCAGCGAGGCGCCAAAAATGGCGAAGACGAGGTAGGTCAGGGCGTAGAACGGCCCGGTCAGCCAGCGCTGGGCCGGGTCGGGATGCGTGTCCGGACCGGTACAGATCGCTGCCGAGATAGCCGCAAGATTGGTAGTGAGCGCCCCAAAGGGCGCGGAGAGAAGCGAAAATACGCCGGTCACCGAGATCAGCCTGCCCGGTACGGGCTCGTAGCCGGCAGCCTTCAGCACGGCCAGGCCGGACAGGTTCTGCGAGGCCATCGTCACCAGATAGAGCGGAACTGCCAGGCCCATGACGGCACCGGTCGAAAAGGTCGGTGCGATGAAGCTCAGCGTCGAGAACTCCAGCGACGGCAGGCCGCCGACACGGCCGGTCAGGAATGCCATCGCCCCGCCGGCGACCAGCACGGCAAGGACCGACAGGGCCGGGTTGAACAGGCGGATGAGGAAAAAC
>JBARWP010000046.1:0-11610 GCA_049646905.1 Pseudaminobacter sp. | reverse complement strand
GGACGGGCTGATCGGCCATGGCGGCATCGTCGTCTTCGACGACACGGTCGACATGGCCAGGCAGGCACGTTTCGCCATGGAGTTCTGCGCAGTCGAATCCTGCGGCAAGTGCACGCCCTGCCGGGTCGGTTCGACGCGCGGCGTCGAGGTGCTCGACCGCATCATTCGCGGCGAGAACAGGATCGAGCAGACCATGCTGCTGGAAGACCTCTGCCATACGCTCAAATTCGGTTCGCTTTGCGCGCTCGGCGGCTTCACGCCCTATCCCGTCATGAGCGCGCTGACGCACTTCCCCGAAGATTTCGGCATCACGCCCCCCAAGCATCAGGCCGCATAGGAGGAATACGCATGTCGCTCATCCAGGAGATCGACTACGGAACGCCCCAATCGCCTTCCGAAACGATGGTCACGCTGACCATCGACGGCAAGAGCGTAACCGTGCCTGAAGGCACCTCGATCATGCGCGCGGCCATGGAGGCCGGCACCGAGATTCCGAAACTGTGCGCGACCGACATGCTCGATGCCTATGGCTCGTGCCGCCTGTGCCTGATCGAGATCGAAGGCCGCAACGGCACGCCCGCCTCCTGCACCACGCCGGTTGCGGAAGGGATCGTGGTCGCCACGCGCTCCGAGCGGCTGGACCGTATCCGCAAGGGTGTGATGGAGCTCTACGTCTCCGACCATCCGGTGGAATCGCTCTATGCGGACGCGGAAGAATTCGACCTGCTCGACATCGCGCACAAGGTAGAGCTGGATGAGGTTCGCTACGGCTTCGATGCGGCGCACCACCGCAACAGCGGCATCGACGACAGCAACCCCTATTTCAGCTACGATCCGGCCAAGTGCATCGTCTGCTCGCGCTGCGTGCGTGCCTGTGAGGACATCCAGGGCACCTTCGCATTGACGATCGCCGGGCGCGGCTTCGGCTCCGTCATGGCGGCCGGCACCGACCAGCCTTTCCTGGAATCCGATTGCGTCTCCTGCGGTGCCTGCGTGCAGGCCTGCCCGACCGGCTCGCTCATCGAAAAGACGGTGATCGAAAAAGGCAAGCCGGAATGGTCCAAGATCACGACCTGCGCCTATTGCGGCGTTGGCTGCGCCTTCAAGGTCGAGATGAAGGGCGACGAGGTCGTGCGCATGGTGCCCTACAAGGACGGCAAGTCCAACCATGGGCATTCCTGCGTCAAGGGCCGCTTCGCCTGGGGCTATACCAACCACAAGGAGCGTATCCTCAACCCGATGATCCGTGAAAAGATCACCGATCCCTGGCGTGAGGTGAGCTGGGAAGAGGCGATTGCGCATGCGGCTTCCGAGTTCAAGCGCATCCAGGCGAAACATGGGCCGCGGTCGGTCGGCGCCCTGACATCGTCGCGCTGCACCGACGAGGAGACCTTCCTGGTGCAGAAGCTGGTGCGTGCCGGCTTCGGCAACAACAATGTCGACACCTGCGCGCGTGTCTGCCACTCGCCGACCGGCTACGGCCTCGGCACGACGTTCGGGACGTCTGCCGGCACCCAGGATTTCGATTCGGTCGAACAGACCGACGTGATGCTGGTCATCGGCGCCAATCCTTCGGATGCGCATCCGGTCTTTGCCTCGCGCATGAAGCAGAGGCTGCGCGATGGCGCCCGCCTGATCGTCATCGATCCGCGCCGCACCCATCTGGTGCAGTCGCCGCATATCAAGGCGGATTACCACCTGCCGACCCTGCCCGGCACCAATGTCGCCATCCTCACCGCGCTCGCCCATGTGATCGTCACCGAAGGGCTGGTCAACGAGGAGTTCGTGCGCGAGCGCTGCGACTGGGATGCGTTCCAGGACTGGGCTTCGTTCGTGGCGCAAGAGCGCAACAGCCCCGAAGTCCTGGCCGTCGCAACCGGCGTGCCGGCCCAGAGCATTCGCGGCGCGGCCCGCCTTTATGCCACCGGCGGCAATGCCGCGATCTATTACGGGCTCGGCGTGACCGAGCACAGCCAGGGCTCGACCGCCGTGATGGCGATCGCCAACCTTGCCATGGCGACCGGCAATATCGGGCGTCCGGGCGTCGGCGTGAACCCGCTGCGCGGCCAGAACAATGTCCAGGGCTCCTGCGACATGGGCTCCTTCCCGCATGAATTCTCCGGCTACCGCCATGTCTCCAATGACGAGGTGCGCCGCCTGTTCGAGATGGACTGGAAGGCGCCGCTCGAAAAGGAACCTGGCCTGCGCATCACCAACATGCTGGATGCCGCGCTCGACGGCTCCTTCATGGGGCTTTACGTGCAGGGCGAAGACATCATGCAGTCCGACCCGGACACCAAGCATGTCGCGGCCGGCCTCAGCGCGATGGAATGCGTGGTCATGCAGGACCTGTTCCTGAACGAGACGGCCAATTATGCACATGTGTTCCTGCCGGGCTCGTCCTTCCTGGAAAAGGACGGGACCTTCATCAATGCCGAGCGCCGCATCCAGCTCGTGCGCAAGGTGATGGAGCCGAAGAACGGTATGGCCGACTGGGAGATCACCATGGCTCTCAGCAACGCACTCGGCTATCCGATGCATTACGATCACCCGTCCGAGATCATGGACGAGATCGCGCGCCTGACGCCGACCTTCGCCGGTGTCTCCTTCGCCAAGCTGGAAGAAATGGGCTCGATCCAATGGCCCTGCAACGAGAAGACACCGGCCGGAACGCCGGTCATGCATGTGGAGAATTTCGTACGCGGCAAGGGCAATTTCGTCATCACCGAATATCTCGCCACCGACGAGCGTGTCGGCCCCCGTTATCCGCTTCTGCTGACCACGGGCCGCATCCTGTCGCAGTACAATGTCGGCGCGCAGACGCGGCGTACAGACAATGTGGTCTGGCATGCCGAGGACGTGCTGGAGATCCATCCGCATGACGCGGAGGAGCGCGGCATCGCCAACGGCTCCTGGGTAAAGCTTGCCAGCCGCTCCGGCGAGACGACGCTGCGGGCGCAGGTGACCGACAATGTCGCTCCCGGCGTGGTCTATACAACCTTCCACCACCCCGATACACAGGCCAATGTCGTCACCACCGACTATTCGGACTGGGCAACGAACTGTCCCGAATACAAATGCACGGCCGTCCAGGTATCGCCTTCCAACGGCCCCACGCAATGGCAGGAGGACTATGTCGATTTTTCGCGCCGCAGCCGCAGGATCCTTGCTGCCGAAGCAGCCGAGTAGTCCATGATGGATGCAGTCAGCAGCGTCGATCGCGGCGTCTGGCGGGATGGTACCATCACGAACGGCGCGCGCAGCGTCCCCGAGGAGGTGGCAGTAGCCTTCTCCTATAACGGGTCTGCGCATGCCGTGATGATGGCCACACCACAGGACCTGGAGGATTTCGCTGCTGGTTTCAGCCTGACCGAAGGTGTGATCAACTCGATCAGCGAAATTGAAAGCCTCGACATCGTCGAGACCGCACCGGGTATCGATCTGCGCATCTGGCTTGCACAGCCGCGCCTTTCCATTTTGCAGGAAAGGCGGCGTTTCCTGGCCGGACCGACCGGATGCGGGCTGTGCGGCATCGAATCGCTGGAACAGGCGATGCGGCCGCAACCGCCCGTGCTCGACGACACGGTGTTCAGCCCGGCCGATATCATGACCGCCCTTGCCGCCCTCACCGCGCGGCAATTGCTGCACAAGCGAACCAGCGCCGTGCATGCGGCAGCCTTCTGGACGCATGCGGACGGGCTTGTGGCCCTGCGTGAAGATGTCGGCCGGCACAACGCCTTGGACAAGCTGACCGGGGCGTTGGCAAATCTCGGCCTGAACGGGCGGGGAGGTCTCGGCGTGCTGACCAGCCGCCTTTCGGTGGAAATGGTCCAGAAGGCAGCGGTAGCGCAGATACCGGTTCTGGTGGCCGTGTCGGCGCCTACCGCACTTGCGCTGCGCACCGCCGAAGCAGCCGGCATCACCATTGTCGCCGTTGCCCGCCAGGATGGCTTCGAGGTCTTCACCCATCCCCAGCGCATCAGAGAAGAAGGATTGGACGATCATGTCGCCTGATAAACTTGTCCGCATGGCCAACCAGATCAGCAAATTCTTCGCGACGCAGAGCCGGACTTCAGCACCTCAGGCGGTGGCGGATCATCTCACCAAATTCTGGGAACCGCGTATGCGCGAGCAGATCTGCGCGCATTGGCAGCAGGGGGGAGCCGGGCTGGACCCGATTGCCAAGGACGCGGTAGACATACTCTCCAGCAAATAATTGCAATTAACTGCACGAAATCTGTTCTTTGCCATTTAACCGCAAAATTGGTAGGCGCATGCAGGAGGTGTCGCCAGGTCTCGGCGATCATCAGTAAATCGCAGCGTGGTCCTTGCCTGAAGCACCCCGCCAGCAATTGGATTTTCAGTTGGGAGAAGGGCTGCGATGGTTCGCATCAACATCGAGGCAACTTGGCACTTCACCAACGAGACCTCTCCACATTCGATGCGCGTCGTGCTGAGCTTCCTGCGTGAAATCAAGATGACCGGCACCTTGGCGACCGCCGCCGAGCATACCGGAATGTCCTATCGCCATGCCTGGAACCTCATCGACCAATGGTCGGCGTTTTTCGGCGAACCGCTGGTCGAGCGACACCGCGGCAAGGGCTCGCACCTGACACCGCTGGGCAACAAGCTCGTCTGGGCCGAGCAGCACCTGAAGGCGCGCCTCGGACCGCAACTGCACAATATAGCGCAGGAGCTGGAGATGGAGCTGGCCAACCTGTTGCCGGATGTCCCGCCGCGCATCAGGATCCACGCCAGCCATGGTTTCGCGATATCGAAACTCAGCGAATTCCTGGCGCAGAACCCCGATTCCAACATCGACCTGCGCTACATGACCAACCAGGCGTCGCTGGATTCGCTGCGGGCGCAGGAATGCGAACTGGCCGCGATCCACCTGCCACATGGGGAATTGCGCAAACGCGCGGTCGCGGCGCTGAAGAAATGGCTCGATCCGAGCGTCTATTGCGTCATCGGCTTCGTGACGCGCGAGATGGGCCTTTTCGTCAAGCGCGGCAATCCGTTCAACATCACCGGGCTCGGGGCGCTGCGCGATCCCAACATCACCTTCGTCAACCGCGATGTGGGTTCGGGTACGCGCGCGCTGTTCGAGCAGCTTCTTGCACAGAACAAGATCGATAGCAGCGAGATCACCGGCTACCAGAACGTCGAGCTTACCCATGCCGCCGTAGCTGCCCATGTCGCGAGAGGCATGGCCGATACCGGCTTTGGCGTCGAGGCGGCGGCCATCGAGTTCGACCTCGACTTCGTGCACATCATCACCGAGGACTATTTCTTCATCTGCCGCAGCAACATGCTGAACGCGAAGCCGGTGGAGCGCCTGCGGGAGATTATCAGCGGCACGGACTACCGCCGGGCGGTGGGGTCCCTGCCCGGCTACGCGGTCGCCGATGCCGGCAGCGTCAAGACGGTGCAGAAATTCTTCCGGGAAAATTCCTGACGCCTACCCTTGTCAGTTGCGTGGGGGGCGGTTCACCAGGCGATACCGCGCTCAAAGCATCTGGCAGCCAGGTGGAATCACTTGGCGTCGCACAAATGCGGCAAACAGACAGATAGAGCGGCGATCCGGATTTGTCCGGGCGTCCGCCGCCCTATATATCCTTGGCAGCAAGGCGATGCGCCATAACGGGTACTCAGCAGATGAATGACAACGAACAAACAGCGGTGACGATCATCACCGGCCGCGTCTGGCGCAAGAAGGGCGGCAGCCCGCTCGGCGTGCATGTGATGCTGAGCGCGCCGGATGAGGATTCAGCCGTGCGCAAGGCGCTCGAGGCCTTGGCCGCCGAAGGCTATGTCGAAGCCGAACTCGACCAGATCGGCGAGATGGAGGGCGAGCCCGACGAGGAGCCGCATATGTCGGCCTATCAGGGCGCGCTGGAAGGGGAGGTTTCCATCGTAACCTTCAACCAGACGCACTGACAATCCGGCAATTGCGCACAGGCCTGGGGAGCAATTTCAGTCGGAAACTGAACCAGTCCAACGAAGAGGCTCCTACTCTACAATACCGCTCAGTGCAGTATCTGGCTCAGGAACAGCTTGGTGCGCTCGTGCCGGGGATCGTCGAAGAACTCGGCCGGGGTGTTCTGCTCGACGATCTGCCCCTGATCCATGAAGATGACCCGGTTGGCCACCTTGCGGGCAAAACCCATCTCGTGGGTCACGCACAGCATGGTCATGCCTTCCTCGGCCAGCCCAACCATCGTCTCCAGCACTTCCTTGATCATCTCGGGGTCGAGCGCCGAGGTCGGCTCGTCGAACAGCATTATGCGCGGGTTCATGCACAAGGAGCGCGCGATCGCCACGCGCTGCTGCTGGCCGCCCGACAACTGGCCCGGATATTTGTTGGCCTGCTCGGGAATCTTCACGCGCCGCAGAAAGTGCATGGCCGTTTCCTCGGCCTGCTTCTTCGGGACCTTGCGCACCCAGATCGGCGCCAGCGTGCAATTTTCCAGGATCGTCAGATGCGGGAAGAGGTCGAAGTGCTGGAACACCATGCCGACCTCGCGGCGCACCTCATCGATCTTCTTGAGGTCGTTGGTCAATTCCTTGCCATCGACGATGATCTTGCCCTTCTGGTGTTCCTCCAGCCGGTTGATGCAGCGGATCATGGTCGACTTGCCCGAGCCGGACGGACCGCAGATCACGATCCGCTCGCCGCGCATGACGCGCAGATTGATGTCCTTCAGGACATGGAAGTCGCCGTACCATTTGTGCATGCCGATGATATCGATCGCCACCTCGGTATCCGAGATGTGCATCTTGCCGGTATCAACCCTGATTTCCTCGGGTTTGACAGCGTTTTCGATGGCCATGGGCCGTTCCCCTTATTGTTCTTAGCGTCTGTAGCCGGTGTCGAGCCGGCGCTCCATGTAGATCGAGTAGCGGGACATGCCAAAGCAGAACACCCAGAAGACGAAGCCAGCGAAAATCAGGCCGGTCATCGGGGTCTGGGCGGTTGCCCAGGTGGCGTCTGCGAAATTCTGGCGAATAATGCCCAGCAGGTCAAACATGCCGATGATGTAGACCAGGCTCGTATCCTTGAAGATGCCGATGAAGGTGTTGACGATGCCCGGTATCACCAGCTTGAGCGCCTGCGGCAACACGATCAGCCCCGTTTTCTGCCAGTAGCTCAAGCCCAGTGAATCCGCGCCTTCGTACTGGCCCTTCGGGATGGCCTGCAGTCCGCCGCGCACCACTTCCGCCATATAGGCTGCCGCAAACAGCGCAACGCCGATCAGTGCGCGCAGGAACTTGTCGAAGGTGACGCCTGCCGGCAGGAACAGCGGCAGCATGACGCTTGCCATGAACAGCACCGTCACCAACGGTACGCCACGCACCGTCTCGATGAAGATGACGCAGAGCATCTTGATGACCGGCAGGTCGGAACGGCGCCCGAGCGCCAGCAGGATGCCGAGCGGCAGCGACACGGCGATGGCGACGAAAGACAGCACCAGCGTCACCATCAGCCCGCCCCAAAGCTGGGTCTCGACGCGCGGCAACCCGAAATACCCGCCCACCAGCAGGAAGAATGAGACGATCGGCAGCACGACGAACAGCAGGATCGCATTGGCCAGCTTGTAGGGCACCTTCGGGATCAGCAGCGGCACGAAAAGCGCCACGAACATCGCCCCGACCAGTATCACCCGCCAGCGTTCGGAAATCGTATAGCGGCCGAACAGGAACTGCTCGTATTTAGCCTTGACGAAGGCCCAGCAGGCACCGGACCAGCCGTCGGGTTGGGCACCGCCTTGCGCCACAGTGGCGCAGAAAGTGCGATCGGTGCCGGTCCATTGCGCGTCGATGAAAAGCCAGCGCAGCGCCGAGGGCAGGAAATAGACGATCAGCGCAATGCTTACGATCGTCAGTACGGCGTCGATCGGCGTCGCGATGAGGTTCTCGCGGATCCACCTGATGAGACCGCGCTCGCTTACGGGCGCGGTCTGCGCATCGACCATTTCGGTCCTGACATAAGAAACGTCGTGTCCCTGCATGGTCTTATCGCTCCACCAAGGCCATCCTGGCGTTGAACCAGTTCATGAACAGCGAGGTCAAAAGGCTTATACCGAGATAAACGACCATCCAGATCGCAACCACTTCAATAGACTGACCAGTCTGATTGAGGATGGTTCCGCCGACCGCTACGAGATCCGGGAAACCGATGGCGATCGCAAGCGAGGAGTTCTTGGTCAGGTTGAGATACTGGCTGGTCAGCGGCGGAATGACGATGCGCATCGCCTGCGGGATGATCACCAGCCGCAGCGCCTGTCGTGACCGCAGCCCGAGCGCGAAGGACGCCTCCGACTGGCCCTTGCTGACGCCCAGAATGCCTGCACGCACGATCTCGGCGATGAAGGCGGCGGTATAGAAGGAGAGCGCCAGATAGAGCGCGAGAAATTCTGGCTTTATCTGGAAGCCGCCGATCAGGTTGAAGGTCGATTTGGTCGGAATTTCGAACGAAAGCGGAAATCCGGCGAAGGCGAACGCCAGCAAAGGCAAGCCGACGATCAAGGCCGCCGAGGTCCAGAACACCGGGAATTGCTGACCCGTTGCTTCCTGCCGCTTGCGGGCCCGACGCACAACGAACCACGCCATCGCGATGGCAACGGCAAGCCCCACGAGGATCAGCCAGGCCCCCTCGCCCCACACCGCCTTGGGCAGGAAGAAGCCGCGATTGTTGAGGAAGGAGGAGAAGGGCAGTTGCACGCTGTCGCGCGGTGCCGGCAGCACCGAAATGACGCCGAAATACCAGAAGAAGATGACGAGAAGCGGCGGTATGTTGCGGAAGATCTCGACATAGACCATGCAGATCTTGCGCACCAGCCAGTTGTTGGCAAGCCTTCCCACACCAATCAGGAAGCCCATGATCGAAGCGGTGATGATGCCTGTGACAGCCACCAGCAGCGTATTCAGCAGGCCGACCAGCAGCGCGCGCGAATAACGCGAATCCGATGAGTATTCGACCATGCTCTGGCTGATATCGAAGCCAGCGCGATTGTTGAGGAAGCCGAAGCCGGAGGCGATGTTGGCACGCCTCAGATTCTCGACCGTGTTGCCGACGATCCAGTAGACGAATGCAACCAGCAAAATGAAGATGACGGTCTGGTAGATCAGCCCACGGATTTTCGGATCGTTCAAGAATGAACTGCGAGAGCCGGCGTCATGCCGGACTATGTCCTGCGAGGCCATGGAGTCTCCTTTTCACGGAGACCGAGAGGCGAGCGCCGCCTCCCGGATCGGACCGTCGCCTTAGCGGATGGGCATCGCGTATTGCAGGCCACCCTTGGTCCAGAGCGCATTGAGACCGCGAGCGATCTTCAGCGGGCTGCCCTGGCCGACATTGCGTTCAAAGCTCTCGCCATAGTTGCCGACAGCCTTGATGATATTGACCACCCAGTCGTTGGACAGGCCAAGGTCGGTGCCGAGCTTCGAATCGGCCTCGGCGCCGAGAATGCGCTTGATATCCGGGTTCGGAGAATTCTTCATCTCGTCGACATTGGCCTGGGTGATGCCGTACTCCTCGGCCAGGACCATCGCGTAGAGCGACCATTTCACGATGTCGAACCACTGATCGTCGCCCTGGCGAACGGCCGGCCCGAGAGGCTCCTTCGAGATGATTTCGGGCAGAACGACATGGTCGTCCGGAGCCGCCAGCGTCAGGCGAATCGAATACAGGCCCGACTGGTCGGTGGTGTAGGCATCGCAGCGGCCGGCATCATAGGCCGCATTCACTTCTTCGAGCTTCTCGAACACGACCGGATTGTATTCCAGGTTGTTGCCCTTGAAGTAGTCGGCAAGGTTCAACTCGGTGGTCGTGCCGCTCTGCACGCAGACCGAAGCGCCGGAAAGCTGAAGCGCCGAATTCACGCCGGGCAGCTTCTTGGCGTTGATCATGAAGCCCTGGCCGTCATAGTAGTTGACGCCGGCAAAGTTGAAGCCGAGCGAGGTGTCGCGGCTCAGCGTCCAGGTGGTGTTGCGCGACAGCAGATCGATCTCGCCCGATTGCAGGGCGGTGAAGCGCTCCTTGGCGTTGGTCGGCGTGAACTTCACCTTCGTGGCATCGCCGAACACGGCGGCAGCCACCGCGCGGCACAGATCCACGTCCAGCCCCTTCCAATCGCCCTTGTCATCAGGCGCCGAAAAGCCGGCAAGAGCGGTGTTCACACCGCATTGAACGAATCCCTTGGCCTTGACGTCATCCAGCGTCGCCGCCGAGGCAGTAGAGGCTGCGAAGCCAAGTGCGGCGACGCCGAGAACGACTTTTACAGCTTTATTCATCCCACAGACCCTTTTTTCAGTTTTGTTGTCGGGGCTAAACCCCTCTTATCCCGTGTGAAGGCAGCATTTCATTCCAGCCCATTTCCAGAATGGCGCATCATCGCGGATGCGTCGGCCACGCTTCATTCACGAAACGCATCGAAAGCGATTATCAGCTTCAGGTCAAGTGCAATGACACATCGTTAATCAATTGAAAACCATTGTGATGCGCCGCTGAATTCCGCTATTACCAAGAGGAATCTTTCATTCCCGGCACAACGATGTTCCACCCGTCGGCGCCGTTGTTGTTGCGCCTGCCGCCGCGCCGACTTATGCCTCAAGCTGGATTTCACGACAGGGAAAATCATGGACAAGCGTGCTTTGGAGAAAATGGGCGTTAACACGCGGCTGGCTCATACGGGCAATGATCCGCGCGACTATCACGGCTTCGTCAATCCGCCGGTGGTCCATGCCTCCACCGTGTTGTTCCCGAATGCCGCGACCATGGCCGAACGCTCCCAGAAATACACCTACGGGACGCGCGGCACGCCGACCACGGATGCTCTGGCAGAGGCGATGAACGCACTGGAAGGATCAGCCGGCACCATCATCGTGCCCTCCGGGCTTGCGGCCGTCACCATTCCGCTGCTTGCCTTCCTTTCGGCCGGCGACCACGTGCTGATCGTCGATTCCGTCTATGCGCCGACGCGCAATTTCGCCAACACGATGCTGAAGCGCCTGGGTATCGAGGTCGAGTATTACGACCCGCATGTCGGCGCGCAGATCGCGGCGCTGATGAAGCCGAACACCAAGGTCGTCTTCACCGAATCACCGGCCTCCAACACATTCGAGATGCAGGACATCCCCGCGATCGCCAAGGCCGCCCGTGCAGGCGGTGCAGTGGTGATGATGGACAACACCTGGGCGACGCCGCTCTATTTCAAGCCGCTCGACTACGGCGTCGACGTATCGATCCACGCGGCGACGAAATATCCGGCCGGCCATTCCGACGTCCTTTTAGGCACGGTCTCGGCCAATGAAGCGTGCTGGCAGCGCCTGCACGATGCCTTCATCACGCTCGGCTGCTGTGCGGCCCCCGACGATGTCTACCTGGTGTTGCGCGGGTTGCGCACCATGGGAGTGCGGCTCGAGCGGCACCAGCAGAGCGCGCTGGAAATAGCGCGCTGGCTGGAGACCCGGCCCGGCGTGGCACGCGTGCTGCACCCTGCCCTCGAAAGCCACCCGGGCCACGGCTTGTGGAAGCGCGATTTTACCGGCGCGAGCGGCATTTTCTCCATCGTGCTTGCCGATGGTGGCCAGAAACAGGCCCACGCC
>JBARWP010000045.1:0-5473 GCA_049646905.1 Pseudaminobacter sp. | reverse complement strand
CAGATAGGGATCGACCTTCTCCTTCATGTCGCCGGGTAGGAAGCCCAGCCGCTCGCCAGCCTCCACGGCCGGCCGCGACAGGATGATGCGCTCGACCATGCCGCGCTCGAGCAGCATGGCGGCATGCGCGACCGCCAGATAGGTCTTGCCGGTGCCGGCAGGCCCGATGCCGAACACCAGTTCGGCCCGCTCCAGCGCGCGCATATAGGCGTCCTGGTTGAGGGAGCGGGCATAGATGGTGCGCTTGCGCGTGGCGATCTGGGCGGCCGCCATTTTGCCCTTGCGCTCCAGCGTCGGCAGCGTGAGTTGGTCGTCGGCGGCAATTGCCATCCTGACTGCCCCGTCCACGTCCGACTGGGCGATATCCACGCCCTTCTGCAATATGCCGTAGAGATGGTCCAGCGCCCGGCGCGCCTGTTCGGCGGCGGTTGGATCCCCTTTGATGGTGAGCTGGTTGCCTCGCGAACTGATATCGACGCCGAGCTTTTGCTCAAGTCGCGCCAGATTCTGATCGAACTGGCCGTAAAGCGCGCTGGCCAGCTTGTTGTTGTCGAAGGTCAAAACGATATGCGCCATGTCCGAGGCCCCGGAGGGCAGTTTCTTCAGATCTGTCTTGGCGTTCAAACGTTTCTCCTCGCCGGCCGAAGCTGTCAGGCCAATTCGGCAAACAGGCTGGCATGGCCCGTTCTGATGATTCGTACTTGGACAATGTCGCCGATTTTTCCAGCCTTTTCATCAAGAATAACCGGCTGCAGCCAGGGCGAACGACCGACGATCTGGCCCGCCTGCCGGCCGGGCTTTTCGATCAGTGCCTCGATGGTGCTGCCGACGAGGCCCGCCGCAAACGCCGCCTGCTGATCCATCAGCAAAGCCTGGAGCCGCTGCAAGCGCTCGTCCTTGGCCGCTTCCTCGACCTGGTTCTTCATATCGGCGCCCGGCGTTCCGGGCCGCGGCGAATATTTGAAAGAGAATGCCTGTGCATAGCCGACATGGTCGACCAGTTTCATGGTCGCCTCGAAATCCCCTTCCGTCTCACCGGGGAAGCCGACGATGAAATCGCCCGACATGGCGATATCCGGGCGCGCATTCCTGATGCGGTCGATCAGCCGGAGGTAGTCGTCGGCGCTATGCTTGCGGTTCATCGCCTTCAGGATACGATCCGAACCCGATTGCACCGGCAGATGCAGATAAGGCATCAGCGCCTTGAGGTCGCGATGGGCGGCAATCAGTTCGTCGTCCATATCGCGCGGATGGCTGGTCGTGTAGCGCAGGCGCGCCAACCCCGGGATTTCCGCCAGCCGGAACAGCAGCCGCCCCAGGCCCCATTCGCTGCCATCAGGTCCGACGCCATGCCAGGCATTGACGTTCTGGCCAAGCAGGGTGACTTCGCGCACGCCAGCCTCGGCCAGGCGCTCGGCCTCGGAAACGATCTGGGCGACAGGCCGAGAAACCTCCGAACCACGCGTATAGGGCACCACGCAGAAGGTGCAGAACTTGTCGCAACCTTCCTGCACGGTCAAAAACGCGGTGACGCCGCGGCTGATCACATCGGCCCGGCGCGGCTGGGGCAGATGGTCGAACTTGTCCTCCAGCGCATAGTCGGTCTCGACGACCTTCGCGCCGCCGCGTGCCTTGCGCAGCGCCTCGGGCAGCCGGTGATAGGTCTGCGGCCCGACGACCAGATCGACCGCCGGCGCGCGGCGAATGATCTCGCGGCCTTCGGCCTGCGCAACGCAACCGGTGACGCCGATCATCAATTCGCGGCCCGTCTCCGCCCGTTCCTGCTTCATGTCGCGGATGCGGCCGAGCTCGGAATAGACCTTTTCAGCCGCCTTTTCGCGAATATGGCAGGTGTTGAGGAGCACGACATCGGCATCCTCGATGACGTCGGTGGCGACATAGCCGTCCGCCGTCAGCGCATCGGTCATGCGCTGGGAGTCGTAGACATTCATCTGGCAGCCATAGGTCTTGACATAGACCTTACGGGCAGCGCCACTCACGGCACCCGGGCCTTCCGCCGGTGCCGCGCGTTCATCCGTCAATACGTCGTCAAGCTTCATGAGGCGGCTTCTAGCCCGTTTCAGCAGCGAAAAACAGCCGGATTCTTAGTCAGTTCCGTGCGTCCTGCCCGCGCAAGGCGTCCTGCATCATGGCGCGCACCTGCTCTTCCACCCGTCGCGCCACATCCTTGCGGCTCGAATCGGCCCGAAATTCGAGCGGCTCGCCAAAATGAACCTCGACATCGATGGCCCCTTCGGCGAGCAGCCGACCAATATGCGGCACGAGGTCCATGTCCCCTATCCAGGCCGCCACCGTGCGATGCTGCCTTCCCATCGGCAGGCCGTGCAACCGTGTATAGGCGATGGCCACGGGCTGGATGAACACCTTGTCGGTGCCCCCTTCGGCAATGGCGATATTTGCAGCACCGAACAGCGTGCTTTTGAACGGCAAGAGCAGGTTGCCGTCGCCGGTCGTTCCTTCGGCAAACAGCACCATCGCATCACCGGCAGCCAGCCGGGCAGCGATTTCGCTTGCCTGCTCGCCGGATTTTCGCCGGCGCTCGCGCTCGATGAACACGGTGCGTTGCAGCCGCGCCAGGCTGCCGAGCACAGGCCATCCCGCCATTTCCGACTTGGCTATGAAGGCAAGGTTGTTGAACGCCCCAAGCACCATGATATCGGTCCAGGAAACGTGATTTGCCGCCAGCAGCAGGGGGCGCGCGCCCGACATCGTGCCGTGGATTCGAACCCGCATGCCCAGAGCCCGCAGGATCAGCCGATGCCATGCACGCGGAAGCACGAACTCATTGGCAAGGCCGGCTCTCAGAACCAGCGCCTGCAGCGGCGCCAGTACCGCCGAACCGGCTGCGACCGACAGCAAACCCAGGCTGATACGCATCCAGCCGATCATGGAGAGACCTGCCGCTGCATGGTCGCCTAGAGCACGTTGCAGCCAAGTGGACCCACTTGGCGTCGCATACATGCCGCAAATTCAATTAGATAGGCCATGATGTCGTCCGAAAACCGGTACCCACTTTTCGGCATCATGGTCTAGCGAAGATCGCGGCGCATGACCAGCGCGCCCGTCCGGCCGCCGCTGCTGGAATAATAGGCCGGCCGTTGTCCGACTTCATGAAAGCCCAGCCGCCGATAGAGCGCGATTGCGGCCGCGTTGGTCTCATCGACCTCCAGAAACAGCGACTGCGCGCGTTCGCCGTGCAGGTGCCGCAGGACCGCATCCATGAGCAGCCAGCCAATTCCTTGCCGCCGGTGGGAGCGGGCAACTGCAACGGTCAGTATCTCCCCCTCACCTGCGGCCAGCCGTGCCAGCACGAAGCCGACGGGTGCGGCGCCACGCTGCCCGACCTCACGCGCGGCAAATCCGAACACGGTGTCCTGTTCCAGCAGATCGGCGAATTCCACACCGGTCCAGGGCCGGACGAAATCCTCCTGATGCAGCACGGCAATGGCATCGCTGTCGGCTGCCGTCAGCGGTTCGAGCGCATAGTCGCGGACACGCGGCTGGAAGAAGGGTATCCGCATCACCTGCCCCCGTTCTGCGTGCTTCGCGGCAGGATGAAGCCTGCCTGCGGCTTGGCATCCGGCTCGCGCAGATAAAGCGGCCGCGGCTTCTCAGTCGGCTGCTTTTTCGCCGCCAGTCTTGCATAGACGCCGATATCGGCGGTCGCGGCCAGCGGACCGGCGGCAAGGCCAGGGTCCTGCAGCGCTGCCGCAATCCGCTCGGCTGCGGTTCCGGCCAGCCTTGCGGAAAACTGCCTCGCCAGCGCCACTGCCTGTTTGAGATCGATCACCGCGGGCTGAAACAGCGTGGCACCAGCACCATCGTAGACGGCCGCCTGGATTTCTCCGCGCCCACCATCGAGTGCGGCAAGCACGTTGACCGGCCCCGAGACATCACGCGCCTCGGCGGCAATCGCCTCCAGCGTGGTCACGCCGATCGCCGGTATTCCCAGCGCCAACGCATAGCCGCGTGCCGCCGACACGCCGACCCGCACGCCGGTGAACGAACCCGGGCCCACCGAAACGGCAACGGCCCCGAGATCGGAAAACTCCACGCCAGCCGCCATCATCGCATCCTCGACCACACCCGTCAGATGCTCGGCATGGCCCTTGCCGAGGTCAAGCACCATGCGTCCAAGTTCCCGGTCGGTATTGGTATCATGGATACATGCCGCGCAGAACCGGGCCGAGCAGTCGATGGCGAGGAGCTTCATGCGTGCTCCTTCATGCCTCAGCCGGCCACCTTCGCCTTCAGCTCCAGCCGGCGCTTGTGGAGGGCAGGTTCGGTATAGCCGCTGGGCAGGCTGCGTCCCTGGAAGACCAGGTCGCAGGCGGCCTGGAAGGCGATGGAGTTGTCGAAGTCCGGAGCCATCGGCCGATAGAGCGGATCGGCGGCATTTTGCCGGTCGACGATCGCAGCCATCCGTTTCATCGTCTCCATCACCTGGTCACGGCTGGCCACGCCATGGTGCAGCCAGTTGGCGATGTGCTGCGAGGAGATGCGCAGCGTGGCGCGATCTTCCATCAGGCCGACATCGTTGATGTCAGGCACTTTCGAGCAGCCGACGCCCTGGTCGACCCAGCGCACGACATAGCCCAGGATGCCCTGTGCATTGTTGTCGAGTTCGTGCTGGATTTCTTCCGGCGCCCAGTTCGGGCGAACCGCCACCGGCACCGAAAGGATGTCGTTGAGCTTCGCCTTCGGCCGGTTTCTCAACCCTTCCTGGACCGCATGGACGTCGACCCGGTGATAATGGGTGGCATGCAGGGTGGCGGCGGTCGGCGAGGGCACCCAGGCAGTGTTGGCGCCCGCCTTGGGATGTCCGATCTTCTGCTCCAGCATCGCCGCCATCATGTCGGGCATCGCCCACATGCCTTTGCCGATCTGCGCGTGACCGGAAAGGCCGCATTCCAGCCCGGTGTCGACGTTCCAGTTCTCATAGGCGGCAATCCACGCAGCCTGCTTCATGTCGCCCTTGCGGATCATCGGCCCGGCTTCCATCGAGGTGTGGATCTCGTCGCCGGTGCGGTCGAGGAAGCCGGTGTTGATGAAGGCCACGCGCTCCCTGGCGGCACGGATGCATTCCTTGAGGTTGACCGTGGTGCGGCGCTCCTCGTCCATGATACCCATCTTGAGCGTGTTCTTCTTCATGCCCAGCACAGCTTCGACCCGGTCGAACAGCTCGACGGAGAACGCAACTTCCGCCGGGCCATGCATCTTCGGCTTGACGATATAGACGGAGCCTGCGCGGGAGTTCGCATGCCGGCCGTTCGGGCCGACATCGTACAGCGAGATCAGCGAGGTGACCATCGCATCCATGATGCCTTCCGGCACTTCGCTGCCATCCGGCAAGAGTATTGCCGGATTGGTCATCAGGTGGCCGACATTGCGCACCAGCATCAGCGACCGCCCGGGCAGGACAAGCTCACTGCCCTCGGGCGCGGTATAGGTC
>JBARWP010000044.1:0-29443 GCA_049646905.1 Pseudaminobacter sp. | reverse complement strand
CGCGCCCACTCGGACTGGTGGTCACGGTCGAGGGCGTGGAGACCTTCGAGCAATTGAGGATCCTCGCCCTGCAGGTGAAGCCGGACCTGGTGCAAGGCTTCCTGTTTGGCTCGGCGCTGACTGCGTCGGGCATCGAGACGATGTCGAGCACCGTGTGGCCGTTCGCAAAGGATCTGGCCGCTCAGAAGAAACCGACTTCGGTCTCGATGAACTGAATTGAGCGCCGGGCCGCTTGGATCGACGCTTGGCCGGGTGTGACACCTTAGCGCTTTGAAGGGGTAGCCAATTAGTCTATAGCCGTCCGCAGCTTAAATTAACCTATTGTTAAGGTTAATGAAAAGTAAATTAAATCCGATCTGTTTTCACCTTTTGCTCGCGGCCGGCTTTCGCTACGCTTTCCAAAGGCGGGGTTACGGGGGTCTATAATGGCGGCGGAAATTCTTGCGGCGGGGAACGGCGCCGGGGGCGCTGTTGCGGGTGGCGGGTCATTTTCCCGCAATGTTTCGGCATTGCTCGAGCATGTCGAGTATCGGCGCTGCCACAGCGGCGAGGATCTGGAGGCGATCTTCCGCCTTCGCTACAAGGCCTATCGGCTGCATGGATTCCTTCCCGAATCCGCCGACCAGATGATGACGGACGACCTCGACGACACACCCAACTGTTATCGATACGGCGTTTTCATCGACAATGTGCTGGTCAG
This sequence comes from Pseudaminobacter sp., assembly GCA_049646905.1. Classification (GTDB taxonomy): domain Bacteria; phylum Pseudomonadota; class Alphaproteobacteria; order Rhizobiales; family Rhizobiaceae; genus Pseudaminobacter. The sequence continues at coordinate 28,743 of JBARWP010000044.1, read as the reverse complement.
TACGGTGCGCCTTCATCATGTGACGCGCGAGGAGCCCTATGGCCCGATCATGTCGGTATTCGGCGACCTCTTGGAGCCAAGGCTGGCGCGCGGTGAAACCTTCATCAACCCGACATTGCTGGCAGCCGATCCCGATTGCCTGTCGACCCACAAGGCGCTGCCATATCTGACGCTGCGCCTGGCGGTGGTCGCAAACAGCTATTTCAACACCACGAATTGCGTGTGCGTCATTCGCGAGGAGCATGCCGCATTCTATCACCGCATTTTCGGCTCGGTTCAGGTGGGAGAGCCGCGCGCCTATCCGCCGTTCACCGTTCCGGTCCTGCTTTACGATTCCAACTGTTCGGACAATCTGGAGCGCACGTTGCAGCGCTTTCCCTTCTTCCGCTCCACCGCGATCGAACAGCGCATGCTGTTCCAGCGGCCGAAGCGTGGCGAGTTGGCGCCGCTGACCATCCTGCCGACGGCAAAATATTTCCGCAACGCCGCCTGAGCCCCGGGCCGAGCCGACCCTGGACGAGCAGCGGTCCAGCGGCAGCCTTGTCATCGATGTGGTCGCCGTTCATAAGATGCCGAGGCTGCGTGCCATGAGCGCGCAGGCGGCAGAGGATCGATGAACAGCAGGAACGAGTTAGTCCGAAACACCGTCTGGGCGCGTGAGCTTGCCGACGAGGAGGTCGAGCGGGCACTGCGCGGGGTGTCGGAAAAGCACTACGCCAAGGGCAGTTATCTGTGCCATCGCGGCGACAGGTACGACTACTGGACGGGCATCGTCACCGGCCTGATCAAGATGAGTTCGATTGCCCGCAGCGGCAAGGCCATAACCTTTGCCGGCATCGGCGCGGGCGGCTGGTTCGGTGAAGGTTCGGTGCTCAAGGACGAGCCGCGCAAATACGACCTCGTTGCGCTGCGCGACACCTATCTTTTGATGATGAGCCGCTCGACATTCGTCTGGCTCTATGAGAATTCCGTCGGCTTCAACCGCTTCCTGGTGCGCCAGTTGAATGAGCGGTTGGCGCAGTTCATCGCCTCCACCGAATATGAACGCATTCTCGATCCCAAGGCGCGGGTGGCGCGCAACCTTGCCTGGCTGTGCAATCCGGTGCTCAATCCCGATGTGAACGAACTGATCGAGATCACGCAGGAGGAGCTTGCCCTGCTTGCCGGCGTATCGCGTCCGGTTGCCAATCGCAGCTTGCAGGCGCTGGAAGAAGAAGGCCTGCTCAAGGTCGAGCACGGCCGCATTGTCGTGGCAGATGTTGAAAGGCTGGGGGATTACGGCGCCCGGTCTGGCTTCGAATAAGCGCGATGCAGGCGTGCCGCCCATTCAAAAGACAATCTGGCGGACTGTCTGTCAAGGGGCGCGTTGAATATTGCCGCGATTCGGGAATAGCCTGACCGATACCAGCTTGGTGTGCCTCGTGCACGGCGCTGCAAGACAAGAGCCGGCGATGCAAGGCAGACCTGACGCTGGTGGGAGGAGACGCAATTGGCAAGGTCCTGGTCATGGCGCGACAGGCGGGCCCCTATGGGCTCGATGTGCGGGCTGCGCCGCCGTGCTGCTAATTGGGGATTTGCCGACGCCTCCGTTGATGCGATGATGGGCGCAACATCCGTAGCACATACGGAGTTGGGAGGATTATGAGCACGGCCGCGACGGCGCCCGCCGCCGAGATGACCCTCGATACTTTTCCGAAATACCTGCTCCACAATGCGGCGCGGTTCGGCAATCGGGCTGCCATGCGCCACAAGGACTATGGCATCTGGCAAAGCTGGACCTGGAACCAGCAGCTCGCGGAAATACGCAGTCTCGCACTCGGCCTGCAGGCACTGGGCCTGAAGCGGGGCGATCGCGTCGCGGTGATAGGTGCCAACCGCCCCCGCCTTTACTGGACGTTCACGGCCGCGCAGTCCCTCGGTGCTGTGCCGGTGCCGGTCTATGCCGACGCTGTGGCCGAGGAGATGGCCTATGTGCTCGACCATGCCGGCGTGCGCTTTGCCGTGGTGCAGGATCAGGAACAGGTCGACAAGATCCGCTCCTTTGTCGAGAAGATTCCGCTGCTGACCGACATCATCTATGACGAGCCGCGCGGCCTGGCCGACTACGATCCGAAGGGTCTGCATGCGATTGCCGACCTGCAGCGCAAGGGCGAGGCGCTGCTGAAGGCGGATGCAGGGCTTGCCGCCCGCTGGGAAGAGGATATCCGCCAGGCAGGCGGCGACGACATCTCGGTGATGCTCTACACCTCGGGCACGACGGGCCGCTCCAAGGGCGTGATGATCCGTGCCGATGCCGCGGTGAAGGCCGCGCACGATACGGCCGAATTCGACCGGCTGAACGAGAACGACAGCGTGCTTGCCTATCTGCCGCTGGCCTGGGTGGGCGACCACTATCTCAACTATGCGCAGGGCTATGTCTCTGCCTTCTGCATGTGCTGCCCCGAAAGCAACGAGACGGTGGCGCAGGACCTTCGCGAGATCGGCCCGACCTTCTATTTCGCGCCGCCGCGTATCTTCGAGGGTCTGCTGACCAGCGTGACGATCCGCATGGAGGATGCCGGCTGGGTCAAGCGCAAGCTGTTCGACCATTATATCAAGGTCGCCCGCAAATATGGCGAGGCGATCCTGGAAGGCAGGCCTGTGCCGCTGGCGGGGCGCCTGTCTTATGCGCTCGGAAGGCTCTTCCTCTACGGGCCACTGTGCAATGTGCTCGGCATGTCCAATATCCGCGTGGCTTATACGGCCGGCGAGGCGATCGGCCAGGACCTGTTCTCCTTCTTCCGTTCGCTGGGCATCAACCTCAAGCAGCTCTACGGGCAGACCGAGGCGTTCCTCTATGTGACGGCGCAGAAGGACGGCGAGGTGCGGGCCGATACGGTCGGGCCAGCCGCACCCAATGTCGATATAAGGATATCGGATGCGGGCGAGGTGCAGTTCCGCTCGCCCGGCATGTTCACCGGCTATTTCAAGCAGGAGGGCGCGACCGAGGAGACGTTGACGGAGGACGGCTACGTCAAGACGGGCGATGCCGGCTTCTTTGACACCGATGGCCAGCTCAAGATCATCGATCGCGCCAAGGATGTCGGCAAGCTCAATGACGGCTCCCTGTTTGCCCCGAAATATATCGAGAACACGCTGAAATTCTTTCCCAACATCAAGGAGGCGGTTGCCTTCGGCCATGGCCGGGACTTTGCCGCAGCTTTCATCAATATCGACCTGCAGGCGGTCGGCAACTGGGCCGAGCGCAACAATATCGCCTATGCCTCCTATCAGGAACTCGCAGGTCATCCGCAGGTTTACGAGATGATTGCCCGTAATGTCGATGAAGCCAATCTCAGGCTGTCGAAGGAGCCGATCATGGCCGGCGGACAGATCAAGCGGTTTCTGGTGCTGCACAAGGAACTCGATGCCGACGATGGCGAACTGACCCGCACGCTGAAGGTGCGCCGGGCCTTCGTCGCCGACCGCTATGCGCCGCTGATCGAGGCGCTCTATGACGGCTCGACGGAAAAATATATCGAAACCGAAATGACCTATGAGGACGGGCGCAAGGGCACTGTGCGCGCGACCGTCCGGATCATGGACGCCAAGGTCCATCCGGCAGCGCAGCCGATGAGGGAGGCTGCGGAATGAATTCGCGTCCCGAAAACCTGGTCGTGGCCGCGCCCGACGACGGCATACCCGCCGGCGAACTCCTGATGGATGTCAGGAATGTTTCGCTCTCCTTCGGCGGCGTGAAGGCCATCACCGATATCTCCTTCAATGTCCGCAAGGGCGAGATCCGCGCCATCATCGGCCCCAACGGCGCAGGCAAGACCTCGATGCTCAATGTCATCAACGGGTTCTATACGCCGCAGCAGGGTACGATCGTGTTTCGCGGTGAGGAACGGCGGGCGATGAAGCCGCATCACGCGGTGAGGCAGGGCATCGCCCGCACCTTCCAGAACGTGGCGCTGTTCAAGGGCATGTCGACGCTGGACAACATTATGGCCGGCCGTTCGGTGCTGATGAAGCGCAACCTGTTCTGGCAGATGTTCTGGCACGGACCGGCCCTGAAGGAAGAGATCGAGCATCGCGAGAAGGTGGAGGAGATCATCGATTTCCTCGAGATTGAGCACATCAGGCGCACGCCCGTCGGCAAGCTGCCCTACGGGCTGCAGAAGCGCGTGGAGCTTGGCCGGGCGCTCGCCATGGAACCCTCGCTGCTTCTGCTGGACGAACCGATGGCCGGCATGAACCTCGAGGAAAAGGAGGACATGAGCCGGTTCATCATCGACGTGAACCGTCAGCGCGGCACCACGATCGCGCTGATCGAACACGATATGGGCGTTGTCATGGACCTTTCCGATCGCGTCGTCGTTCTCGACTACGGCAAGAAGATTGCCGACGACATCCCCGATGTCGTGAAGTCAAACAAACACGTGATCGATGCGTATCTCGGGGTTGCGCATTGAAGGGACAAGGACATGACCATTTCGACACTGGCCATAACGCCACTGGTTTCGCTCATCGCCGGCGTGCTCATCCTCGTGATGCCGCGGCTGTTGAACTACATCGTCGCCATCTACCTCATCATCATCGGCTTGCTCGGCCTGTTCCCGCAACTGGCGGGGTAGCGCTGCGATCGATGTTCGAGCCCATGGTCACCCCCCTCCGGCCTGCCGGCCATCTTCCCCTCAAGGGGGGAGATCAGCCTGCGCTAACGTCACCATTTTCTCTGGTACGTCTGAGATGGGTCGCGAAGGGCGGTGCCAGCGTAATCTCCCCCCTTGAGGGGAAGATGGCCGGCAGGCCAGAGGGGGGTGATGGAGAAGCATTGGCCATCGGGGGAAGCTGTTGATGGAATTCCTGAACTCCATTCTCGTCAAACCATTCGCCGACATGGCCGGCGCGCCCGATTTCCTGCTTCAGGTTTTATGGGAAGGTCTGGTGGCAGGCGTGCTCTATGCGCTGATCGCGCTGGGCTTCGTGCTGATCTACAAATCGTCGCGCATCTTCAATTTCGCGCAAGGCATCATGGTGGTGTTCGCCGCGCTGACCCTGGTGGGCTTCCACGAAAAGGGCGTGCCGGCGCTGCTTGCCGTGCCGCTGACGCTGCTGGTGATGTTCATCCTCGCCGTTGCCATCGAGCGGGTCGTGCTGCGGCCGCTGGTCAACCAGCCCGATCTCATCCTGTTCATGGCCACGATAGGTATCACGCTGTTCCTGATCGGCTTCGGCGAGATCATTTTCGGCGGCGAAAACAAGGTGATGATCACCGAGCAGCTTTATATCCCGACCGGCAGTTTCGAGTTCGAGCCCTTTGGCGGCTTCGTCTCCATCGAGCAGAAGGACCTGACGGCGGTCATCGGCGCGGTGCTTCTGGTGGCCGGGCTTCTGGTATTCCTCAACCGCTCGAAGATGGGCCGCGCCATCCGCGCACTCGGCGACGACCACCAGGCGGCCCTTTCGGTCGGTATCTCGCTATCGACGATCTGGGTGCTGGTCTGGTTCATCGCCGGCGTCATCGCGCTGGCGACGGGTATCGTCTGGGGCGCGCGTGCGGGCGTTTCCTTCGCGCTCGAGGTCATCGCCTTCAAGGCGCTGCCGGTGCTGATGCTGGGCGGACTGGAATCCGTGCTCGGGGCCATCGTCGGCGGGCTGGCGATCGGCGTCCTGGAAAAGCTATTCGAGATCTATTGGGGCCAGCCGCTGCTCGGTGGCAATACCGAGACCTGGTTTGCCTTCGTTCTGGCGTTGATCGTGCTTCTGTTCCGGCCGCAAGGTCTGTTCGGCGAAAAAATCATCGAGCGGGTGTAGGACCACATGCTTTACCGCACCATCGGCCAGTTTAAGGCCTCCTACTACGCCGATCACGCGCTGTTTCCGGTCAAGCAGGATGCGTGGCTGCTCGGCTTCATCCTGCTGCTCGCCTTCGTCGTACTGCCGGCAACCGCCAACGAGTTCGTGTTCAAGGCGCTGTTGATCCCCGTCCTGATCTATGCGCTGGCCTCGCTCGGCCTCAACATCCTCACCGGCTATGCGGGGCAGCTTTCGCTCGGCACCGGCGCGTTCATGGGGGTGGGCGCCTATGCCTGCTACAAGCTGATCACCATCTTTCCGGAAATGAACATCGTGGTGGCGATTGCGCTGTCCGGGTTCTTCTCGGCGGCCGTGGGCATGGCCTTTGGTCTGCCGTCGCTGCGCATCAAGGGCTTTTATCTCGCCATCGCCACGCTGGCCGCCCAGTTCTTCCTGGTCTGGCTGTTCGAGAAATGGGCCTGGCTCTACAACTACAATTCGTCGGGCGCGATCCAGGTGCCGACGCTCAGCATGTTCGGCGTGCCGGTGGTGGGCCCGAATGCGACCGCGATCGTGCAGTATTATTTCGTGTTGGTGGTGGTGTGCCTGATCACCTGGTTTTCAATCAACATCACGCGCGGGCGCATCGGCCGTATCTGGAAGGCTGTGCGCGACATGGACATCGCGGCCGAACTGGTTGGCATCAACCTGATGAAGGCAAAACTGTCGGCCTTTGCCGTCTCGTCCTATATCGTGGGCATTGCGGGCGCGCTGTTCGTATTCCTGTGGCGCGGGGCGGCCGAGCCGGTGCTGTTCGATATCCAGTTGTCGTTCCGGGTGCTGTTTATCGTCATCATCGGCGGCATGGGCTCGATCCTTGGCAACTATCTCGGCGCCATCCTCATCGTTGCCCTGCCGGTCATCATCAGCGCGGTGCCGCGCGCCTTCGGGCTGCCGATCGGCTCGGCGATGGTGGAACATCTCAATACCATGATCGTGGGGGCGACAATCATCGGCTTCCTGATCCTGGAGCCGCATGGCCTGGCGCGGCTGTGGGCGATTGCACGGGAAAAGCTGATCATCTGGCCGTTCCCGCACTAACAGACAAGATTCGGCTGCGGCCGTCAGACGGGGTTGGATCGCCCGATCCGCAATGGAAAAACGACCAAGTGGAGGAAATGAGAATGAAGACAAATCTGAGGAAATATGCGCTTCTGCCGGCCGCACTGGCCCTGGCGACGGCGCTTGGCGGGGTAGCCGCTTATGCTGAAGACGCGGTCAATGTGACGAACCTGTCCTATAGGACGGGGCCGTTTGCGGCGACCGGCACCCCGATCATGAACGGCCAGCGCGACTATATGCTGATGCTCAACGAGCGCGACGGCGGCGTCAACGGCGTCAGGCTCAATTACGACGAGTGCGAGACCGGCTACAATACCGAGAAGGGCGCGGAGTGCTACGAAAAGACCAAGGCCTCCAGCATCGTCACCCAGCCCTGGTCGACCGGTATCACGCTGCAGGTGCTGCCCAAGTCCAACGTCGACAAGATTCCGATCCTTGCGCCCGGCTACGGTTTCTCGCCGATGGCCGACGGCAAGGTGTTCCAGTGGGCCTTCAATCCGCCGGCCTCCTATTGGGATGGCGCCTCGATGATCCTGAAGAACATTTCGGAAGGAAATCTGGAAAGCCTGAAGGGCAAGAAGATCGTGCTGCTGCACCTGGATGCGCCCTATGGCAAGGAGCCGATCCCGCTGCTTCAGGCTTATGCCGAAAAATATGGCTTCACCTTCCTGCCGATCCCGGTCGGCGTGAAGGAAATGCAAAACCAGTCGGCCCAGTGGCTGCAGATCCGCCGCGAGCGTCCGGATTTCGTGCTGATGTGGGGCTGGGGCGCGATGAATGTCGGCGCCGTCACTGAAGCGGCCAAGACCAAGTTCCCGATGGACAAGTTCATCGGTATCTGGTGGTCGAGCCATGACGGCGACATGAAGTCAGTCGGCGAAGCCGGCAAGGGCTATCGCGCCATTTCGTGGAGCCTGCCGCAGTCCGATTCTCCGGTCATGCAGGACATCAAGAAATATGTGCTGGATGCCAAGAAGGCCGAGATCGGCGAGGGCGAGTTCGACTGGGTGTTCTACCAGCGCGGCGTGCTGATCTCGATGTTCACGGTGGAAGGCATCCGTGCCGCCCAGGAGCATTTCGACACCAAGGTGGTCAATGCCGAGCAACTGCGCTGGGGGTTGGAGAACCTTAAGCTCGACGAGGCAAGGCTGAAGGAAATCGGCATGGACGGCATGATCGGGCCGTTCTCGACCTCGTGCAACAACCATGCCGGCCATGCCGGGGCGTGGATGCTGCAGTGGGACGGCTCGAAATTCGTCAAGGTTTCGGACCTGCTCGAGGCCGATCAGGACATGATCCAGCCGCTAGTGGAGACCGAGGCGAAGAAATATGCCGACGCCAACGCGCCGTGGCCGATCAACGAAGAGTGCAAGATGTAATGACAGCTTTCCTCTCCCCGCTTGCGGGGAGAGGATGCCGGCAGGCAGGTGAGGGGCAGCACCGAGCTTGAACATCCGGATCGAAGAAGCACGGCCCCTCATCCGGCCCTTCGGGCCACCTTCTCCCCGTGGACGGGGAGAAGGGACTGTCGTTGGAGCCACCATGACCAATGTCGCGCCACAGTCCGAACCCGCCGCACCGATCCTGTCGGTCAACAATATCGAGGTGATCTACGATCACGTGATCCTGGTGCTGAAGGGTGTTTCGCTGACTGTCCCCAAGGGTGGCATCACGGCTTTGCTGGGGGCCAATGGCGCCGGCAAGACGACGACCCTGAAGGCGATCTCCAACCTGCTCCATGCCGAGCGCGGTGAGGTGACCAAGGGCACCATCGTGTTCGAGGACCGGCAGGTGCAGGCGCTGTCGCCAAACCAACTGGTCAGGCGTGGCTGCATTCAGGTCATGGAAGGGCGCCATTGCTTCGGGCATCTGTCGATCGAGGACAATCTCCTGAGCGGTGCCTTCACACGCCGTGACGGCGCAGCCGCAATCCGCGCCGATCTCGACCTGGTCTATGAATATTTCCCGCGCCTGAAGGTGCGGCGGACGAGTCAGGCCGGCTACACGTCGGGCGGCGAGCAGCAGATGACGGCAATCGGCCGGGCGCTGATGTCGCGGCCGAAGATGATCCTGCTGGATGAACCATCGATGGGGCTGGCGCCGCAACTGGTCGAGGAAATCTTCGAGATCGTCAAGAAACTGAACGAGGAACAGGGCGTGTCCTTCCTGCTGGCCGAGCAGAACACCAATGTCGCGCTGCGCTATGCCAAATACGGCTATATCCTCGAATCAGGTCGTATCGTGCTGGACGGCGAGGCCCACGCGCTGCGCCAGAACGAAGACGTCAAGGAATTCTATCTCGGTGTCGGCGGCGAGGGGCGTAAATCCTTCAAGGATGTGAAGCACTACAAGCGCCGCAAGCGCTGGCTGGCCTGATTCCCATCCTGTTTCCCGGCACAGGTCCAAGATAGGTCGCGCTTGATTAAGTGGCCATTAACCACATGGCCCCATGCTGGTGGTGATGGAGCGTATCGAGTACCATCCCGCCTCGACCGGGCGGCTTAGGCAACAAATCGGCCCGTCGTCTCATTCGAGGCGGCGGGCTCGATCTTTCTGAAACCCAATTCTGTTTTGGGGCCGAGATCGGATTTTTCAGAGTGAGATGGCTTCTCCTTGAAATGCCATCTCACCGCAAGTCTGTTTGGAGCAGGATCTTATCCGAAAGTCCGCAACTTTCGGGATCATGCTCCAAGATTGGCGAGGCGGCCGGCAAGGCGTCTCAGTCCTTGAGGCTTTCGACCAGGAACTCCAGCAACTGGATTTTCTTGCCCGGATCGGACTCGCCATCCTGGAGGAAAGTTACGTTCGCGCCTCTTTCCTTCGCGACTTCGGCAAAGCCGATGCCGAAATTCGGGCTGTGGACATAAAACATGTCGCCCGGATTGGTCTCCGACGTCTTGCTGCCATAGAGCAGGAAAATCGGCGGAGAATTCGACCCCACCAGCGCGGCTGGCGACAATTGCGCGAAATAGGGCTCGAATTCGGAGCGTTTGGCTAGGAATTCCTCGAAATCCGGCTCCGCAAGCCCGAATGCATGCCCGCCATAGGCCAGGCCCGGCCCCACCCATCGGCGCATCTGCTCCGGGTCGATCGAGGTCTGGGCGTCGAGGGCGGCGACGGCTCTCACGCCACGGGTTGTCAAGCCGGTTCCTGGCAGCTCCGAGGACAATCCAAGCCAGAGCGCGTTGAAACCGCCCGATGAGGAGCCGTAGACGGCGATCCGATCGGGGTCGAGCTGCAGTTCGTCCCTGTTTCTGCGGATGAAATCCAGCGAGCGCCTGGCGTCCTGCAGGGAGGCCAGCAGGGGCGGAAAGATGCCGTCCCGCTTGGCCTCCGAAAGGTTGCGATAGTTGATGGTGACGAAAGCGATGCCGCGATCATTCAAATAGCGGACCTGTGAGGCGTCTATGTATTGCTTGTCGCCATTCCACCAGCCGCCGCCATGGATATAGAGCACCATTGGCACCGGCCCGCTCACATCCGGACGATAGATGTCGAGCATCTGCGCAGGGTCATCGCCATAGGCGATATTCGACTTCCAGGGCGTAGAGTCGCTGGCTTTGAGGTCGGTCACCAGCGCAACTGAGCCGATGACAAGGCCGAGGGCGAGGGTAATCCTGGCAAACCAATGCGCCGCGACCATTCCTTTGTCCAGAGCCATGACCGAACCCATCTAGCTGTCTTACCGGCTGTACACCTCGACCGGATTGCGTTTCGCCCGGAAGAACACCGTGCGCAGATAGCGCTGCATCATTGCTTCGGGCCAGTACATCACCATCCAACTCGTCGCGAACACCATGAAGAGGGATATCGCAAGCACGTTCATGCGTCCCAATCCCTGGCTTGCCAGCAAGGGCACCAGCACCATGCCGAACGAATAATGGCTCAGGTAGAGCGGGTAGCTGAGCCTGCCGAGATTGCGCACCGAGTTGTGGTTGGTGTGGAAGAATTCCTGGATCACCCGTGCAAACCGCACGCTGGCGATGACGACGACCAGCGAGCACAGCCAGATGAGCAGCATAGGCACGACCTTTTCGGCGGCGCCATAGGATATGGCGATTTCGATCAGGCCGAAAACGCAGAATGCCGCAATATAGGCTGCCTTTTCCCGGGCAAATCCCTGCTGGAAGATCGAATAGATCAATATGCCGATGGCGAAGAACACACCGTGCCGAAGCAGCAGCACCTTGAACGGGAACCGTTTCAGCAGGTCGTAGACCTCCGACCCGCCATACATCATGTTGGCGGCATGAAAATACAAAAATACGGTGATGAAGATGGAGCTGGAGATGCCGAGTATCAGCGCAATCCCCTCCAGCGTGATGAGCTTGTTGAAGATCATGGCAAAGAAAATGACACCGTAGAACACAGCTTCCACGACCAGCGTCCAGACCACGCCGTCGATATAGGGGCCGATCGGCGACAGCACGGCGCTGCGCGCATAGTCCATAAAGAGCACTGTCATTTCCTCGCCGCCGGCGGCCCGCGCGACGAGAGAGATGAGGCCGCAGATCCAAAGCGCCGGAAAGACCCTGATGATGCGATGCCGGAGGAATTGCGAGGGCGTCGCGCTCAGGGTGCTGAGCGCGATGACGAAGCCGGATATGACGAAGAATATCTCGACGCCGATCGCGCCGACGACCGCGAAGGGCTCAAGAAAGGCGAACGCCGCGGCACTGCCTTGGGCAGAGCCGTTGGGGGTTTCCCATCCGAACAGCGCGAAATGGTTCAAAAGCACCAGAACCGCCGCCATGATCCTTAGAAGGTCAAGCCCGTAGAGGTGCTCTTTTGAACTCATCCGGCCACGCGTCCCATCGCCAAACCCGGACTGTGGCGAGCGGGCTCCAAACTGGCAATTTGAGAAAGAGGAGTACCCGGGTATCCCGGTTGCCTCGAATGAGGTAGCGCCGATGCGCCATCAGGCCATCGGTCGAAGGGTTAGACAAGATAAGGGTGATTGTACGTCCTGCATCAATGCAGGACGAGGAGATCGCTTGAGGAGAAGCTGATTTCGGTCTGCTCGCCGACCACAGGCGGTTGGGCGGAGGAGTTGTTGAAGGTGTCGAGTGAAACGGCGTTTTTCCCGACACCCACCTTCACCCGAATGACGGAGCCCAGGAAACTGACATCCGCGATCTGCCCAGCGAGGCTCGCATCACGCCCTGCCTGCCTGCCAAGCACGATGGCTTCGGGCCTCAGCGCCAGCGACACGGCATCACCCGGCTTGGCCATGCCGAGTTCACCGTTGCCAAGCGTAACTTCGCGCTCGCCGATCCTGACGGTGGATGCGGTAGGATCGATGACGACACCGTCCAGAACATTCAGCGTGCCGACAAAATTGGCGACGAAACGGGTTGCCGGGCGATTGTAGATCTCGAACGGCGTGCCAACCTGCTCGGCATGGCCGTCATGCATGACCACGATGCGGTCCGACATCGACAGCGCCTCTTCCTGGTCGTGGGTGACGAAGATGGTGGTGATGCCGAGCTTCTTCTGGATCTGGCGTATCTCGTCGCGCAGCGACAGCCGCACCTTGGCGTCGAGCGCCGACAGCGGCTCATCGAGCAGCAGAAGCTTCGGCCGTGCAGCGAGCGCGCGGGCCAGTGCCACGCGCTGCTGCTGGCCGCCCGAGAGCTGGTAGGGGTAGCGGTCGCCGAATTCCGGCAATTTGATGATGCCGAGCATTTCGGCGACCCTGGCATCGCTCTCGGCCTTCGGCGTGCCGGCAACCTTGAGCCCGAAGGCGATGTTTTGCGCCACCGTCAGATTGGGAAACAGCGCATAGGCCTGGAACACCATGCCGATATTGCGCTGGTTGGGCTTGAGATTGGTGACGTCCTTGCCGCCGATCACGACACGGCCGTCGCTCGGCTCCTCGAAGCCGGCAACGATACGCAGCATGGTGGTCTTGCCGCAGCCGCTCGGGCCCAGGAAGGAGATGAATTCGCCGGGCGCGACGTCGAGATTGAAATCCTGCACCACCACTGTGGAGCCGAACGCCTTGCGGACACCCTGGATGCTGAGGAAGGCTTGGGTCATCGGCGGCTTTCCATTCAGTTCGGTCGGTTCGAGGTCTTCGGCGCGAACCGCGAGACGATCTGGATCATGGCCATGCAGGCCCAGGTGATGACGAAGGCGATCACTGCAAGCGCTGCGGGCTCATAGGCGCGGTTGGCGCCTATGAATTGCAGATAAGGACCGAACGCCGGCCTGTTGAGCAAAGCGGCCATGGTGAATTCGCCGATCACGATGGCGAAGGTGAGGAAGGAGCCGGAAAGCACGGCGAGCAGCACGTTGGGCAGGATGATGCGCGCAATGATGGTGCCCCAGCCGGCGCCGAGGATCTGTGCCGCCTCGGTCAGCGTGCGCACATCGATGGTCCTTAAGCCCGTATCGACGGCGCGATACATATAAGGCAAGGCGAGCATCACATAGCCGAACACCAGCAATATGTTGGTGCCGGTCGCCGAGCCGGTCAGCGGCAGGAATGAGGAGGTATTGTAGAGACGGATATAGCCGAAGACGACCACGATGGCCGGAATGACCAGCGGCAGCAGCGTGACGAACTCGACATAGGGGCGCAGGCCCGGCAGGCGCAGCCGCACCCAATAGGCGGTCGGCACTACGATGAAAATGCCGACGACGATGGTGAGCAGGCCGACGACGACGGAATAGGCGAAGGTGGACTGGAATTTTGGATCGGCCAGCACAACCCAATAGGCGTCTAGGCTGTAGACGCCGCGCCGCATGCGCAGCGAGAATTCGACCATCCCGATCAGCGGCAGCACGAAATAGAGGCAGCCGAGCGCCAGCAGGACCCAGGAGACGGCGCGGTTCGTCCTCATCGCAGCCACCGTTCGGCCCGTGCCCTGAGCCAGATGTAGATGCCGTTGGAGACGCCGGTGATCACGATCATGCCGAAGGCGAGCGCATAGCCGAGATTGGGATCCTGCAGCACGTCGCCGCGGATTTGCGTGAACAGAACGATGGGCACGATGTTCAGCGACGAGCCAGTGAGCGCATAAGCGGTTGCCACGGCGCCGAAGGCATTGGCGAAAAGCAGCACGATGGTGCCGAGAAGGGCAGGCCACAGGATCGGCAGCGCCACCATGCGCCAATATTGCAGCCTTGAAGCGCCGAGGCTGGCGGCCGCCTCGCCCCATTCCTTCTTCAGGCCATCGAGTGCAGGTGTGATGATGAGGATCATCAGCGGGATCTGGAAGAACAGATAGGTGATGGTCAGGCCCCAGAAGCTCAGCAGGTTGAAGCCCGTGGCATAGAGGTTGAAGCCGAAGACATTCATCAGGAAGGCGGTGAGAAGACCGGTGCGTCCCAGCGTGGCCAGGAAGGCGAAGGCAAGGGGAATGCCGGCGAAATTGGAGGCGACGCCGGCAAATGTCATCAGCGGCGAGCGGACCCAACCGGGCAGGCCGCCTATGGTGACGGTCGCTGCCATGACGAAGCCCATGAAGCCGCCGATCAGGGCCGAGGCCAGGCTGACCTTTATCGAGATCCAGTAGGCCGCCATGATCGAGGGCGTGAACAGGTTGACGATGTTCTGCAGTGTGAAGGCGCCATTCCTGTCCTGGAAGGCGCCGGCAATGAGATTGAGCGTCGGCAGGATCAGAAACAGCAGGGCGAAGGCAGCAAACGGCACGATGCCGAGCCAATCCAATGGCAGCCGGCGGCGTGCTCTTAGCGGTTGCGCGGCAAGGACGTCCTGATGAGCCATGAGGGTTCGCGGCTTCCCCGTCTCCAGGACGAGGAAGCCGCCTGTCCGTTACTGGACGTTGGCGCCGACGACGCCGCTCCAATCCTTGGAGATCACCTCCTTGGCGGCCGCCTGCTCTTCCAGCGTCGGGAACACGGCCTTTTCATAGGCAGCGGCCGGCGGCATCTTGTCGAGCAGTTCCTGCGGGATCTTGCCGTTCTTGGCGAGATCGTTGAACCGGATCGGGTGGCAATAGCCCTTCAGCCACAGAAGCTGGCCCTCGTCGGAATAGAGATGTTCCATCCACAGCTTGGCGGCGTTGGGATGCGGCGCATGGGCGCTGATCGCCTGCACATAGACGCCGGCAATGACGCCGGAAGCCGGGACCACTACTTCGACCGGCGGGTTGCCGTTGAGCTCGTCCTTGCCGGACAGCGCGTTGTAGTCCCAATAGACGACGATCGGCGTCGCACCTTGCGCCAGCGTGCCGGTGCGCGCCGTGACCGGTACGAAATTGCCGGCCTTGTTGAGCTCGGCGAAATATTTCAGGCCAGCCTCGGCAGCCGGAGCGCCAGAAGCCGCACCCGCTGCAAGGCCTGCCGCCTGCACGGCCAGGATCGCCTGGTTGTCGCCAAGCGGGTTGCCCGACAGGGCGACGCTGTTGGCGTATTCGGGCTTGAGTAGGTCGGACCAGTCCTGCGGCACGTTCTTGATGATGTCGGTGTTCACCATGAAGGCGAGCACGCCGTAATAATCACCGTACCAGTGACCTTCCGGGTCCTTCACCTCGTCCGGGATCGTGTCCCAGGTGGAGACCTTGTAGGGCTGGGTCAGGCCTTCGGCCTTGGCCGAAGGACCGAAGGCATAGCCGACATCGATCACATCGGGAGCCTGCGGGCCGGTATTGCCCTTGTTGGCCTTGATCGCCTCGATCTCGTCTGCCGAGCCAGCATCCGGATTGAGCTCGTTGACCTCGATGCCGTATTTCTCCTTGAAGGAGGAGATCACCTCGCCGTAGTTGCACCAGCTATGCGGCAGCGCGATGGTGGTCAGCGTGCCTTCCGCCTTGGCGGCCGCGATCAGTTCGTCAAGATTCTGCGCGGACGAGACGGCGGTGGTGACCATCAGGGCCGCAGCCGTGAGGGAAAGGATTTTTCCCGTAAACTTGAACATTTGCTTGCTCCGTTGAACCGGCGCCGGCAGGCGCCTGCGATGCGGTTAGCCGCTTCCTGTGACAGTCGGATGAATGCCGGAAAGGACGAGGAGTGCAGCGCGAAAAGTAAACTCCTTTTAATCGATTGGAGCAATCGGCGGCGGTCGTTTTCCGGCTAAACAACCGCTTACCATGCGTCAGCTATTTCCGGTGATGGCCCTGTTGAGCAGGTCCAGCGCCACCTGCTTGGTCAGCTTGATCGGATTGCCGCCGGCGGTCGGGTCGATGATCGCCATTCCGGCAATCAGGTCCTTGCGCGTATCATCCATGGCAAGGTCCTTGATGAGGCCGCCCAAGGTGTTGGGGACTTTCAGGTCGTCGCGCAGCTTACGGATCGTCGCGGCAAAACCGTCGAAGCCGCCGGCGATGCCGCAATAGGCTGCGAGCCTGACGATCCGCTCTTCGATGGCGTCGCGGTTGAAGGCCAGCACATAGGGCATGAAGACCGCATTGGTCATGCCGTGATGGGTGTCGTAGAGCGCGCCGATCGGATGGGACAGCGAATGGATCGCGCCGAGGCCCTTCTGGAAGGCGGTAGCGCCCATGGCAGCAGCCGACATCATATGCGCGCGGGCGGTGAGGTCGTTGCCATTGGCGAAGACCTTGGGCAGGTTTTCAAGCACCAGCCTGATGCCCTCGACGGCGATGCCGTCGGCCATAGGGTGATAGCCGGGGGCGCAATAGGCTTCCAGGCAATGGGCGAGTGCGTCCATGCCGGTGCCCGCGGTGATGAAGGGCGGCATGCCGACGGTGAGTTCCGGATCGGCGATGACGATCTGCGGCAGCATCTTGGGATGGAAGATCACCTTCTTGGTGTGGGTCGCCTCATGCGTGACGACGCCGGCGCGGCCGACTTCCGAGCCAGTGCCGGCGGTGGTCGGCACGGCGACGATCGGCACGATGGCATCGGCATCGGCGCGCGTCCACCAGTCGCCGACATCCTCGAAGTCCCAGACCGGCCGCGTCTGGCCGGCCTGGAAGGCGATCAGCTTGCCGAGATCGAGCGCGGAGCCGCCGCCGAAGGCGATGACGCCGTCATGCTTGCCCTGCTTGAAGGCGGCGATGCCGGCAGTGAGATTGGATTCCACCGGGTTCGGCTTGACGTCGGAAAAGACACCATAGGGGACCTTGGCATCGGCAAGGATCTTCAGCGTCTCGGCCACCACGGGCAGTCCGGCCAGCCCCGGATCGGTGACGAAAAGCGGATTGGAGATGCCGGTGGCGGCCAGGGCATCCGGCAGTTCCTTGATGCGGCCGGCACCGAAGCGGACCGTGGTGGGGTAGTTCCATTTAGAGACGAGATTGGACATGGCAACTTCTTTAGCGACGGAGAGGGGGTCGAATTGCATTGGCGAGAGTTAGATCTCCTCCCTAAGATGATAGCTCTTCGGCCTCGTCAAATTGTCGTAGCCGATGGCCGAAAGGGCAGCGCCCTTGCCGGTATCCTTCACGCCGGTCCACACCAGCGCCGGATCGAGATAGTCGCAGCGGTTCATGAACACGGTGCCGGTCTCGATACGGTCGCCGATAGCGACTGCATGGTCGGTGTCGCCGGTCCAAATGGAGGCGGTGAGCCCATAAGGGCTATCATTCATCAGCGCGATGGCCTCCTCGTCGTTCCTCACCTTCATGATGCCGACGATCGGCCCGAAGCTCTCCTCGCGCATGACGCTCATCTGGTGATCGACACTGGTCAGCACTTCCGGTGCGAGATAGGGCGAGCCCGCCTGGTCCTGGTCGACCTTCATGTTGATGTGGGCAGTGGCGCCCTTGCGCAGCGCTTCGGCCTTTTGCTCGCGGATGAGATCGGCAAAGCGCGCCTGCGCCATTGGCCCCATCGTGGTTGCCTGGTCGAGCGGATTGCCGACGACATAGTTCCTGGTCTCGGCGACAAAGCCTTCGACGAATTCGTCATAGACCTTCTCGTGGACATAGACACGCTCGATGCCGCAGCAGCACTGGCCGGAATTGTAAAAGGCACCGTCGACCAGATTGGCGACGGCAAAATCGAGCTTGGCGTCAGGCAGCACATAGGCTGGATCCTTGCCGCCGAGTTCCAGGCCGAGCGTCATGAAGGTGCCCGCCGCCGCCTTCTCGATGGCGCGGCCGCCCGCGACCGAGCCGGTGAAGTTGACGTGGTCGACCTTGCCCGAGGCGAGCAGCTTCTCGGTCTGGCCATGGTTGAGAACCAGGTTATGGAACACCCCCTTGGGCAGGCCCGCCTTTTCGAAGGCCTGGGCGAAGCGCTCGCCCACCAGCAGCGTCTGGGCGGCATGTTTCAGGATTACGGTCGACCCCGCCATCAGCGCCGGCACGATGGTGTTGACGGCGGTGAGGTAAGGATAATTCCACGGCGCGATGACCATGACGATGCCGAGCGGTTCCTTCTTCACATAGCGGCGGAAGCCGTCCTTGGGATTGGAGGCCATGACCGGCTTGAGTGCGGCTTCGGCGATTTCGACCATATATTGCGTGCGCTCGCGCACACCGCCGAACTCGCCGCCATAGCGGGTCGGCCGACCCATCTGCCAGGCGATTTCCGGCACGATCTCGTCGCTCATGGCGACCAGTGCCTCGAGCATGGCCAGCATGTATTTGCCCCGCTCGGCAATGGGCGTGCGCGCCCAGTCGACCTGCGCGGCGCGAGCGCGTTCGATCGCCGCATTGACTGCCTGGTTCGTCGCAATCGAGCGCTCGGCATAGATCGAGCCGTCTATGGGGGATTTGAGTTTGACCGTTTCGGTCATCGGTGCGTTCCTTCTTTTATTCTTTAACGCCACGCTGCCCCTCACGCTTCTCTTCCCGTAAACGGGGCGTTGGCGTCGCGGCAGTCTCCCTTCTCCCGTGCACGGGGAGAACGTGTTGACAGGCGGATGAGGGGCGAAATCGACTTCCCCTCCACTCCGCAATTCAATCAATACCGCTCGAAACCCCGGTGCAGCTCCCAATCGGTGATGCGGCGGTCATATTCCATCTGCTCCCAACGCGCGGTGTGGACGTAGTGATCGATCACATCGTCACCCAAGGCTTGCCGCAGCATGCGGGATTCTGTGAGCGTGGCGGTGGCGTCGCGCAGCGTCTTGGGAATTTCCGGTAGTTCCCCCGCCTCATAGGCATCGCCGGCAAAGGGCGCATCCAGTTCCAGCTTCTCGTCGATGCCGGCGAGGCCGGCGGCAATCAGTGCGGCGAAGGCGAGATAGGGGTTGAGGTCGGCCCCGCCGATGCGGCATTCCATGCGCACGCCCTTGGTGCTTTTGCCGCAGAGCCGGAAGCCGGCGGTGCGGTTGTCTTCGCTCCAGATGATCTTGGTGGGCGCGAATGTGCCAGCCTGGAACCGCTTGTAGGAATTGATGTAGGGGGCAAGAAAATAGGTGTAGTCCCTGGCATATTTGAGCTGGCCGGCCGACCATTGCCGGCCGAGCGCCGAAAGGCCGTGGGGCTCTCCCTCGGCGAGAAAGAGCGGCGTCTTGCCGTCGGCGCTCCAGAGCGAATTGTGGATATGGCTTGAGTTGCCGGCGAGCCCGTAATTGTACTTCGCCATGAAGCACACGGATTTGCCCATCTCGTCGGCGATCTCCTTGGCGCCGTTTTTCAGGACCACGTGGCGATCGGCCATTTCGAGCACTTCGGCGTAGCGCACATTTATCTCTTCCTGGCCGGGACCCCACTCGCCCTTGGAATTCTCGATCGGAATGCCGGCCGCCTCCATGTCGTTACGCAGGCGGCGCATATAGGCTTCTTCCTTCGTGGTGATGCCGATCAGGTAATCACCGATATAGGGCGATGCCGTCTCCAGGTTCTGCCAGTGCTTGGCACGGGCCGACGCATAGGTTTCCGAAAACAGGTAGAATTCGAGCTCGGAGGCGAAATAGGCAAGATAGCCGCACTCCTGCAGCCGCCGGATCTGCTTCTTCAGGATGGCTCGCGGCGAATGCGCCAGGTCCTGCTTGTCATGGTGGTCCAGCACATCGCACAGCACCAAGGCGGTCTTTTCCAGCCAGGGTATGGTGCGCAGCGTGGAAAGATCGGGCTTCAGGACGAAATCGCCATAGCCCTTCGACCAGCTTGCCGCCTTGTAGCCGGGCACCGGCTCCATATCGATATCGTCGGCCAGCAGATAGTTGCAGCCATGGGTCTCGTCATGGGCGGATTCGACGAAATAGCGGGCCAGAAACCGCTTGCCGATCAGCCGGCCCTGCATGTCGGTGGCCGCGGCAAGAACCGTGTCGATGCTCCCGTCCGCAACTGCTTTCTTCAACTGATCGAATGTCAGGTTTCCGGCCATTTTCCACTCCGCCGCGAGGGCGCATCGATGTTTACGGGTGAGCCCGGCCGCGCGAGGCGGCCGGGCCAGGTTCTGGATCCAGGCAACTCAGCCGTAGCGATAGGGCGCGCCGGCGTTGCGCATGGTCTCGGAATATTTCTTCAGGATATCCACCACCTTGGCGTTGCGCGGGCTCTTGGCGGCGATCTCGTCCCAGAATTCCAGCGCCATGTCTTCCACCGTCTTCCATTCCGTCTCCGGAATGGTGGTGAGTTCGAGCTTGCCGCCGGTGGTGCGGTAATGCGCCTCGCCCCACCAGTACCAGTGCTGGCGGTAGTAGTGCGAGGAATCCATCGCCAGCTTGAAGATCTCCTTCAGGTGGTCGGGCACCGCATTCCACTTCTCGGTGTTGGCAAAGAACGAGCCGGACCATGCGCCGGAGATGTTGTTGGTGAGGTAGTATTTGTTCACATCGGCCCAGCCGACCGTGTAGGTCTCGGTTGCGCCGCACCAGGCGATGCCGTCGAGTTCGCCGGTCTGGATGGCGACTTCGATGTCTTCCCAGGGCAGCGTCACTGGCACCACGCCGAGGCGCGACAGGAACTGGCCGCCGGTCGGGAAGGTGAAGACCCGAAGCCCCTTGAGGTCTTCCAGGCTGCGGATCGGCTTGGTGGTGGCGAAGTTGCAAGGATCCCATGCCCCGGCGCTGAGCCAGGTGACGCCGGGCACCTCGCCATAGGCCTCTTCCCAGATCTCCTTCAGGCCATACCAGTTCCACAGCACCGGCACGTCGAGGCTGTAGCGCGAGGCAAAGGGGAAATAGGCACCGAACACTGCGACATCGACGGGCGAGGCCATGGAGTCGTCGTCGCTCTGGGCCGCGTCGATCGTGCCTGACTGGACGGCGCGGAACAACTCGCCCTGCGGCACGAGCTGGTCGGAGGTGTAGAGCTCGATCGTCATCTCGCCATTGGCGGCCTTGTTGAAGGCGTCGACGGCCGGCTTGATGACATGCTCTGCCAGCGCCGGGCCGGCATAGGTCTGCAGCCGCCACCTGATCGGGCTCTGTGCCCGAACATAAGGTGCGGCCAGCGTGGTGGCGCCCACAGCACCGGCCGTGGTCAGCACCGATTTCCTCAGAAAGTCGCGTTTGCTTATCGTCTTGCGGTCATCCATCTCACAAGTCTCCCATTGGAATTAACGGATCCGTATGCGTGCCTGCTTCTGCTCCTTTTCCCATCGTCCCTCCCAATCTGATCCGAATTGTCAGCCCCGCCCCGAATAGAGATCGGGCAGCCACAGCGCGATCTGCGGAAACATCATGAGAATGATCATCGACAGCACCATCAACAGGAAGAAGGGGATGATCGACCGGTAGATGTCCATCAGCGTGATTTCCGGCGGCGCCATGGCGCGCATCAGGAACAGGTTGTAGCCGAAGGGCGGGGTTATGTAGGCGATCTGGCAGGTGATGGTGTAGAGGATGCCGAACCAGATGAGGTCGAAGCCGAGCGAGCGTACCAGCGGTATGTAGAGCGGCGCGACGATGACCAGCATGGCCGTGTCGTCCAGGAACATGCCCATGATGATGAAGGAAAACAGCATCAGCGAGAGGATCGTCCAGGGGCTGAGGTCCCAGGTGTCGAGCAGCAGCCGCTCGATTGCCTTAACTGCGCCGAGCCCGTCATAGACCGAACTGAAGCACAGCGCGGCCAGGATGATCCACATGAACATGCAGGAGATCGCCAGCGTGTTGCGAGTGGAATCCTCCAGCACCTGCCAGGTCAGCTTGCGGGTGAACAGCGCCGCCAGCACCGCCAGCAGAGCGCCCACGGCCGAGCTTTCCACGAGGCTGGTGACGCCGGTGAGGAAGAAGCCCATCATGATGCCGAAGACGGCAAGCGGCAGCAGGCCCTCGCGCAGCAGTATGAGTTTCTCAGCCCGCGTTATGTGGGTGCGCTCCTCCTCGGGCAGCACCGGTCCGAGTTCGGGCTGGATGCGGCAGCGCACATAGATGTAGATCGAGAAGATCACCGCCATCATCAGCCCGGGCACGACGCCGGCAAGCCAGAGCTGCAGCACCGGCTGGCGCGCGATCATGGCGTAGAGGACCAGCACCACGCTGGGCGGAATGAGGATGCCGAGCGACGAGCCGCCCTGGATGACACCGGTGACCATCACCTTGTCATAGCCGCGCCGCAGCAGTTCCGGCAGCGCGACTGTGGCGCCGATGGCTAGGCCAGCGACGCTCAGGCCGTTCATGCATGAGACCAGCACCATCAGGCCCAGCGTGCCGAGTGCGAGGCCGCCGCGGATATTGCCGAACCAGACATGGAACATGCGGTAGAGATTGCTTGCGATGCCGGACTCCGAAAGCACGTAGCCCATGAAGACGAAGAAGGGCACGGTGATCAGCGGATACCAGTTCAGCACCTGGAAGGAGGCGTTGAATGGCATTTCAAACGAGCCCTGGCCCCACAGCCACAGGGCGGCCGCGGTGCCGACGAAGCCGATGACGCCGAAGACGCGCTGACCGGTGATCAGCAGCGCCATCATCGTGGCGAACATGAAAAGCGTGATGAACTCCGAGGTCATGCGATCGGCTTTCCGCGGGCGATGGCGATATCCTTGAACAGGCTGGAGAGGGACTGCAGCAGGACGAGGAATACGCCGAATGTCATGATCACCTTGATCGGCCACAGCAGCGGAGCCCAGGAGGTGTAGTTCTTCTGGCTATAGGTGATGGCGTATTGGGTACTCGAAACGCCGCCCCAGAACAGGATGACGAGGTAGAAGATGACGAACAGAATGGTGATCGCGTCAGTGGTCGCGCGTTTGCGCGCCGAAAGGCGATCGTAGAACAGATCCATGCGCACATGTGCGCCGAGCTGCATGGCATAGGCGCCGCCGACCAGATAGTAGGCCGACAGTGCGAATTGCGACATCTCCATCGCCCAGTTGACCGGCACGCCGAGGAAGACGCGCGAGGCGGTGGCGTAGAGCAGGATGCCGGCCATGGGAAAGATCAGATACATGACGAAACGTCCGACCCGCAGGTTGAACGCATCGACATAGCGAACGAACAGTCTTATCGCTTCAGGCACTCTCGTGTTCCATCATTCTGTCGTGTGTTCGGAAATGCATGGCAGCGATCCGTCAGGCTGTTTCCAGGCCGGAGCGGTCGGCCAGCTTCACCTTGGCGAGGATGGCTGCAAGCAGGGTCGCCCATCTACGTTGCCCGGTTTTCCCGGCGATCTCATCGTTGCGGATTTCGATCATGGCGCAGGCAAGGTTGCGCGGGCGGCCGTGCTGCTCGATCGTGAAATAAACGCGGTCTTCCGGTGAATAGGGCTGGTTTATCCCGACATGGAGACCAATCACGCCCTTCAGCGCCGCGATCATCGGTGCGGCCAGCCTGTCGTCGCCATCATGGATGATACCGACATGCCACGGGCGCGGGACATCCTTGTAGACCGGCGTGAAGGAATGGACGGTCACCAGCCTCGTCTCCACTCCCTTTTGCAACCGTTCGCGAACGACCTCGTCGACGGCATCGTGGAAGGGTTGCCAAGAGTGGATGATACGCTCCTGCCGTGCCGCGGGCGACAGGTTTTCATTGCCAGGAACGACCGTCGTTTCGCTGACGGCGGAGATCAGGTCTGCGGCATCGAGCGGACGGTTGCAGTCGATAACTAGGCGCGAGATGCAGGATTCGACCAGTGTCGCATCCAGTGTCTCGGCGATCATCCTGGCAACGGGCGCTGCACCGGGGTCCCAGGCTATGTGGCGTTCCAGGTCGGCTTTCGGCAGGCCGAGATCGGCGAATTCGGCGGGAATGAAGTTCGAGGCATGGTCGCAGATCACCACATAGGGGCTGGTGCCGTTCCGGTTTGTCACGCGAACCGGATGCGCCTCCTCGGCCGATGCAGAAATGCCTGTTCCCATAAAACCGGTTCCCGCAGACGCTGTAATTTATGGTACGTATTTTTATTCTTTGCGTCTTTGTGGATGATTTCATACACATTCCGGAAATTTGTCAAACGTGTTTTCACGATTGCGGGCAGGAGAGCAGAAAGGGTGTCGATGGCATCGAGCGTAGCCGAACTGATCTCGGGACGAATGGATGAAATGCCGGCGGGCGAGCGGCGGGCGGCGCAGACGCTGATCGCCAACTATCCGCTGATCGGGTTGAAGACGGTCGCCGATTTCTCGCAGCAGGCCGGCGTCAGTTCGCCGACCATATTGCGCTTCGTGTCGCGCCTCGGCTTCCACAACTATCCGGAATTCCAGGCCGCCTTGCAGGATGAACTGGCAGCCCAGCTGCAGTCGCCGCTATCGCGGACGGCCGCCGGTTCTGTCCCGAATCAGGGCAAGACCTCGCCGGTGATCGAGGCGACGCTGGAGAATATCCGGGAGACCTTCCGCCATATCTCCGACAAGCAGATCAGGGATATCGTGGCGATGATTGCGCGGCCGCGCTCGACGATCTTCCTGATCGGCGGCCGTTTCACCGATCCGGTCGCGCGCTATACCGCCGCGCATCTCACCATCATCAGGCCGAACGTGTTCCACCTGACGGGGCAGGAGAGCACCTGGCGCGACCGCCTGATCGACATGGGCAAGCGCGATGTGCTCCTGGTCTTCGATATCCGCCGCTATCAGGACAGCCTCTTGCGCTTTGCCGAGAAGGCGCATGCGCGCGGGGTCGAGATCGTGCTTCTCACGGATCAGTGGCTTTCGCCGATCGCCCGCTTCGCCCGCCATGTTATTGCCGGGCGCACGGCGGTTCCTTCGGCATGGGATTCCTCGGCCGCGCTTTTCGTGGTTGCCGAAGCGCTCATCGGGGAGGCGACGCGGGAACTGGAGACGGAGAGCGCCAGACGCATCCGCGAAATGGAGGATCTGCGCTGATCCTGTCGTCCTTCCAAAGCATGAATTTCCAGGACATCGGTTTAATTACCGATATTTAAGGTGCCAATGCTCAGTTGAACGGTCATAAAGGCGCGATACTGACTTTTCAGCGCTTTGCGCCTAGACTGTTGCTCCCATTCGCTTTCCTTTCGGGACGATGGAAGGCCGGGCCGACGCGAGAATGTGGATAGACCCGGAGTGCCTATGGCCGCCTGGAAACAGATTCTTCTCCTACTCGTCATCCTTGTGGTGGCTGCCGCGGCCTGGGTGCGCTTTTTTCCCGGCGCGCCGGAGGTGCTGGCCCGCTGGGGCATCGAATGGGCCAATGCCGCAACTCCGAGGGCGGTTGCGCCTGAAGGGTCGGAAGACGAGGGCAGGGGAGCGACCCCGCAGATAGCGGTGGTGACGGCCCCGGTGCGCTCTGCGACCATCAATGATCGCCTCTCGGCTATCGGCACCGGGCGGGCCAATGCGTCCGTCGCCGTCAACCCCTATGAGGCCGGCCGGCTGACCGAACTGACCGTTCAGTCGGGCGCCAAGGTCACGGCCGGAACCGTGATTGCCCGGCTCGATTCGGAAGCCGAGCAGATCGCACTGGATCGCGCCAAGGTGGCGCTTGCCGACGCACAGGCGAAGGCCGATCGTGTCACGGCGTTGCGCAGGTCCAACGCCGCAACGAATGTGCAGGTCGCGGATGCCGAGGTGGTGCTGGAAAACGCCCGGCTGGCTTTGCGTGATGCCGAGTTGAAACTTCAGCGCCGGTCCATCTTGGCGCCGATTTCCGGCATTGTCGGCATCCTGCCGATCGAGGCCGGCAACTACGTCACCACGCAAACCACGATTGCCACCATTGACGACCGTTCGAGCATCATCATCGATTTCTGGGTGCCGGAACGCTTTGCCGGCGCCATCACCGTCGGCCAGAAGCTGACGGCCACGCTGATTGCCCAGCCGGGACAGATATTCGACGGCGCGGTCAGCGCGATCGACAATCGCCTCGACGAGCAAAGCCGCACCCTGCTGGTCCAGGCGCGTATCGAGAATGTCGGCGACCGGCTGCGCGCCGGCATGTCGTTCCAGGTCGCCATGGGCTTTCCCGGCGATGTCTATGCCTCGGTCGATCCGCTGGCGATCCAGTGGGGCACCGACGGCGCCTTCATATGGGCCATCCATGAGGGCAAGGCCAGGCGCACGCCCGTGCGTATCGTCCAGCGCAATTCCGAGACGGTGCTGGTCGATGCGCCCGTCAATGTCGGCGATCTGGTGGTGACCGAAGGTGTCCATGCCGTGCGCGACGGTGCCGAATTGCTGATTGCGGGCGCTGAACCGCGTGCGGCGGTAGGCGGTGCCGCACCGGCAGGCAGCGGCTCGTAGGCTTGCGGAGACGGTAATGACCGAAATCCGTAACGGTGGCGACGAACATGGCATGACGGCGCTTTTCGTGCGTCGGCCGATCCTCGCCTTCGTCATCAACACGCTTATCGTCGTGGCTGGTCTTGCCGCTTTCTTCGGTGTCGAAATCCGCGAATTGCCGGATGTCGATCGCCCCGTCATCACCGTCACCGCCGACTATACGGGCGCTGCCGCCGAGACCATCGACCGCGAGTTGACGGCCGTTCTGGAAGGGGCGGTCTCGCGCGTTTCCGGCGTGAAATCGATCTCGTCGAGCTCGTCCTACGGGCGCAGCCGCGTGACGGTCGAATTCGGCGACGGGGTCAATCTCGACGTCGCCGCATCCGACATGCGCGATGCCGTGGGGCGGGTCTCCAACCAGTTGCCGGAAGACGCCGATCCGCCACGCATCGTCAAGGCAGACGCCAATTCCGACGCGGTGCTGCGGCTCGCCGTTACTTCTGACACCATGTCGGTCGAGGACATGACCATCCTGATCGACGACCAGATCGTCGACGTACTTTCGGCCGTGCCGGGCGTTGCCGATGTCCAGATCTATGGCGACCGCGAGAAGATTTTCCGCATCGATATCAACCAGGCGAAGCTTTCCAGCCATGGCCTCACCATCGCGGATGTCGGCAATGCGCTGGCTTCGATCTCGCTCGACACGCCGGCGGGTGCACTGACCACCAACGACCAGAACATCATCGTGCGCGCTACCGCCTCGGTCACCACGCCGGAGGCCTTCGAAAGCCTGATGATCGGGGAGCGTACCCGGCTGGGTGATGTGGCGAGCGTGACGCTCGGCCCCGATATCGGCCAGTCGCGGCTGCGCTCGGACGGCAAGACGGGGATCGGACTCGGTATCGTGCGCCAGGCGCAGTCCAATACGCTCGACATCTCGGAGGGCGTGCGCGCTGCCGCGGCAAAGATCCAGGAGACCTTGCCGGAGGGCATGAACATCAAGGTGACCAGCGACGACGCCATCTTCGTCAACGGTGCCGTCCATGAGGTCGAGATCGCCCTGATGCTGTCGGTCTCGATCGTGCTCCTGATCATCTATCTGTTCCTGCTCGACTGGCGCGCGACCCTCATTCCAGGGCTTGCCATGCCGGTTGCGCTGATCGGCACCATCGCCGCGATCTACCTGACCGGCTTCTCGATCAATATCCTGACATTGCTTGCCCTGGTGCTGGCGACCGGTCTTGTGGTCGACGACGCGATCGTCGTGCTGGAAAACATCGTGCGCCGACGCAACGAAGGCATGGGGCCGCGCGCGGCCGCCGTGCTCGGCACCAAGGAAGTGTTCTTCGCAGTCATCGCCACCACGGCGACGCTGGTGGCCGTCTTCGTGCCGCTGTCCTTCCTGCCCGGCCAGACAGGCGGGTTGTTTCGCGAATTCGGCTTCGTGCTGGCGATGGCGGTGCTGCTTTCGGCCGTGGTGGCGCTGTCGCTCTGCCCTATGCTGGCCTCGAGGATGCTGGCAGGTGCTGGTGCAATGCATGACGAGAAGCGTGCCGGGCCAGCTGCCCGGCTGGGACGCCTGCTGGCCGGCACCTATCGGCGTTTCCTGCGCGCCTGCCTGAACGCACCGCTCATCGTCGTCGTCATCTCGATCCTGTTTGCCGGTGCCGCCTATGGTGCATTCGGCCTGATCCGGCAGGAATTGACGCCGACAGAAGACCGCTCGCTGGTGCTGATGCGCATTTCGGCGCCGCAAGGT
Source organism: Pseudaminobacter sp. (assembly GCA_049646905.1). Classification (GTDB taxonomy): domain Bacteria; phylum Pseudomonadota; class Alphaproteobacteria; order Rhizobiales; family Rhizobiaceae; genus Pseudaminobacter. The sequence continues at coordinate 626 of JBARWP010000044.1, read as the reverse complement.
GTCAGCCTCGACTATACCGCCCAGCAGATGCGCCGCATCGAGCAGCTCGTGCAGCCGATGCGCGATTCGGGCGAGATCGAAAGCACCTTCGCCAGTACCGGTTCGGGCGGTGCAACCAATAGCGGTTTCATGGTCATGGCGCTGGCGCCCTGGAATCAGCGCGACCGCTCCCAGCAGGAGATCATGGCCGATATCGAGACGCTGACGCACCAGGTGCCTGGCGTGCGCGCCTTTCCGATTTCGCCGAACAGCCTTGGCATTCGCGGCGCCGGCAACGGGCTGCAATTTGCCATTATCGGTTCCAACAGCTATGCCGAACTGGGGGATGCCGCGACGAAAATCGTGGCGGAAATGGAAAAGGACACGCGCTTCCGTCAGCCGCGACTATCCAACGATGCCACCCAGCCGCAATTGTCGGTTTCCATCGACCGCGAGCGCGCTTCGGACCTCGGTATCAACATCACCGGCTTGAGCCAGGCCGTCCAGGCCATGCTGGATGGCCGCAAGGTCGGCGAGGTCTTCATCAATGACCGCAGCTTCGAGGTCAAGCTGGTCTCCACCACCAATCCGATCAACGATCCGACCGATCTCGAAAACATCTTCCTGAAAACCTCGGACGGCCGTTT
>JBARWP010000043.1:0-3310 GCA_049646905.1 Pseudaminobacter sp. | reverse complement strand
GCTCGTGCGCAACGTGCCGGTGCGGCGCATCAGGCTGGCCGACGGCGAGGCCCATGTCGCCACGGTGTTCGACCTGCTCTGCGCCAATTACGGGCTGGACCGCGGGCTGGGCGGCGACTGCGCCAGGGGCTTCGACGACAACGTGCCCTACACGCCCGCCTGGCAGGAGAAGATCACCGGCGTTTCCGCCGCCCATGCCATCGAGGTGGCGCGCGGTTTCGCGGCGAACGCCGCAAAGACGAAGGGCCGCTCCATGGTCATCATCGGGGCGGGCATGAACCACTGGTACCATCAGGACATGGGCTACCGCTCGATCATCAACATGCTGATGATGTGCGGCACGGTGGGCGTGTCCGGCGGCGGCTGGGCGCACTATGTCGGGCAGGAGAAGCTCAGGCCGCAGACCGGCTGGACGATGCTGGCCTTCGCGCTCGACTGGACAAGGCCGCCGCGCCACATGAACGGCACCTCCTTCTTCTATGCGCATTCCGACCAGTGGCGCTACGAGAAGCTGGACGTGGCCGAGCTGCTTTCGCCGCTGGCCGACCCCGCGCCCTATCGCGGCTCGATGATCGACCTCAACGTGCGCGCCGAGCGCATGGGCTGGCTGCCTTCGGCACCGCAGCTCAATGTCAATCCTCTGACGCTCGCTGCCGAGGCGGAAAGGGCGGGCGTCGAGGTGAAGGACCATGTCGTGGCCGGCCTGAAATCCGGCAGCATCGCCATGGCCTGCGAGGACCCGGACAACCCGGTCAACTTCCCGCGCAACCTGTTCATCTGGCGCTCCAACCTGTTCGGCTCGTCGGGCAAGGGGCACGAATATTTCCTGCGCCATTTCCTCGGCACGCGGCACGGCCTGCAGGGCAAGGACCTCGGCGAGGAGGGCCGCGAGAAGCCGACCGAGGTGGCTTGGCGCGACCCGGCGCCGGAAGGCAAGCTCGACCTCGTCACCACGCTCGACTTCCGCATGTCCACGAGCTGCCTCTATTCCGACATCGTGCTGCCGACCGCCACCTGGTACGAGAAGAACGACCTCAACACCTCCGACATGCACCCCTTCATCCATCCGCTGTCGGCGGCGGTGGACCCGGTGTGGGAGGCAAGGAGCGACTGGGAGACCTACAAGGCGGTCGCCAAGCGCTTTTCCGAACTGGCGCAAGGCCATCTCGGCGTCGAGCGCGACGTGGTGCTGACCCCAATCCAGCACGACACGCCGGCCGAGCTTGCCCAGCCCTTCGAGGTACAGGACTGGAAGAGGGGCGAATGCGATCTCGTGCCCGGCGTCACCGCGCCGCAGATCGCGGTGGTCGAGCGCGACTATCCCAACACATATCGGCGTTTCACCGCGCTCGGGCCGCTGGCCGACAGGCTCGGCAACGGCGGCAAGGGCATTTCCTGGAACACGGAAACCGAGGTGAAGGGGCTCGGCGCGCTGAACCGTCGCGTGAACGACGGCGGGCCGACCGACGGGCGCCCGCGCATCGACAGCGACATCGACGCCGCCGAAGTGGTGCTCTATCTCGCGCCCGAGACCAACGGCGAGGTGGCGGTGAAGGCGTGGGCCGCGCTCGGCAAGGCCACGGGGCGCGATCACACCCATCTGGCCGAGACGCGGGAGGACGAGAAGATCCGCTTCCGCGACATCCAGGCCCAGCCTCGCAAGATCATCTCCTCGCCGACATGGTCGGGCATCGAGAGCGAGCACGTCTCCTACACGGCCGGCTATACCAACGTGAACGAGCTGATCCCGTGGCGCACGATCAGCGGCCGCCAGCAATTCTACCAGGACCACCGCTGGCTGCGCGACTTCGGCGAGGGTTTTGCCGTCTACCGCCCGCCCATCGACACCCGCACGGCCGCCGCCATGCTGGGCGCCAAGGCGAACGGCGAGAAGGAGATCGTGCTCAACTTCATCACCCCGCACCAGAAATGGGGCATCCACTCCACCTACACCGACAACCTCATCATGCTCACCCTTTCGCGGGGTGGGCCGATCGTGTGGCTGTCGGAGACGGACGCCAAGAAGGCCGGCATCGTCGACAACGACTGGATCGAGCTGTTCAACCTGAACGGGGCGATCGCCGCGCGCGCCGTGGTGAGCCAGCGCGTGCAGGAAGGCATGTGCATGATGTATCATGCGCAGGAGAAGATCGTGAATGTGCCGGGCTCGCAGATCACCGGCCAGCGCGGCGGCATCCACAATTCGGTGACGCGCACGGTGCTGAAGCCCACGCATATGGTGGGCGGCTACGCGCAGCTTTCCTACGGCTTCAACTATTACGGCACGGTCGGCTCCAACCGCGACGAGTTCGTGGTGGTGCGCAAGCTGGCCAAGGTCGAGTGGCTCGACCATTCCAACCCCGTCGATCCGGTTGCCGAGGAGACAGCGTCATGAAGATCCGCGCGCAGATCGCGATGGTGCTCAACCTCGACAAGTGCATCGGCTGCCACACCTGCTCCGTCACCTGCAAGCAGGTGTGGACCTCGCGCCAGGGCATGGAATACGCCTGGTTCAACAATGTCGAGACCAAGCCCGGCATCGGCTATCCCAAGGACTGGGAGAACCAGAAGCGCTGGAACGGCGGCTGGGAGCGGAAGAAGAACGGCAAGATCGTGCCGAAGCAGGGCGGCAAGCTCTCGATCCTGGCCAAGATCTTCGCCAATCCCAACCTGCCGGAGATCGACGACTATTACGAGCCCTTCACCTTCGACTACGAGCATCTGCAGAAGGCGCCCGAACTGCCGACCGCGCCGGTGGCGCGGCCGCTGTCGCTGGTCACCGGCCGGCCGATGGAGAAGATCGAATGGGGGCCGAACTGGGAGGAGATCCTGGGCGGCGAGTTCGACAAGCGCAGCCAGGACTACAATTTCGAGGCGGTGCAGAAGGACATCTACGGCCAGTTCGAGAACACCTTCATGATGTACCTGCCGAGGCTGTGCGAGCACTGCCTCAACCCGAGCTGCGTGGCCTCCTGTCCCTCCGGCTCGATCTACAAGCGCGAGGAGGACGGCATCGTCCTCATCGACCAGGACAAGTGCCGCGGCTGGCGCATGTGCGTGTCGGGCTGCCCCTACAAGAAGATCTACTACAACTGGACCTCCGGAAAGGCGGAGAAGTGCATCTTCTGCTATCCTCGCATCGAGGCCGGGCAGCCGACCGTGTGCTCGGAGACCTGCGTGGGTCGCATCCGCTATCTCGGCGTCGGGCTCTACGACGCCGATCGCATCGAGGACGCGGCCGCGACCCCGGGCGAGGGCGACCTCTACGAGGCGCAGCTCGGCATCTTCCTCGATCCCGGCGACCCGGCCG
>JBARWP010000042.1:0-2461 GCA_049646905.1 Pseudaminobacter sp. | reverse complement strand
TCGCCAACCCGCTGCGCCGGCTGTCGGCCGCGGCGGTGCGCGTGCGGCGCGGCGCCAAGAGCCGCGAGGAGATCCCCGATTTCTCCATGCGCCAGGACGAGATCGGCAATCTCTCGGTGGCGGTTCGCGACATGACCAACGCGCTCTATGCGCGCATCGAGGCGATCGAGAGCTTTGCCGCCGACGTCAGCCATGAACTGAAGAATCCGCTGACCTCGCTGCGCAGCGCCGTCGAGACCCTGCCGCTCGCCAAGAACGAGAACTCCCGCAGTCGCCTGATGGAAGTCATCCAGCACGACGTGAAGCGGCTGGACCGGCTGATCACCGACATTTCGGATGCCTCGCGGCTGGATGCGGAGCTTGTGCGTGAGGATGCCACGCGCATCGACCTGAAGAAGTTCATCGCCGACCTGGTGGACGCTTCGCTCGAAGCCGGTGGCCACAAGCGCAAGCTCGGCATCGAATTCTCGGCCGAGAAGCTGCCGCAGGGCGTGAAGGGCTATTTTGCCCTCGGCCATGACCTGCGCGTCGGGCAGGTCATCACCAACCTTATCGAGAATGCCCGCTCCTTCGTGCCCGAAGAGGGTGGCCGCATCGCCATTACGCTGTCGCGTGCCGGCAAATTCAACGTCGTCACGGTGGACGACAACGGGCCGGGCATCCGCGTCGATGCGATCGACCGGATTTTCGAGCGCTTCTACACCGATCGCCCGTCGAGCGAGGCATTCGGGCAGAATTCGGGCCTCGGCCTGTCGATCAGCCGCCAGATCGTGGAGGCCCATGGCGGCACGCTGACGGCCGAGAACATCCCCGGCTCCAAGCCCGGCGAACTCAAGGGCGCACGCTTCGTGATGACGCTGCCGGCGGATGGCTGAGGCGATGGCCGCTTCGAATCTGCACGGGACGGCGCTGGTTGTCGGGGATCGCGGCGTGTTGATCCTCGGCGCATCCGGGTCCGGAAAGACCACCCTGGCGCTTTCGCTCCTGACGCAAATGCGGGCATCGGGCCAATTCGCGTGCCTGGTGGCGGACGATCAGCTCCTGGTGTCGCGGCAAGGCGAGCGCCTGGTATGCGAAGCTCCGACCACTATCCGTGGCCTGGCGGAGGTCCATGGGCTTGGGCCCCGTCAGCTCGAGAGTGAGGCGAAAGCGGTGATCGATCTTGTGGTGAGGCTGCTGCCCGCGGCCGAACGCTTCCCGGAGGAGGAGAGCGAAACCATATCAGGCTGCGCCATCCCTGCCCTGCGGCTCGGCGAGCGAAATACGGCTGGTGCGCTGCTTGCCGTGCGCGCGCGCCTTTCGAGGCCACCCTTTTGCTGAACCGTGGTGATTTTTGGTGCGATGCGGCAAAATGGCCGGACATGACGCTTTTTTGGGCTTGTCAACCGTCACTGCGTCGACAAGATAGCGCTCCACCGCCGGCCATGCCGAATGCGGCTACGATACAAAACGCTCGTAAACGGGCGATGACGGGAGCCAAAGCAGAATGATTGGGCTCGTGCTTGTCACGCACGGTCGATTGGCCGAGGAGTTCCTTAACGCCGTCGAGCACGTCGTGGGACCCCAGGAAAATTTCGAGACCATCGCCATCGGGGCCGACGACGACATGGAGCAGCGGCGCAGCGACATCGTCGATGCCGTGGCCCGGGCGGACACCGGCGCCGGCGTGATCGTGCTGACGGACATGTTCGGAGGCACGCCGTCGAACCTCGCGATATCGGTGATGGAATCCGGACGGGTGGAGATCATCGCCGGCGTCAACCTGCCGATGCTGATCAAGCTCACCAGCGTGCGCAAGACAGATGACATGGCGCATGCACTTGACGAAGCACAGACTGCCGGGCGCAAATACATCAATGTCGCCAGCCAGTTGTTGAGCAGCAAATGAGCAGCACCGCCGAAACCGCCGCAAACGGCCTCATCAGCCGGGAATTCAAGATCGTCAATCAGCGCGGGTTGCATGCGCGCGCCTCGGCCAAGTTCGTCCAGGTGGCAGGCGGCTTCGAGGCCTCCGTCGATGTCGAGAAGGATGGGGTGAAGGTCGGCGGCACCTCGATCATGGGCCTGATGATGCTGGCGGCCAGCCCCGGCTGCAATATCCGCGTCACCGCCAGCGGCCCCGAGGCCAAGGAAGTCATGGAAGCGCTCGAGGCGCTGATCACCACCCGCTTCGGCGAAGAGATTTAGCCGTAAGCTTCAGGAAGAATCGCCCCTCATCCCCTGCCGGGACCTCCTCCCCGTAAACGGGGAGAAGGAGGATGGCCGCAACGCTGATGCCTCCCTCTCCCCGCTTGCGAGAACGGGTAAGCGGTGAAGGGTTGCTTGTTTCCGTCAGAAACTGAATCAGCCTGGCTGGTGGCGATCTTTCAGATTTGCTTGTCGCGCTTTAGGCCTTTGTTTTACGCATGACTTTTTCCCGATAACCGGTTCCCGCTTTTGGGTGACATGCTCTCGTCATCCA
>JBARWP010000041.1:0-3786 GCA_049646905.1 Pseudaminobacter sp. | reverse complement strand
CATCCTTGTTGTGCAGGCATACGTCCCGCCACATGGTCGGATCGGAGGCGGCAAGCCGGGTGAAGTCGCGAAAACCGGACGCCGAATATTTGATGACCTCCGACTTCGTCACCGCCTGCAGGTCGTCGGCAGTGCCGACGATGTTGTAGGCGATGATATGCGGCAGGTGCGAGACGATGGCGAGCACCATGTCGTGATGCTCGGGGTCCATGGTGTCGATATTCGAGCCGCAGCGGCGCCAGAATTCGGAGAGCCTTTCCAGCGCCTGCGCATCGGTATCCGGCAGCGGCGTGAAGATGCACCAGCGGTTCTGGAACAGTTCGGCGAAGCCGGCATCGGGTCCGGATTTTTCCGTGCCTGCCAGCGGGTGGCCGGGAATGAAGTGCACATGCGCCGGCATGTGCGGCGCCATCTGCGCGATCACGGAGCCTTTGGTGGAGCCGACATCGGTGACGATGGCGCCCGGCTTCAGCGCCGGGGCGATCTCCTCGGCGACCGCGCCCGACGAACCGACCGGCACCGAGACGATCACCAGGTCGGCATCCTTCACCGCTTCGGCGGCACTGGTGGAGTAGGAGTGGCCGAGGCCAAGTGCTTCCGCCCGCGCCAGCGTCTGCGGGCTGCGAGTGGAGATCGAGACGTGACGGGCAAGCTTTTCGCGGGCGATCACCCGGGCGAGCGACGAGCCGATGAGGCCGATGCCGACCAGGGCGATCTTTTCAAACAGGGGTTCTGACATGATTTCTAACTTTTGAGGAATTCGGACAGAGCGGCGATCACGCCGCGGTTGGCGGTTTCGGTTCCGACTGTCATCCGCAGCGCGTTGGGAAAACCGTAGCCTGCAACGCGCCGCAGAATATAGCCGCGCTCCGTCAGATACCCGTCGGCCGCCGCCGCCGAGTGCTTTTCATCCTCGGGGAAATGGATCAGCACGAAATTGCCGACGCTGGGAGTGACCCGCAGGCCGAGCTTCGGCAGTTCCTCACTGAGCCAGGAAAGCCACTTCTCATTGTGCTCCTGCGTCTTCTGGACATGCGCCCGGTCGCGCATGGCGGCCACGCCCGCCGCGATCGCCACGGCATTGACGTTGAAGGGGCCGCGCACGCGGTTCAGCGCATCGACGATGTGGGAAGGTGCATAAGCCCAGCCGATGCGCGCGCCGCCAAGCCCGTGGATCTTGGAGAAGGTGCGCGTCATCACCACATTCTGCGAGGTCGAGACGAGCTCTATGCCCGCCTCGTAGTCGTTGCGGCGGACATATTCGGCATAGGCGGCATCGATCACCAGAAGCACATGCTTGGGCAGGCCCTCATGCAGCCGGTGCACCTCCTCGAACGGCAGATAGGTGCCGGTCGGGTTGTTGGGATTGGCCAGGAAGACGATCTTCGTCTTGTCCGTCACCGCCGCCAGGATGGCATCGACGTCGGCGGTCTCGTTGGTTTCCTTCGCCACCACGGGAACCGCTCCGGCGGCCTGGATACAGATGCGGTAGACCAGGAAGCCGTGCTCGGTGAAGATGCCCTCGTCGCCCGGTCGCAGGTAGGTCGAGCCGAGAAGGCCGATGATCTCGTCGGAGCCGTTCGAGCAGACGATGTTGGCCGGGTTCAGCCCGTAGGTCTCCGCAATCGCCTCGCGCAGCCTGGTGGCCGAGCCGTCCGGATAGAATTCCAGCTTGCCTGCGACTTCGCGCACGGCCTCGATTGCCGCAGGCGAGGGGCCGAGCGGGTTTTCGTTGGAGGACAGCTTGTGGACTTCCACGCCGGCGGGCGCCGCGCTCTTGCCCGGCACATAGGCCGCAATGTCCATCACTCCAGGCTTGGGCTGGGGGCGGCTGGTGTCTTGGGCGTGCGTCATGGCGGCAATATCCGGATAATTTCTGAGCCCGGGGGGCGCTGCGGAAATACAAGCCGGGGCGTATAATGTCGAGGAAAAGCTTTGGCGTTGACGCTCTGCCGGCGCGGTCGTAAAAGCGGGCGGTGTTCCGTGGTGATTTGGGCCGGTCGGCTTGCAGCCACGTTAAAGAAATCGCTAAAAGGCCGATGAAGACGAGTTCGTTCGGGCCGGCCGCGATTTCGCCGCCGGCTCTTTTGTTTTCAGGACCGGTCTTCTGCTTGGAGTTTGTGTGATGCCGATCAAGATTCCCGATCAGCTCCCCGCCCGCGAGGTGCTTGTGCGCGAAGGCGTATCCGTGATGGATGAGCGCACGGCGCTGCGCCAGGACATCCGTCCGCTGCAGATCGGCCTGCTCAACCTCATGCCCAACAAGATCCGCACGGAGACGCAGTTCGCGCGCCTGATCGGCGCCACGCCGCTTCAGGTCGAGCTGACGCTGGTGCGCATCGGCAACCACAAGGCCAAGAATACGTCCGAGGAACACCTCATCTCCTTCTACCAGACCTGGGATGAAGTGAAGGACCGCAAGTTCGACGGCTTCATCGTCACCGGCGCGCCGATCGAGCTGCTGCCGTTCGAGGATGTCACCTACTGGGAAGAGCTCGAGCGCATCTTCGACTGGACGGCCACGCACGTCCATTCCTCCTTCTTCATCTGCTGGGGGGCGATGGCGGCTGCCTGGCATTTTCATCGCGTTCCCAAGTACACGCTGGACAAGAAGGCCTTCGGCGTCTTCCGGCATCGCAACAATTCGCCGGCCTCGCCTTATCTTGCCGGCTTTTCGGACGACTTCGCCATTCCCGTCTCGCGCTGGACGGAGGTGCGCAGCGCCGACATCCCCCGGGGCTGCGGTCTGGACCTGCTGATGGAATCGGATGTGACCGGCCCCTGCCTGCTGGCGGAAGCGACCGGCAACCGGCTCTATATGTTCAACCACATCGAATATGATTCCATGTCGCTGAAGGAAGAATACGACCGCGACGTGGCTGCCGGTACGGCAATCGACGTGCCGCATGAATATTATCCCGACAACGACCCGGCCCGCCAGCCGCTCAACCGCTGGCGCTCGCATGCGCATCTGCTCTTCGGCAACTGGATCAACCAGGTCTATCAGACCACGCCGTACGAGCTGGAAGATGTCGGAGGGACTCTCTCCCCGGCCGGTTCATAGACTCTATCGCTGCAGGCTTGCCTCGATCAGCCGGTCGGCATTGGCCGCGATCGATGCGGCCGGGCCGCCCGACCCGAAAAGCTGGCCGGAGACATAGGCCCCTTCGATCAACAGCAACAGCCCGTCGCCCAGCATGTCCGGGTCGTGGGCGCCCATCTCGGCCGCCATCGCGCGCAGGCGGCGGCGCAGTTCGCGCTTGTTCGCCTCGCCCACCAGCCGTGCTGGATGACCGATCTCGGGATATTCGATCGCCGCATTGGTCATGCCGCAGCCGCGATAGTCGGGCATGACCGCGCGCGTGCCGATGCGGGCCAGAAATTCCAGTATCTGTTTGCGCGGCTCGCCTGGGTGCGCTGCGACGGAAGCGTCGAAACGCTTCCAGAACTCCACCTCGTAGAGGCGCAGATAGGAAGCCGCCAACTCGTCCTTGGAGGAGAAGCTGCGATAGAGGCTGGGCTTGGTGACGCCGGCGCGGCGCACGATCTCATCGACGCCGATGGCGCGGATACCCCGCCGGTAGAACAGGTTTCGAGCCACTTCGAGGATGCGCTCGGCGGCTCGCGGCGATGATTTCCCCGCCGCCATGGCCGATGGCGTTCCGGTCATGATGTCAGCATCTTTGGCAGCTTCGCCAGTCATTTCCCCGTTGCCCGCTTGACTTTGTTACCGATCGGTACGTATCTAGGCAAAACCTTACGTACCGGTCAGTAACATGAACATAG
>JBARWP010000040.1:0-2800 GCA_049646905.1 Pseudaminobacter sp. | reverse complement strand
CATCAACGGCGCGGTCGCAGCGCCCGCGTCGGCCGAAGTGGCGATCGGCCGGATAATGGAGCAGATGGGGCGCGACGACGCGACCGTCCGCGCCATGGCCCGCAAGGCGGCGGCAATCTTGGCGCGCGAGCGGGCGTTCCGCCCTTTCCTAGACGGGCTCTATCCTCCGCGTATTTCGGCAGCATCCCCTTCCGACGCCACGATCGTCTGCCGTTGCGAAGAGGTGAGCGCAGGCGCCATACGGTCAGCCGTCAGGGACGGCGCTGTCGGGCCGGCCCAAACCAAGGTCTTCACGCGCTGCGGAATGGGCCCCTGCCAGGGGCGACTCTGCGGCCCGATCGTATCACAACTGATCGCCGACGAGACGGGCCGGCCTATCTTCCAGATCGGCACCTACAACGTGCGCTTCCCGCTGAAGCCCGTAACCGTTGTGGAAGTGGCCCAATGCGATGGCGACGAACGTCGTCCAGAAGAGAAGCATCATGCCGCTTGAGACGGAGGTGGCGGTAATTGGCGGCGGCCTGGTCGGGATATCGCTCGGCTATGGTCTCGCGCTGCGCAACATCGACAGCGTGGTTCTTGACGAAGGCGACGGCGCGATTCGGGCCAGCCGAGGCAATTTCGGTTTGGTCTGGGTGCAGGGTAAGGGTCTCGGGCTTCCTGCCTACTCCGGCTGGGCGCTACGCGCCGTCGAGCCCTGGGCTCAATTCTCCCGCCAGCTCCTGCAAGAGACCGGGATCGACGTGGGGCTGACGCAGAACGGCGGCCTCCATCTCTGCCGTACTCCCGAGGCGATGGCCCAGCGCTCCGAGCAGATGGCGGCGGTGAAGTCGCATTTCAATGGAACGATCGACCACGAAATGCTGGACAACAGCGCGGTCAGGAAGCTGGTGCCGGAAATCGGCCCCGACGTCGCCGGAGCAAGCTATTCGCGCTATGACGGCCAGGCCAATCCCCTGCGGCTGCTCCACGCGCTGCATCGGGCCTATGTGCGGCACAGCGGCCGCTACCTCCCTGGCAACGGTGTCCTCGGCATCGAGCCGAGCGGAGAAAGGTTCCTGCTCAGGACGGCCAGGGACCAGGTGGTTGCAACGCGGATCGTGCTCGCAGCAGGCCTCGGAAACGCCGCGCTAGGCGACATGCTCGGGACAAAAATTCCGGTGAAGCCCGTGCGCGGCCAGATCCTGGTGACGGAGCGCCTGCCGTCGCTGTTTGATATGGCCATCGAGCAGGCAAGGCAGACGGAAGACGGCACGATGATGCTCGGCGGCAGTTGGGAAGAGGTCGGCTTCGAGCTGAACACCACATTCGACGTCACCAGACGCATCGCAGGGGACGCGCTGCATTTCTTCCCGTTTTTGAAAGACGTGCGCATCGTGCGCAGTTGGGCCGCGCTGCGAATCATAACGCCTGATGCTGCTCCAGTTTATGAGGAGCTGGTGCCGGGAGCATTTCTGGTAACGTGCCACAGTGGTGTTTCCCTTGCCGCAATCCACGCTCTGGAGACGGCTGGATGGGTCGCCGAAGGAAGTATTCCCAACGAAATGCACGCTTTCAGCCTGAAGCGCTTCATCATGTCGTCGCCAACCTATGAGGCGTCGCGCTAATGGAAGTGTGTCCGTCACGTTCAACGCTTTTGCTCGCGGCCGCTTCCAGACCACGCTACCGCTTTTGATCTCCGTTTGTGGCGACGGTGGGGTACCTAAGCCGCGCACCGGAACAGGCCGCGATACCCAGATCAGGTATCATGCTCAGCGTTCTGATTATTTTGGCAGATCGCGGCACAGTTATTCAGAATAGGCTGTTCGGAAAAGGGTGTTTCGCTCGGTCAACCGACCGTTGAACTTGGCGACAACTATTCCGATCGGTTGGCACATCAAACCGTATCCGCGGTTCGAATACGGTTTCAGTTGCGGTAGGCACCCGGAAACACGATGTCCTGGTCGACCAGAATGTTGAACCTGTAGCCCGGCCGGATGCGCAGAGTCGGCTGAACATCAAGGTTCTTGCTGATCGTCCGTTCGGTGACGCGGCCGAAAGTTTCGGCAAAATTCCGTCTCGCGGCATCGGAGGCCGTGACCTGTGTCGCAAGCGTTGAGCTTTCCGGGACGGCCATATCGATACCGGTGCCGATGACGGCAAGAAGGACAGCCGAGCTGAAGGTTCTCAGGTAGTGCCGATCGACCTTGTCGGTGAAGCCGCCATAGCCTTCGGTGTCGGTGCCCGCCATCCCGCCAATCTGCAGCGTGGAGCCGTTCGGAAAAATCATGTCGGTCCACACCACAAGCACGCGGGACTGGCCGAATGAGACCTTGCTATCGTAGCGGCCAAGCAGTTTTGTCCCCTGCGGGACGAGGAGGTAGTGACCGGTCGCGCTGTCGTAAACGTTCTGGCTGACCTGCGCGGTGATGCGGTCGGGAAGGTCCGAGTTGACGCCGGTGATCAGCGTCGCCGGGATGACTGAGCCGCGCTTCAGCTCATAGCGCGATTGTTGGGGAACAACGCCGTTCGGAAGGTATCCGGCCTTGCGCAAGTCGGCATTGAAGAAGGCCTCCTTCGCGCCCTGCGCGTTGGGATCGATGTTCCGCCCGCCGAGTCCCGCCTTCAGGGCCGCAGAATAGAGATCTGCGGCCGAGCCGAGGCCCGACGGTGCTGTGGCATTCCCCGCGCCGCTGCTTTCGCTCGCGTTCGCCGCAACATTTTTGATGCTGACCGCGATCGGGGAATCGTGGGCGGTATCGTTGGCCTGAACCCGGGCCAGCCGCTGGCGTTGCCGCTCGCGGAAATACTGCTCGTCCGC
>JBARWP010000039.1:0-9763 GCA_049646905.1 Pseudaminobacter sp. | reverse complement strand
GCGGCGCGATAGGCGGATGCGCCCTCATAATCGAGCGTGGTTTCCTTCGACCCGTCACGCGACAGGCGTTCGACAAGCTGTTCCAGGACGAGTGCCCGGACATCGACCACGTTCCAGGCATGGCGCTCAACGGTCTGGCCGTTCGGAAGCACGACCGGCTGGGAGCCCTTGTGTTCAAGGCCGATCCGATCCCCGATCTTTGGTGCTGCCTCCTTCATGGCGCGTTCGAGATCGACGCCCCAGATTGTGTTCTGCTTGCCGTCGCCGGTTTCCAGCGTCACGAAATAACTGTCGCGGTTGTCCGGCTTGTCCTCATAGGGCGCGACACCATGATCGACGAGAACACCGCCGCGCTGTGTGTACTCGCTGAGGCCAACATAGAGCTGGGCATCATCGCGATGGCGGGTGAGCGCAACATAGGTCAAGTGACGATCGAGCGTTCGTGAGGCTAGCACCTTTACGCTATCGACCGTAGCGCCCTGGCTTTTGTGCACCGTCGTCGCGTAACCGTGATCGACATTGGCGTAGAAGCGCTGTTCGACCACGACCTCACGGCAATCGTCACCCTCACCGATCGCCGCCACGATGCGCCCGGCCGAGGCATTGACAACCCTGGCCAGCATGCCGTTCTTGACGCCGAGCGACCCTTCGTTCTTGAGGAACACAATCTGGTCGCCAGCGGCAAAGTTGCGGCTTCCATCCTCGGTACGAAAAGCAAAACCTTCACCGACGATACCGCGTTCGACGAGTTTGTCGCGAGCGCGTTCGTTGAGCATGCGCACATCGGCACGGCGATGCGCGCATTGCCGGTAACATGCTCGATGGCAGCACGCTGCTCGGTCGACAGGTGCTCATGGCGCGCGAAGCTATGTTCCAGGACAGTGCTCCTGACGCCATGCGAGGAGCGGTGAGACAGCCAAATCGCCCGTGACGCCATGCTCGCCTCGAGCGTGATCAACTCGCGCGTCGTCAGCTTTGCCGGTTCCCTTCTCCCGGTTGCCAGCGATATCTGCTCTCGCTCCAGCCGCAGGATCTCGGGGCTCTGCAGGACGCGAACCAGCAGGTTCCGGAACTGGCCGGCATCGTCGACATAGCGATGCAGCACCTTGGTGACATCGCGTTCGTCGAACACGCTCTTCTCGCGGGTGATAAGGTCCAGCACCAGGTCAGGATTTTGCGCGATTCGGCTGGCGTTTTCCGCGCGGCGCATTTCGAAGAGTTCGATCCGCTCCAGCTCCAGTCGCTCGCCCAACGCCTGCGCCTTGCGGTCCATCGCTGTGGCGCCGACGCCGAGATGGATGGTGGGCGCCAGCGCGATGCCCTGCTTTTCGTAGGAGCGTCCGTCAACGCGTAGATCGATCCCGTTGACCGCCAGATGATGATTGAGCCGCACGAACCAGGCATCGCGAATGGCGTTGAAGTCATCCGTTCCACCTGCCCAAAGCTCGTAGAGGATCTTGCCGGCTTTGGTTCTGACAGGCTGGCCATTCTCACCAAGCACCGCAACCTTCTTGGCGCCGAAACCGTCTTCGGTCAGAGGGCGCAAGGTCATCATCAGATGCACATGCGGATTGCCGGGATTGTCGTGATAGACCCAGTCCGCCACCATGCCACGCGACAGGATCTCGGTTGCGACGAAGTCGCGCACGAAGGCGATGTTCTGCTCAGGCGTCAGTTCGAGGGGCAGGGCAAAGTTGATGTCCTTGGCGAGTTGGGCATCGGAGCGCTTCTCGAACGCTTCGACCTTGTTCCAGAAATCCTGGGACGCTTCCGCCACCGAACGATCGGCAATCATCTGGCGAAGCCAGTCCGGCGCGTCTTCCGGAACCATGAACTCCTCGTGCAGCAGCCCGATCTTGCGCGTGTAGTCGACCGTCCTCGCTTCGCGTTCGAACTCCATCTTCGCGCAATGCCGGTAGGCCGCAGACAGCACGGCGCTGCGGCCGTCACCTCGGCTGATAATGCTGGCTGAGAAATGCGCGATAGCCACCGGCGGCAGGCTCCCTCTTCCGGTCGACATGACCAGTCCCAAGGGAATGCCGCGACCCGGCACCCCGACCGGGGAAGCAACGCGTCGCGCCAGCGACGTATAATTGCGCCCTTGGAGGCATTCCTTCGGAACGCCGGGATCATCTCAAGAAGCGTCGGCTTCGCCGACCCGGCATTTTTGCCGGGTCGCGCAACGCGCGATCCCGGGCAATTCTTGCCCCTGCCAAAAGGCAGTCGGGCGAGAAAGGAACGACCGGAATGAAGAAGCCGTCTTCGAGGATCAGGGAAGAGATCGCGAAACTCCAGGAGCAGCTCAAGGCCGCCGAGACACGCGAGGCCGAGCGCATCGGGAGACTCGCATTGAAGGCCGGGCTTGGCGAGATCGAGATCGAGGACGGAAATCTGATCGCCGCGCTCGAGGACATCGCGCGGAAGTTTCGCAAAGGGGGTGAGCGTGGTCGGTCGACGGCCGCGCCGGTCGCGTCTGGCCCGGTTACGAGGCCGACTGATCAGGCTTGAAAGGAGAAAACAAATGGAAACGACCGAAGCGAGAAAGAAAGACACGCGCGACAAGATCGCGCTGGGTGGCCTGATCGCCAAGGTGGGGCTGCGCTATGAAAAGCGCGCGCTGCTGCTGGGCTTGCTCATCGATGCCAGACAGCGCCTCAAGGGGGACGAGGCCGAGCGCGCGCGGCTCACCGAGATCGGGGAGAAGGCCTTTGGTCGTGAATCCGACTAGGGCCGCACTGCTCATCGCACCCGCCATGCTGATGACCGGCATGGTGCTTCTCATCACCGGCATCGAGCATTGGACTGCGGATTTTGGCACCACGCAGGAAGCGCGCCTAGCCCTCGGCCGGGTGGGGCTCGCACTGCCCTATGTCGCGGCGGCAGGTATCGGCCTCATCTTCCTCTTTGCAGCGAAGGGGGCAGCCGCCATCCGCTATGCCGGGGCGGGCGCGACGATCGGGGCGATTGCGGTCTTTGCCATCGCCATGATCCGGGAGATCGTCCGGATCGCATCCTTCGCCGATGCGATTCCTGCAGGAAGCAGCATCACTGTCTATGTTGACCCGGCCACCTCCATCGGCGGGATGGTGTTGATGATCACGGCCGGTTTCGCATTGCGCGTCGCCATGCGCGGCAATGCCGCCTTCGCGGCGGCCGCGCCGCGCCGCGTGAGCGGGAAGCGCGCCATCCATGGCGAAGCCGACTGGATGGGTCGTAATGACGCGAAACGGCTTTTTCCCGCAACCGGCGGCATCGTCATCGGCGAAGCCTATCGTGTCGACAAGGATGGTGTCGCCGAGCGGGGATTTCGCGCCGATGATCCCGAGACATGGGGCGCAGGTGGCAAATCGCCCTTACTCTGTTTCGACGTATCCTTCGGCTCGACGCACGGTCTGGTCTTTGCGGGTTCTGGCGGCTTCAAGACGACCAGCGTCACCATCCCCACAGCGCTCAAATGGGGCGGCTCGCTTGTCGCGCTCGATCCGTCAAACGAGGTTGCGCCGATGGTCATCGCACATCGGCGCAGCGCCGGTCGCGATGTCTTCGTGCTCGATCCGAAGAGACCCGCCATCGGTTTCAATGTGCTTGACTGGATCGGCCGTTTCGGAAGCACCAGGGAAGAAGATGTTGTCGCTGTCGCCAGCTGGGTGGTGACCGATACCGGCCGGTCGACCTCGATCCGTGACGACTTCTTTCGCGCTTCGGCGCTGCAGCTCATCACCGCACTGATCGCGGACGTTTGCCTGTCCGGGCATACGAAAGAAGAAAACCAGCATCTGCGGCAGATGCGGGCGAACCTTTCCGAACCCGAGCCCAAGCTGCGCGAGCGGCTGCAGAAGATCTACGACAATTCCGAATCCGACTTCGTCAAGGAGAACGTCGCGCCCTTCATCGCCATGACGCCGGAAACCTTCTCCGGCGTCTATGCCAATGCCGTCAAGGAAACCCATTGGCTGAGCTATCCGAACTATGCGGCGCTGGTGTCCGGTTCGAGTTTCTCGACCGACGCCATTGCCGAGGGCAAGACCGACATCTTCGTCAATCTCGATCTCAAGACGCTGGAGACGCATCCGGGTCTGGCGCGCACCATCATCGGCGCACTGCTCAACGCCATCTACAACCGGAACGGAGAGGTGACAGGGCGGACGCTGTTCCTGCTCGATGAGGTGGCGCGACTTGGCTATCTGCGCATTCTGGAAACCGCACGCGACGCCGGGCGCAAATACGGCATCAGCCTGGTGCTGCTGTTCCAATCGATCGGCCAGATGCGCGAGACCTATGGCGGGCGCGACGCGACATCCAAATGGTTCGAGAGCGCATCATGGGTGTCGTTCGCAGCAATCAACGATCCTGAAACCGCCGACTACATCTCACGGCGCTGCGGCAACACCACCGTTGAGGTCGATCAGTTGAGCCGGTCTTCCGCAATGTCCGGCTCGTCCAGAACCCGGTCGAAACAATTGGCGTCGCGGCCTCTGATTCTTCCCGAGGAGGTTCTGCGCATGCGCAGCGACGAGCAGATCGTCTTCACCGCCGGCAATGCGCCGCTGCGCTGCGGCCGCGCGATCTGGTTCCGCCGCGCGGACATGAAGGCAGTCACCGGCCCAAACAGGTTCCACAAGACCGGGACGGAGGCGAAGAGATGAGGCTGCGATCGACGCTGCTGGCTGTCGCCGTACTGAGCGCCGCCGGATGGACCTATGTGCTGACGAGCGACGAATTTGGCAGACCTGAACGCCCCGAACGCAAGCTGACGCTGCAGCCCGTTCAACTGATCTTTTATCCGCCGCCGGCACGCGATCCGCATCGTGCCGAGTTCACGCTCTGCGCGGGTCCGATCCGGGCCAATTGCGTTGTCGATGGCGACACGTTCTGGTTCGAGGGCATCAAGATCCGCATGGCCGATATCGATGCTCCCGAGATTTCCCAACCACAATGCGACGATGAATTGAAAGCCGGGGTCGCGGCCCGGACGCGATTGCTCGACCTGCTGAACCACGGCCCGTTCTCTTTGCTTGCGGGGTGGCGGGACGAGGATCGCTATGGCCGCAAGCTGCGGATCGTCGCGCGGGATGACACCTCAATCGGCGAGATCCTCGTGCGCGAAGGTCTCGCACGGCCTTGGGGCGCGTCACGCTTCGGCTGGTGTTTCGCTGATCACCCTGGTTAGCCAGTCGCACCGTTCGACGAAAACGGGAAGGCGGCTGAAGCCACCTTCCCGAAAGCTCTCACCATGGAATTTCGGCATCGGGATCGAAAGGCTCGATTTCCTTGCCGGGCACAGCGCTGCGTTCTTTCGGCCGATAGTAGACCGCGACGTAACGGAAATTTATGGCGCACTCTTCGGCGAGGACGTCGAGAATTGCAGGCAAGCCGCAAAACCGGTCTTGTGGAAGCGCGATCGCCACCGGCGTTTCGGTCGCGACTGCGGGAACGCCGGTCACCGGATCGAGGAAGGAACCGTCCGCTTGGGCTCGCTGCCAGCCGCCGAGTTCGAAGGGTTGGCAGTCGTACCAGTTGCGATCCGTCGCACGCTGGCACTGGACCAGATGGTAGATGAGATCGTCCTTCCTGTCCGGATCGGTTTCGCGCCCGGCGTCGCATTCGAGCTGGATCAGCTCGGCGAGTTCGCTCCGATAGCTGTCGAGCACGGCGATGACATTGTCATGCGCCGCACGGGCGAGATCACTATCGCAGCCGAGACGGTTGGCCCGCACGAGAAGC
Source organism: Pseudaminobacter sp. (assembly GCA_049646905.1). Lineage (GTDB taxonomy): Bacteria > Pseudomonadota > Alphaproteobacteria > Rhizobiales > Rhizobiaceae > Pseudaminobacter. The sequence continues at coordinate 4,039 of JBARWP010000039.1, read as the reverse complement.
TTGAAGCCGGCGAGCCTGGCGATGAGCATGAGCGCTTGCGTCGTATCCATTTGAAGTCTCCTTTCGATTCTGACGAAAGGAGCCCGCACCTGAGCTGCGAGGGGGTCAGGGATCGCATGAGCGACCGCCAGCGGCGGCGAGCGGGGGAGCCGAGATACGACAGTATTTTGGGGGGACCACGATGTCCTTGACGCCGGAGCGGCGGGTGCACACTGGGACGTCAGTTGTAGATCAGACCACGACGCCGGTGGCGTCGTGTCCGTATCCGGCGACCAGCCGGCATTTCCGCAACCACGGTGGCGGGAATGAAATGGTCGAAATAAGAAAACGGCAGACGGCCGAAGCCGCCCACCGCTGTTGTGCTTCAGTTCGCAGGGTCCTGCGCAACGACCATCGGCGCCACACCCACAAGCTTCACCGAAAAACCGCTTACGCGGCTCCCGAAGACGATTGGCCCGTTGAGCATCTCGAACTCCGGCGACAGGACCGGATACCGGATCAACAGCATGGCCGCGAACTCCTCGATGGGCCGGCACGGCGTGACCGTGTCGCCGGCGGCGTCAGTGCCAACGATCAGCAGGTTTCCCGCCAGCGGACTGGTGTAACCTTTCAGCTCAGTGAAGCATGGCAATTCGTCAGTCAGGCCATTGTCATCGACAATGACACAATGATCCCGGTCAATACGAACCATGTCGATGAGGTCGCACCCGACATGACGCCGGATTTCAGCGAGACTGTTTGCAGGATCGATCGTAACCGGGCGGATCGTCCGGGTCTCGACATCCATGAAATAGGCTGTGATTAAGTTTGTCATGCTTGTCTCCTTCATTACGATGACGGAGACCGGCCCCGTGCAAGTCGAGGAGAGGGTCAAGGATCGCCTGAGGCGACCGCAAGGCGGCGAGTGGGGGGACCGATTTTGTCGAAGGCCGCAAAGCGGCGGGCGGCAAAATTGGCGGGACCGCTCGTCCTTGAGGCGATACGAGCGGCTCGGAAAATAAACCGACTGAGTGAATGCAACCCACGGACCCCCTGGGTCCGTGACCGTATCCGGCGGCCAGCCGGCTCTCTGCTCCACACGCACCAAATCCTGTTTCCAGAAAGCTGCCTTTACGTCTGCCAAAACGGTGAATGATGTGCCCAACTGCTGATCGAGCGGCAGGCGATCCATCACCGAAATGAATCGACCTGCGCCCGATGATTCAAAGCTGTCATTGGACGTGGGATTCAATTTGCGCGAATCTGCTTGTCATGAACGCGCAGCCCTATCGCCTCTATATCGAACGCAGAGACCCCGAACGGAACATGGCGCGGTTCTACGCGCTGTCGATCGAGGCGACGCTGTTCGGGGAAACCCGGCTCGTTCGTCGCTGGGGCCGGATTGGAACGCACGGCCGCATGATGCAGCATTCCTTCGACAAGGAGGATGAAGCCGTCGAACTTTTCCTTGAAGTGCTGCGCATCAGGCAAAAACGCGGATACCGACCCCGGTCTGCCGCATGGCATGAGGAAGCCGCCCCCCTTGATTGACGGGGATGCTCACGTCTCGCTGCGGCAAGCATCATCTGGGCAATCGACAGCGCGCCCGGTCCACGCCTTTCAGCGAATGACGCGGGCGGTCTGGATGTCCTCGAAACTCACGGGCGGGCACTTTCGTCATCGTCCGCATAAGCCTCGATCACGCTCTCGACCTGGTCGAGGAGCCGATCCGGCGTGGTTTCAAGCGTTCCGGCAGTTCGGGTATCGGCCTGACGGCGCATGCGCTCGTAATCTTCTATATTGAGGATCACGAGCCGCGGCTTGCTGCGCTGGGTGATCGTGACCGGCCGGTGCAGCGCTTCAGCGATGATATCGCCTGACCTGCGTGAAAAGTTGCTGGTCGAGTCGCTGCGTACCATGGAGGTTTCCTCGCGCTATCTGTTTCCTGTAATATGCCGCATTGCTGTATATGCTGCGATCTCTTTTGCAAGGAAGGCGACCCCGCCTGGTTGACGGGGCCGCCTCGGTCCGGGTCAGTCCCGGTTGGGGCGCGACCAGATAAGCTGGAGGCCTTCCTGCCCGTCCACCTCGATCAGGGTGGCGTAGATGGGAGCCGGGAAGCTCGGATCGTCCAGCTTGACCGAGAGGTAGTCACGCTCGCTCTCTTTGGCGGTTTTTTGCCAGGCGGCGCCGAGCTCAACCGCTCCGCTGTAGAGGCGGAAGTGCGGACCCTTGTCGGAGGGATTGTCGACCCGCTCGATGCGCGCCTTGACGTTGAGGTTGAGAGTCTTGATCGTGCCGGTGAAGCCGTTCGCGGTCGAGGTGAATGTTCCGATGGTGGCCATGGTGTAGTTCCTTTCCTGTGTTTCGGGCCGCGCCCTTCGCGGCCTCGATGGCAGTCGAAAGACCGGAGACGATCGGACCGCACCTCGCAGAGGCCGAAACGAAGTGGAGGGCGGCCGGAAGCGGCTTTCTTGCCCCGTGAGGAATGGCGGCGCCTCGGGGTCCTCACTCGGCTTGCCGAGTGGGGTGGGGTCCGACAGGGGAAGAAAGTTGCGGATGGCCGTTGCGGGGGAACGATCGAGGCGAAGCCGGTTTGCGGTCAGACATACCAAATCGAGCCGCCGAAGGGCTGGCCTGTCGCAGAGGGTCGAAAGGAACGACATGGCCACAGATCAAGGACTCGTCATCGACAGTCTTCCCGCGCCCGCAATCATGGCATCGCTTTCTATGTCAGGACCAAGCCCGGGGTTCAGCCATCAACCCGAACCTGCCACACCCGAAGCTTGCTATAACGGATGACCGTGAACACACCGGCCGGATACGGCAGACGCCCAGGGGAGTCGTCGCGCGATACGCCGTCTTCAAGGTACGAACCGGGGGTTCCTGCAAAGATCGCCCCTGCCGCTCACGCGATGCGGCCGGGATTTGCGGCCAGCTTTCCGGTCATGTCCATGTCGAAGATCAGGTCTGACCGGCGTGTCGCCACAGCGAAGGGGATCGCTTCCGATTAAGAAGTACCGCCATTCAGCAGTTCCAGCGATGGATCATACTCGTGCGCGACACCGTGCCAACTTCATCGCACGCTCGGCGAGGAGCTGCGCATATCTCTCGTGAACCGCATTCCGGTCGAGATAGCGGGATTGGAAACCGAACAGGCCAGAGACCTCCCGGCGCACCGAGGCCAGAATGTCGGCTTCTGCGTCGGTAAGCATCCGGGTTGGCCAGCCGCGAACATAAAGCGTGGCCGGTGTGATCCGGCTCTCAGCCGAAATCCGCTGCGCGGCCCTCTCTTTTGCGCGGATCAGCCCATCCGTCATGCTGCGATCGAGAAGATGAGGAGCGATATCGCCCAGCCATCTGCCAGCCTGGAATGCGAAGGAGCTGGCGATCTCCAGCGCGACCATGCGGCGATAGAGATCGTGCGACTCTGGCTGCGCGGCCGCCGCAGCAAGATCGGCAAAGCTCGACATGATACAGAAGCGGCACGACACCCGGCTCATGCCAAAGTCGGAATAGGCGGGATGGGGGCGCAACCCATGCCGGGCGATGCAGGCAAAGGCGTCCTCCACGCTCCAGTCGAGTATGGGCCGCCAGTTCCACAAGCGTCCGTCACGATCGCCATCGGCAATCACGGCGCTCGCACGTCTGCGACTTTCGTCACGGCGGATGCCGGTGACGTTGATTACAATCTCGCCCGGAAATCGCCGCCTGAGCATGGCGGTGATCGGATGGGTTTTCATCTCGGACGTGCAAAAGCGCATCGAGGGCGTGCTCCAGCACGGAACCAGCGTTACGGTCGCCAGATCCTGGTAGCGCGCCACGCTCGATTGCCACCGGCTTTCCCACCGTTCCATGAGTCCATCTCGCTCACGGCGCAGGACAACCAGTTCGAGGTCGAGGTGATCGGCAAGCTCCTGACAGAGGGGAAAGGAATCCTGCCATTCGACCGATCCGAGGTCGCTGTGAACCAGTAGTCGCGGGCCGGCATGTCCGGCCCGGTTGAGATGCTCACAGACCGCAAGCGCCGAGGCTTGGCTGTCCTTGCCGCCCGACACGC
>JBARWP010000038.1:0-2146 GCA_049646905.1 Pseudaminobacter sp. | reverse complement strand
GTCACACGCGTCGTGCTCGCGGGAATGGGCGGCTCCTCGCTCGCTCCCGAGGTGATCGCACAGACCGCCGGGGTGCCGCTGACGATCCTCGACTCGACCGCTCCCGGCCAGGTGCTCGCAGCGCTCGACGAGGGCCTCACCGACACCGTCCTGGTCGTGTCGTCGAAGTCGGGATCCACCGTCGAGACCGACTCCCAGCGCCGCACGTTCGAGGCCGCGTTCCGTGACCTCGGAATCGATCCGGTCGAGCGCATCGTGGTCGTCACCGACCCGGGCTCCCCGCTCGACGTCTCGGCTCGTGAGGCGGGATACCGCGTCTTCAACGCCGACCCCAACGTCGGAGGGCGCTACTCGGCCCTCACCGCCTTCGGTCTGGTGCCTTCAGTCCTCGCCGGCGTCGACATCGATGAACTGCTGAACGAGGCAGAGGCCTCGTCGCTCGAGGTCGCCATCGACTCGGCTGAGAACCCGGCCCTGCGACTGGGTGCGGCCATCGCCGCGACGAACCCGCGGCGCGACAAGCTGGGCCTGATCACCGACGGCACGCACATCAAGGGTCTCCCCGACTGGATCGAGCAGCTCATCGCCGAATCCACGGGCAAGGACGGCACCGGAATCCTCCCGGTCGTGCTGCTCCCGGTCTCCCCCGAGCTCGACCCGGTGCCGGCCGACCTGCAGATCGTCCGTCTGGTCGACGACGCGAACGAGTTCCACCTGCACGAGCGTCATGAGGGCGAGATCCTCGTCAGCGGAACTCTCGGCGCCCAGCTCATCGTGTGGGAGTACGCCACGGCGATCGCGGGTCATCTGCTCCGCATCAACCCGTTCGATCAGCCCGACGTCGAGTCGGCGAAGATCGCTGCCCGCGGACTCCTCGACGCCCGCCCGGAGCCGACCGCTCCGGCCTTCGTCGAGAACGGCGTCGAGGTGCGCGTGTCGGATCCGGCACTGGCTGCCTCGGGCAGCGTCGAGGGCGTGCTCGATGCACTCTGGGCGCAGCTCCCTGCAGACGGCTATGTGTCGATCCAGGCATATGTCAACCGCCTCGAGGTGCCGCAGCTCCAGGGCCTGCGCGAACTCGTCGCGGCGGACTCCGGCCGACCGACCACGTTCGGATGGGGACCACGGTTCCTGCACTCGACCGGCCAGTACCACAAGGGCGGCCCCGCGCAGGGCGTGTTCCTGCAGATCCTGGAGCGCACCGAGGTCGACCTCGAGATCCCGGACCGCCCCTTCACCTTCGGGCAGCTCATCCAGGCTCAGGCCGCGGGTGACGCCGCTGTGCTCGCCGAGCACGGCCGCCCCGTCGTCACGCTGACGATCACCGAGTCCTCGGACGACGTGCTCGCCCTCTTCGAAGCCGCACAGAAGTAACAGCAGGAGAATCCCCCACTGATGTCTGTTCCCATCTCGCGCGGGCACAACCCGCTGCGTGACCCCGATGACCGCCGTCTCAACCGGATCGCGGGGCCCAGCGCCCTCGTGATCTTCGGCGTCACCGGAGACCTGTCACGCAAGAAGCTGATGCCCGCGGTCTACGACCTCGCAAACCGTGGCCTGCTCCCACCGGGGTTCGCCCTGGTCGGGTTCGCCCGCCGGGACTGGGAAGACCAGGACTTCGCACAGGTGGTCTACGACGCTGTCAAGGAACACGCTCGTACGCCGTTCCGCGAGGAGACGTGGACCCAGCTGCTGCAGGGCATCCGCTTCGTCTCCGGCGAGTTCGACAATCCCGACTCGTTCCGCAAGCTCCGCGAGACCATCGAGAAGCTCGACATCGAACGCGGCACCATGGGCAACCACGCGTTCTACCTGTCGATCCCGCCGAAGGACTTCCCGCTGGTCGCCAAGCAGCTGAAGGACTCCGGCCTCGTCGGCGAGAACAGCGACGATGACGAGCGCTGGCGTCGCGTCGTGATCGAGAAGCCGTTCGGGCACGACCTCGAATCCGCGCGGGCACTCAATGCCGCTCTCGAGGTCGCCTTCCCGGCCGACTCGATCTTCCGCATCGATCACTACCTCGGCAAGGAGACGGTCCAGAACATCCTGGCTCTGCGCTTCGCCAACGAGCTGTACGAACCGATCTGGAACCGCAACTACGTCGACCACGTGCAGATCACCATGGCCGAGGACATCGGTGTGGGTG
>JBARWP010000037.1:0-2603 GCA_049646905.1 Pseudaminobacter sp. | reverse complement strand
AGCGCCATGCCTGGAACGTGGTCGATGTCCGGGCACTCGTCCTGGAACAGCTTGTCGAACGCCTGTCGCGTGACGGGTCGAAGGAAACCACGCTCGATTATGAGGGCGCATCCGCCTATCGCGCCGCGCTGCGTTTTGCCGAGAACCGCGGGCTCAACCTCATGAATGTTGCGCGCACCATCGTCCGCGACCGGCTCGACTGGACCGTGCGGCAAAAGCAGCGCCTTGCCGATCTCGGTTCTCGTCTGGTCGCTCTGGCCGGCCGGCTGAGGCTTGTTACCAGCGCGCAGCAGCATGTTCCTTCCAGTCAGATCAGGGAGATCGAACCCATGGTTGCCGGCATCACCATCTTCCCGAAATCAGTCGAACAGGCCGCTGAGGACAAGCTTGCAGCCGACCCGGCTCTGAAGGCGCAGTGGGAGGAAGTCTCGACACGCTTTCGCTTGGTCTACGCGCAGCCGGAAGCAGCGTTCAGCGCTATCAATGTCGACGCCATCCTCAAGGATCCAGCTCTGGCCAAAGCCATAGTCGAGAAAGTTGTCAGCGACCCGGAAGGCTTCGGTGCCCTCAAGGGGAAGACCGGGCTTCTTGCCAGCCGAACCGACAAGCAGGATCGTGAGACTGCTCGGCTCAATGCGCCGGCACTCGCCCGCAACCTCGAGAATTACCTACGCCAGCGTGCCGAAGCCGAACGCAAGCACGACACCGAAGAGCGCGCCCGTCGTTTGAAGGTTTCCGTCGACATCCCAGCGCTCTCCGACAATGCACAACAGGTGCTCGAGCGGGTGCGCGACGCGATCGATCGTAACGATCTGCCGGCGGCTCTAGGCTTTGCGCTGGCCGACAAAATGGCCAAGGCAGAGATTGACGTGTTGAACAAGGCGGTGTCCGAACGTTTTGGCGAACGCAGTCTGCTCTCCAACGCAGCGAGCGAGGCGACAGGACCAGCTTTTGAGAGGCAGGCTTTTGGCATGTCGCCGGGCGAACGGCAGAAGCTCGCCTCAGCCTGGCCAATGATGCGTGCTGGCCAGCAGCTCGCGGCCCATGAGCGCACGACCCAGGCGCTCAAGGAGGCCGAAACACTTCGTCAGACGCAGCGGCAGTCGCAGGTGCTGAAATGACAATAAACTGGCGACGCGTCATCATCGTTGTGTCGATCATCGTTCTGCCGATCGTGATGCTCGCTGCCTCCTATGGCGCTGGGCTTCGTCTCAATCTGACACCGAGCTATCCGCTCGGGCTTTGGCGGATTGTCTCTTTGGACCGCCCGATAGCCACCGGGGATCTGGTCTTCATCTGCCCGCCTGAAACGGCCGTGTTCGTGCTTGGTCTCGAGCGTGGTTACGTCCGACGCGGCCTTTGCCCGGGCTGGTTAAGCCCGCTCATCAAGACGGTGGTGGCGTTGCCTGGCCAGCATATCGAGATCAATGTCGTCGTCATGATCGACGGGCAGGAGCTACTGCAGTCTGATGTTCGCACTGTCGATGCAGAGGGCAGAGCGCTTCCAACCCATCCCGGCGGCCGTGTGCCAGCCGGCCACCTCTTTCTTCATTCCCGCTTTGCAGGTTCCTATGACTCGAGATACTTCGGGCCGATCCCCGCTTCCGGCGTTCTCGGTCTCGCCCATCCTGTCCTTACGGTCGCGCCCTGAGATGAAAAAATCGGCAATTCTCACCATCGCCGCCATCGCCATCGGCATGATCGGCTGGAGCGGCAATCCCTTCCTTCTTGCCGTGGCGATGCTGTTCCCGGCCCTCTGGGCGATGGCGCCGACGCGGGCAAGCGCGGCGATGGTCGCGGCAGGATACTTCCTCGCCGCCTCACACGGTCTGCCGCAGGGGGTCATGAATTTTTACGGCGGCGGCATCGGCGCGGGGCTTGCGCTCTGGGTTGCAGCGTCGGCCGGCTTTGTGCTCGTTCACACCGTCCTCTGGACCGAGCGGCCGGGATGGGGCCGCGCACTGCGCTATGGCATCGCAGCGGTGCTGATGAGCGTACCGCCTTTCGGTATCGTCGGATGGGCGCATCCCATTACGGGCGCCGGTATGGTGTTCTCCGGATGGGGATGGCCAGGTCTGGTGGCTGCCGCGATCGGCCTTCTGGCGATGACAACCAGAATCTGGCCGATCACGACACTTGTCCTGGGAGGACTATATCTATGGTCAACCGTGGCCGACGCTCCTTTCAATTTGCCTGAAGGCTGGGTCGGTGTCGATACCCGGTTTCGTGGTGAGAATGGACAATATGCCGATTATGCGCAGCAGGTCGAAACCATCGGTCTTGTCATGGAAGCGGCCGATAATGGTGCGCGGTTTGTCGTGTTGCCGGAGAGTTCGGCAGGCATCTGGACCCCGACAGCAGCTCGCCTCTGGAGCAGGGCACTCGATGGTGGCGACCTGACAGTCATCGCCGGTGCGATCATCGTCGATGCCGTGGGCTACGACAATGTCATGGTGGAAATTTCCGGCAAGGGATCTCGGATTCTCTACCGCGAGCGGATGCCGGTGCCGCTGTCGATGTGGCAGCCTTGGCGGGCACTTATCGGTGAGCCGACAGGGGCGCGAGCGCATTTCTTCGATAACCCAACTGTCGAAATCGATGGC
>JBARWP010000036.1:0-3475 GCA_049646905.1 Pseudaminobacter sp. | reverse complement strand
GCACAACGGCAAGCGTGGTCGCCTCGGCGGCTGCGACGATCGCGATGCGGCAGCCATAGAGCAACCGGCTGAGAACGTCGCGGCCAAGATCGTCGGTGCCGAGCCAGTGAGCGGCGGATGGCCCTTGCAGCGCTTCGATCAGGTTCTGCTTGAGCGGGTCGTAAGGTGCGACCCAATCGGCGGAGATGGCGAAGAATACGAGCGTCGTCAGCACGGCTCCGGCAATGCCGACGACGATCTGCGACCCGCCGAGGCGCCGGCGGGCGCGGCGCGATGCGACGTTGGCCGGGCGCGAGATCATGATGGACGGGCTTTCGGATTGAGCAGGCCGTAGACCACGTCGGTGATCAACTGCACCAGAACGACGAGTCCCACCATCACCAGCACAAGACCCTGCAACATCGGAATGTCCTGCTGGCGTACGGCGGCGATGGCCAGCGTGCCCAGTCCGTTGATGGCGAACACCTGCTCGACGATCAGCGCACCGCCGAGTAATACGGTGATCTGGAACGAGAGGACCGCGACGACAGGCACCATCGCATTCGTAAGCGCGTGCTTGAAGATGATGCGCCCCGACGACAGGCCCTGCGCCCGGGCGGCGCGGATGTAATCCTGCTGGAGCACCCCGACCATCGCCGAGCGCACCTGGCGAGCGATCGCCGCGCTCGAAGACGTGCCGAGTGCGATCGAAGGCAGGATAATGCTGCGCAGCCACTCCCACGGCGATTGCGAGATCGGCGTAAAGCCGGTCGCGGGAAACCAGCGAAGATTCACCGCAAAAATGACGACAAGAATGAGACCGAACCAGAAATTGGGCACCGCCTGCCCGAAGGTTGCGCCGAGCGTGGCAAGCCGATCGATCAACGATTGCGGTTTCAGCGCCGCGGCGACACCTGCTGCGGCACCAAGGACGATGGCTATGAGAGCCGACATCGCCGTCAGAGAAAGCGTAACCGGAAGCCTCTGCATGACCGCCGCCGTAACGCTGACGCTGTTGAAGAAGGAATTGCCGAGATCCCCGTGCATCGCCTTGCCCAGCCATTGCACGTATCGCACATGGACAGGTTCGTTCAGGCCAAGCCTTTCGCGCAGCATCTCGTGCTGCTGCTGCGTTCCCGTATCGCCAAGTATGAGGTCAACGGGATCGCTCGGCAGCAGGGACGTGAACGAGAAAGTCAGCACCGAGACGATGAACAGCAGCGGCAACAGCGCCAGGAGCCTCTGGACTATGAGCCTCAGCATGGGATCGCGATATCAATCGTCGGCCTTCAACCCCCGAAGGTTAATCGAATCCTCCCCGTAGCGATACACGACGGTCGGATTGTTCGCCGTCTTCTCGCTGACGCCGATCAGGACCGGCGTGTTGGTCACGAAGATCAGGAACGCCTCGTCCGCGAGTTGCGCCGCCATCTTCTGATAGACTGGCGCCCGAACATCGACCTCGACGGATTCCAGCCCTTGCTGCGCCAGCGACAGCAGTTCCTTGCTGGGCTTGGCCTTGAAAGGATTGTAGGCAGCGTCTTCGTAAATATAGCGCAACGCTACAAATTTCGGATCCGTGATCGTGTTCCACACAAGGTTCGTTGCGGGAAAGTCCTTGGTGCGGCTGCGGCGGGCGAGCGTGCCGGGCTCCACCGGCACGATATTCATCGTGATGCCTATTTCCTTGAAAAAGCCGGCCAGCGCCTCCAGACGCGACTGGTAGATTGGAATACTCGGCATGTCGAAGGTGAAGCCGCCTGGAAAAGCGGACTGGGCCATCAGTTCGCGAGCCTTGCCGAGATTATATTCGTAAGCCCCTTCCACTGCCGGATCATAGGCCCAGTCGCCCTTGGCGTATGGCTGATATGAGTTCTCCGCGAGGCCGAACTGTACCGCCTTGCCGAAGGCGGCACGATCGATCGCGTAGGCCATTGCGCGCCGCACGTGCGGGTCGGCAAAGGCCGGCACCATCGTACCCTCGCGATCGGAGATGACGACGTGGTAATTCAGGCCCCCGCTGTTGCGGATGAGCTTCAGGCCGGGCGTTCGGTCGATGATCGCCGATTGCGGATTTGCCAGCCAGTTGCCCGCGTCGATCTGGCCGGTCTGGAGTGCGTTCAGGCGCGCGGTGTCATCCGGTATCTCCCACACCTCGTAACGTTCAAGGCCGATTTTGTCTTTGTCCCAGTAGGTTGGATTCGGCGTATAGACGCGCACCTCACCTTCGCGAGATGCCGCCTTGTCGTAGACATAGGGGCCTGTACCTACGGGATTGCGGTCGACCGCGTCATCAGCCATCGCCGCCGGCGCAAGCATCATCCCGCCCGTGTAGCACAGGCTGTCGATGATCGCCGGGTCCGGCTCCTTGAGCTTGATCCGGACAGTGTATTCGTCAACCGCCTCGGCGGCATCAACGGTCTTGAGCCCTTCGATGATGCCGAGCTTTACGCCGCGATTGATGTTGGCCGCCGCGACCGCCGCGTCAAGGACCTCTCCGTTGCTGAAAGTGACACCCTCGCGCAACGTGATCGTCACGTCGAGCCCATCGACCTTGTAGCCGGTCGCCAGCAGCGGCACAGGCTTGCCGTCCGGCGCCTTTTCAAAAAGCGACTCATAAACCGGCCGAAGGAACGGGACGCCGCTGCCGCTCTGCTGTTGCGGATCCATGGTGATGAGCTTCACCTGCTCCGCATATCTGAAGGTTCCGCTCCCCTGCGCCCATGCAGGCCCTCCGGCGAGCCCGAGCGCCAACGCCGTCAAAGCTGCCGATGCAGTGATCAATTTCCTCATCTCCGGCCCTCCCAGCCTGAGCTTGCGGCGCCACAACGGCGCCGGCCCTAGTCACTCGCTCCTCCAGCAATCGATTTGGATCGATTGTGATCTAGTGCTAGCACTTTATCACTATAGTGCTAGACTTCAATTGGTTTTTGTCGCCGGGCAGATTTCCGGATTTGTTGGGCTACACCCGATTGCGATAACAGATGCAGATGGGGAATCGAAAGGACGCCGCCCTTGCCGAATGCCGCCGAGCCAATGCAGATATTCAGGGATGACGGGACACCCTACTATGTCCAGCTCTCGGGAGTCATTCGCCGGCAGATCGCCGATGAATTCTGGATGATCGGCGACAAGCTGCCGACACTGAAGCATCTGGTGGCCACCTATGGCGTGTCGCCGATGACCGTTCGCCACGCGCTCGCGGGCCTCGAAAAGGAAGGCCTGATCAGCGCCGAGCGGGGACGCGGGACCTTCGTGAAAGCGAAGCCGGAGATGGCCGTGGCCACACCGCATCAGCTCACCCGCGCGCCATCGCAGCGCGGCGGCGAACTCAGCTTCCGCGTTATCGCCTCGCGTCCGGCCAAGGGCGAACTGCGTATCGCCCCCGAAGATGGCGAGCCATTTGAAGAGTACCGCTACATGAAGCGCATATTCTCCCGCGGCGGAGGACCCTTCACCGTGGGCGAATATCTGGTCACGTCAGACGTTTTCGATC
>JBARWP010000035.1:0-2828 GCA_049646905.1 Pseudaminobacter sp. | reverse complement strand
ATCGACCACCCGACCATGATCAAGGACGGTTCGGGCTGGGGCGCCATGGTCGGCGTCATGGCCGTGATGCTGGCGCGCGAGGGCTTTACCGGCGCGCCGGCCGTCACGGTCGAGGGCGATGCCGTCGCCCATCTTTGGGCCGATCTTGGCCAAGTCTGGCGCATTGAGGAGCAATATTTCAAGGCCTATCCGGTCTGCCGCTGGGCGCAGCCGGCCATGGAAGCGGCCGCGCAATTGCGCCGCGACCACGGCTTTGTCCATGGCGAGGTCGAGGCTGTTGCCGTGCGCACTTTCTTCGAGGCAAGCCGCTTGGCGACGGCCACGCCAGCCACCACCGATGCCGCGCAATACAGCCTGCCTTTCCCCGTTGCCGCCCTTTTGGTGCGCGGCCGGGTCGGCCCCGACGAGATCGACGGGCCGGCGCTGCGTGACCCCGACATCATGCGCATCGCACAGGCAACCACGCTGATCGACGACCAGCGTTATTCCGCCTTGTTTCCAGCCGAGCGCTGGGCTGAGGTGGAAATCCAGCTTGCCGGCGGGCGGACCATTCGCTCGGCGCCCGCAGTCGCGCGCGGCAGCGCCGAAAACCCGCTGAGCGATGCCGAGATCAGTGCGAAATTCCATGCGCTGATGGAAAGTGCTGGCATGGCGGCAAGAGCTCGGCAGATCGAGGACCAGGTGATGTCGCTCGACCGCGCCCCATCGCTTGCACCGCTGGTCGAGGCGCTGACCGAAGCTTCATGAACGGATGGCAGGACCATGACTGAACAGAGACGTCGCCGTGGTGCCGACAGGGCGGCCGGCAAGGGGCACGCCGCCATTCCGCAACTGCCGTTGCGGCGCGTGCGCAATCCCTATCCGCCGATGGCGCTGCTGTCGGACGACCAGATCGAGGCGATCGATGATGCCTCCATGCACATCCTGGAGAATTTCGGCATCGAACTGATGAATGCGCGTGGGCTTTCCCTGTTCGAGAAGGCCGGCGCCAAGGTCGACCATGCCAGCCAGACGGTGTGGCTCGATCGCGGCCACGTCGCCGAGGCGCTGAAGTCTACCCGTTCCAGCTACAGGTTGACGCCGCGCAATCCGGAGCGGGCCGTTCATCTGGGCGGCGATACGATCAATTTCACGCTGGTTGCAGGGCCGCCCAATGTACACGACATGGAGCGCGGGCGGCGTGCCGGCAACTATCGTGATTACTGCGATCTGGTGCGGCTGGCGCAGCACTTCCACTGCATCCACATGATCGGCAACCAGGTCTGCGCGCCGATCGAGATGCCGGCGAATTCGCGCCATCTCGACACTTATCTCGCCAATCTCACGCTCACCGACAAGAGCTTCCATTTGTCGGCGATCGGAAGAGGCAGGGCGCTGGATGGCATTGCGATGATGGCGATCAGCCGTGGCCTCAGCCTGGAGGAGATGCGCGACGATCCCGCCGTCACCACCATCATCTCGGTCAACTCGCCGCGCCGCTTCGACGAGGCGATGGCGGAGGGGCTGATGACCATGGCCGAATATGGTCAGTCGGTCGCCGTCACACCGTTCACGCTGATGGGCGCGATGAGCCCGGTGACGCTTGCCGGCGCGCTGGCGCAGCAGAATGCGGAGGCGCTGTTCGGCATCGTGCTCACCCAGCTTGTGCGCCCCGGCGCCCCGGTCTTGTACGGCGCCTTCACCTCGAATGTGGATATGCGCTCGGGTGCGCCCGCCTTCGGCACGCCGGAAAACACCAAGGCCAATGTCGCCTCGGGCCAGCTCGCGCGCCGCTATAATCTGCCCTACCGCACCACGCCCGGCAGCGCCTCGAATGCCGCCGATGCGCAGGGCACCTATGAAACGATGATGGCGCTGTGGGGTGCGATCCTCGGCCACGGCAATCTCATCTATCATGCCGCCGGCTGGCAGGAAGGCGGGCTGACCGCCTCCTATGAAAAGCTCATCCTCGATGTCGAGATGATCCAGCACATGATGGAGTTCCTGCGCCCCATCGAGGTCAATGAGGGGGAACTGGCGCTCGATGCACTGGGGCGCGTGCCGACCGGCGGCCATTTCTTCGGTGAACCGCATACGCTGGAACGCTACTCCACCGCTTTCTACCAGCCGATGGTCTCCAACTGGCAGAATTTCGAGGCATGGACCGAGGCCGGCGCGCTGGATGCGACCGCTCGTGCCACGCTTCTGTGGAAGAAGGCTCTGGAGGAATATGTCGAGCCGGCGATGGACCCGGCCATCCGCGAGGAACTGGATGCCTATGTCGCCTGCCGCAAGCAGGAGATCGGCAGCGAGGAGCCGTGATGGTGTTCGCGCTTTTACCTCCCCCTTGGGGGTGGCCTGAAGGGGCAGGGTTGGGGGACACGATGTTCGCATACCCCCACCCGCCGCTTCGCCGGGACCTCCCTATAAGGGGGAGGTAGGCCGGTCCTTGAAGCCGATATCGACCTTCGAAATCGATTCTCCCTCCTGCGTTGAATCTGCTTTCCCATACAACTTGTTGAAACAATAGGAACTTCCGCGAGGTGGCGTGCGAGGGGCGTGAATGTTGGTGACGGTGCATGCATGCACTGCGTCCGAGTGCGGCGTGCAAGGCTTCGAAAGCTCGTTTATGGCGCGGGGCCGAAAGCGTACTATCTAAAGAAAGTGTCCCATGCCTGATGTCGGAGGTCGTGATCCCACTTCGGGCTGCAGATTTGGATCGTATGATGATGCGACTGGTTTTTCTGGCAATGGCTGCGGCAGCAATGCTGGTTGCTACGGCGGCTTCTGCCGCCGACAATGACCCCACCGGGGATCGTCAGGTGAAGAACCGCGCCCGGCTGGAGGAT
>JBARWP010000034.1:0-3901 GCA_049646905.1 Pseudaminobacter sp. | reverse complement strand
CACCTATGGCGCGCTCGAGCGCGTCAACGACCATGTTCCGGTGCCGCCCCGGCATCAGGTCCGCCAGCGGCTCTGGCGCATTGCCGCCAGGCGCTGCGTGGTGGCGGCAGGCGCGGTCGAGCGTCCGATCGTCTTTTCCGGTAATGACCGCCCCGGCGTGATGATGGCCTCGGCGGTGCGCACCTATATCGACCGCTTCGCGGTCGTGCCCGGCCGCCGCCTGGCACTGTTCGCCAACAACGACGACGGCTGGAAGACCGTCGAGGCGGCACACCGTGCCGGCATCGGCATTGCCGCCGTGGTCGATGTGCGCAAGGAATTGACCCAGGCGCAGCGGACGCTGGCGCAAACGGCGGGCTTCCCGGTTCTCAACGGCGCCATCCACGACGTCCATGGCGGCGCCAAGGGCATCAGCGGCATCGAGGTGCAATTGCCGAGCGGCAAGCGCGAGACGATCTCGGCCGACTGCCTGGCGATGTCGGGCGGCTGGAATCCGGCTGTCGGCCTGTCCTCGCATCATCGCGGCCGGCCGAAATGGCGCGAGGATATTGCCGCCTTCGTGCCGGGTGACGACATTCCCGCCGGCATGGTGATGGCAGGTGCTGCCAATGGCGCGTTCTCGCTCGATGCCTGCCTGCGCGAAGGCCATGCGGCCGGCGCAGCTGCCGCGGCCGCATGCGGCGGCTCGAAAAATGCGGGCAACGCGGCGAGCGCATCCGATCGCGAGGATGCCTTGTCGATTGCCGCCCTCTGGCATGTCGAGGGCAAGCACAAGGCCTTCGTCGATTTCCAGCACGACGTCACCGCGTCCGATGTCGCGCTGGCGCAGCGCGAAGGCTTCGAATCGGTCGAGCATCTGAAGCGCTACACCACGCTCGGCATGGCGACCGACCAGGGCAAGAACTCCAACGTCACCGGCCTTGCCATCATGTCCGAGGCGAGCGGACGGTCGATCCCGCAGACCGGGACCACCATCTATCGCCCGCCGCAGGTGCCGGTTGCCATCGGCGCCCTGGCA
Source organism: Pseudaminobacter sp. (assembly GCA_049646905.1). GTDB lineage: Bacteria > Pseudomonadota > Alphaproteobacteria > Rhizobiales > Rhizobiaceae > Pseudaminobacter. The sequence continues at coordinate 2,883 of JBARWP010000034.1, read as the reverse complement.
GGCCATCATCGCGACGAGAATTTCCATTCCACCCGCTTGGCGCCGTCGCATCATTGGGCGATCGAACGCGGTGCCACTTTTGTCGATACCGGCCTGTGGAAGCGCGCGCAGTGGTATCCACGGCCCGGCGAGGACGACTGGCTTACCTCCGTCAACCGCGAAGTCGTTACCGTGCGCAACGGCGTCGGCTTCTGCGACGTCTCTACCTTGGGCAAGATCGATGTGATGGGGCCGGATGCCGGTACCTTCCTCGACCGCGTCTATATCAACGCCTTTTCCTCGCTTGCCGTCGGCAAGGCGCGCTACGGGCTGATGCTGCGCGACGATGGTATCGTCATGGACGACGGCACCACCTCGCGGCTGGCCGAAGACCATTATTTCATGACCACCACCACGGCCAAGGCCGGGCCGGTCATGCAATATCTGGAATATTGCCGGCAGGTGCTGTGGCCGGAACTCGACGTGCAACTCACCTCCTGCACCGACCAGTGGGCGACGTTCTCCGTCGCCGGGCCGAAGTCGCGCGATCTCTTGCGCAATCTGGTCGACCCGGCCGAAGACCTGTCCAATGAGGGTTTCCCCTTCATGGGCGTGCGCGAGGTGGCGCTTCGCGGCGGCATGTATGCGCGCCTGTTCCGTATCTCGTTTTCGGGCGAGATGGCCTTCGAGATCTCGGTGCCCGCTCGTTATGGCGATGCGCTGGCGCGCAATCTGATGATTGCCGGCGAGCCGTTTGGCGTCATTGCCTACGGCACCGAAGCGCTGGGCGTGATGCGCATCGAAAAGGGCCATGTCGCCGGTCCCGAACTCAACGGCACCACGACTGCCGATGATCTCGGCCTCGGCAAGATGATGTCGAAGAAGAAGGATTTCGTCGGCAGGGTCATGGCTTCCCGCGAGGGGTTGGTGGCGCCCGACCGTCAGGTCGTGGTCGGCATCAAGCCGGTCGACAAGTCCCGGCGGCTGCGCTCCGGCGCGCATATCATCCCCAAGGGCGCCGTCGCCGGCCCCGATACGGACCAGGGCTACGTCACCTCGGTCTGTCATTCGCCGATACTCGGCCAATGGCTCGGCCTCGGCCTGGTCGAGCGCGGGCGCGAGCGCTTCGGTGAGATCGTGCGCGCGTACGATCCGCTGCGGGGTGAAGACTACGAGGTCGAGATCTGCAATCCTGTCTTCTACGATCCCGAGGGAGGACGCCAGCGTGGCTGATTTTGTCTGGAATGCCGTTTCGCCGCTCCAGCATTCCTTCACTCCTGGCCGTCTTGGCGAGAGCGCCGGCGCTGCCGGGATCCGGATGGCGGAGATCAGGAATTTCAATCTGGTGCAGATCTTTGCCCGGCGTGGCCAATGGGCGGCCGTGGCGAAAGCCGCCAAGGCGCATTTCGGGGCCGAGGCCCCGACCCGTCCGCAAGCCGTCACCGGCAAGGCGGGCGTGCTGCTGTGGTCAGGCCCCGACCAGTTGTCGGCGCTGACGGTGCGCGGCAATGAGTTGCGGCCGCTGGATGCGTTGCGTGAGCGCTTTGCCGGCATTGCCTCGCTGTCCGACCAGTCCGACGGCCGTTGCCTGCTGCGCATCTCCGGTGCGCGTGCCCGCGACATGCTCGCCAAGGTTTCGTCCGTCGATCTTCATGACGCGGTCTTTCCTGTCGGCGCGGCGGCGGCGACCGCGATCGACCACACCGCAGCCAATCTCTGGCGGGAGGCGGATGCGGCGGATGGATCGCCGGTCTTCAAGCTGCTGGTCTTCTCCAGCTTCGCCGACAGCCTGTGGGATACGCTGGTCGACGCGGCGGCCGAATACGGCATCGAGGTCGAAAGCCCGGCCACCCTTTAAGGATTTATCTCCTTCCAATTGGCAAGGCGGCACCGGTTGCCGCCGCTGCTGCTTGTTCTATGCTTCCTTGCTGCAACGGATCTCTGTTGCAGTGGGGCAGGCGGTATCCGCCGTGCCTGAGCGGAGGCCGGGATGGGCTGCCATGTCACATCGCAAACCCAGGGCGGATGCGGATCGGATAACGTCACCGGGAAGCGCGCGGCTTTCCTGCCGGTGGCGTTCCTGGGCGCATTGATCCTGTGCCTGGCGTCGCCGGCAACCGCGCGTGCCGAACCCCTTGCGCTTGCGCTGTCCGGTTTCTTCCTGGTCGATTCCTCCGGCGAGCAGCGTGACCAGAGCGCCGAGCACGCTGTGCGCCTCCAGCGCTTTGACGGCATCCTGCAGGAGGAACTCGCCGGCAGCGGCCGCTTCGCGCTGGTGGAGATGAAGTGTCCGCCGCAGGGCTGTACCGGGCAGGCGATGAAGCTGGATGAGCTGCTGGAACTGGCCGGGGAGGCGGGCGCCCGCTTTCTTGCCGTCGGCGCAGTGGAGAAGATGAGCACGCTGGTCCTGTGGTCGCGGCTCGAGGTCTACGACGTGGCAAGCGGGAAACTGGCCTTCAATCGGCTGTTCACGTTCCGTGGCGACAATGACGAGGCCTGGCAGCGTGCGGCGCATTATATCGCCCGGGATCTGATCAAGAACGCCCCGCATTGACCATATTGCCGTCAGGCGGTACCGCTTGACGGCAAAAATGATCGCCGCGCTTTTGGCGCGGCGTCAAGGTGGTGGCCTGGAGGAAGGCGGGGCTCAGAGCGAGAGGAGGACTTCTTCTTCGGTCGCCTTCTCGCTCTGGGCTTTTTTTGTGGAGCATGGTCTTACCGGAAAGCCTGTAACTTTCCGGGATCATGCCTTAGCTGAGCCCGTCGATTTCGCCGTTTTCGTTGATGATGATCTTCTCGGAGGAGGGCTTTGAGGGCAGTCCGGGCATTGTCATGATCTCGCCGCAGATGGCGACGACGAAGCCGGCGCCGGCGGACAGGCGCACCTCGCGCACCGGCACGGTG
>JBARWP010000033.1:0-1836 GCA_049646905.1 Pseudaminobacter sp. | reverse complement strand
CCTTTAGAATGCTCACTGACGCCGCCTCATCTTGTTGACTAGGATCCCGAGGCTAGGGACGACTCCCTTGGGAAGGAAAATCATCGTCGCCATCATGATCGCGCCGAGCATCACCTGCTCGAAGTGATCGAAGGACACCAGCAACTGGGGCAGGAGGGTCAGCAGGACGGCACCGATCACGGACCCGTAGATCGAGGCCATGCCGCCGACGACCACCATCGCGACGAATATGACGGAGAACATGAACCCGCTGATCTCGGGCGTGATGAAGCCGGATTTATGCGCGAAGACCGAGCCGACGATCGAGGCGAAAACCGCCGAAACCACAAATACCAGCACCTTGTAATGCGCGGTGCGGACGCCGACGACCTCAGCGCCGACCTCGGAGGTATGGACCGCCCGCAAGGCCCGCCCTATTGGGCTGGACACCAGGTTGAGGGCGAGCCAGACGCTGACGAGGAGAAGGGGCCCGGCAACCCAGTACCACATGCGATCGCCGCGGATCCGATAGTCGAGGATGCGGAAACCCGGCACCGACAGGCCGTCGGGCCCGCCGGTCAGCCACGCCTCGGTCTTGAGCACGATGTAGATGATGACCCCGAAACCGAGCGTTGCCATGGCCAGGTAATGGCCCTTCAGCTTCAGGATGGGGCGGCCGACCAGATAGGCGAGAAAGCCGACCCCAATGGCGGAGGCGACGAGCGCCGGAAGAGCCGGCAGCCCGTACCGGCTCGTCAGTATCGCCGAACCGTTGGCGCCCAGCGCGAAGAAGCCGGCATGGCCGAGGCTGATCTGGCCGGTATAGCCGATCAGTAGGTTGAGGCCGACGCATACGGTCGCGTTGAGCATGGCGTTCGCCGCCACGTCGTAGTGGTAGTTGTTGGCGAGGACGGCAGGCAGGACGGCGACGAACACACCCATGGCCACCAGGCCGCCATAGCGGAACCAGATGTTCTCCATGACCTATACCCGCTCGCTGCTGCGGCCGCCGAACATGCCGTTCGGCAGGAAAAAGAGGACGAGGAGAATGATCAGGAACGCGATGGCATCCTTGTATGCGGAAGAGATGTAGCCGGCCGCCATGGCCTCGGCGATCCCGACGACCAGCCCTCCGGCGATGGCGCCGAAGCTGCTGCCCAGGCCGCCTAGCACTGCGGCGGTGAAACCTTTCAACCCCAGCATCACGCCGGTCTCGTAGTCGACGAAGGTTATGGGCGTGATGACGATCCCGCCGATCGCACCGAGAAAGGCGGCGAGCGCGAAGCTGACGACGAGGACGGCCTTGACTTCGATGCCGACGAGCTGGGCCGCGAGCCGGTTGTGCGAGGCGGCGAGCATCCCCTTGCCGAAAAGGGTCCGGTTGAAGAACCACCAGAGAAAGACGATGGCGACGGCGGCGATGCCGAGAACCCACAGACTTTGCGGCATCAGCGTGGCGCCCAGGATCTGGATCTGCTGGTCGCTCGAGAACGGCGGAAGCGTATGGAAATTCTTGCCCCAGATGATCTGGGCCAGGCCGCGGATGAAAATCGCTGCGCCGATGGTGATGATGATGATGGACACGATCGAGGAATTGCGCGCCGGCTCGATGGCGAACTTTTCCAGGAGTATGCCGACCGCGACGGCGATAAGGACCGCGAGCGCGATCGAGACGGGAAGCGGCATGCCCGCGGCCGTCAACGTCGCGGCGGCGAGGCCGCCGATCATGATGAATTCGCCCTGGGCAAAATTGATAACCTGGCTCGAATTGTAGATGATCGTGAAGCCCAACGCGGCCAACGCGTAGACTGCGCCGGAAGTCAGCCCGGAAAACAGAAATTGCAGGAACGATGAAAG
>JBARWP010000032.1:0-2069 GCA_049646905.1 Pseudaminobacter sp. | reverse complement strand
GGATCAGATAGTCCTCATCCAGCAGCGGAACTCCGGCTTGCCCGGATGTGGCGTCCGGAGGATCGAGGGTCAATTCGGTGAGGAAGCGTTCGCGGGTTGGATAGCCGGCAGCGATATCCTCCAACTGCAGCAGGTCGGCCCGCCGCATTTCGAAATCCTCGTGGATGCGTTCGAGTTGCGGCTCGTACCAGGCGCGGACCTGTCCGATCTCGGCCGGCCATCCCGATGATCCGATCCGTAGGCCGGCCAGCAATTCGACGAAACCCGGCCAGTCGACATGGGCGCGGGCGGGGCAGGGGAGTCGGTCGAGCGTTTCGATCGGATCGGCGCTGTCCGCCACCGCATCGAGCGCGGATTGCGCTGTTGCCGGTCCGACGCCAGGAAGAAGTTGCAGCACCCGGAATCCCGCCACCCGGTCGCGCATATTCTGCGCGAACCGCAAGGCCGCCAGCATGTCCTTGACATGGGCGCTGTCGAGAAATTTGAGCCCGCCAAATTTGACGAAGGGAATGTTGCGGCGCGTCAGCTCCACTTCCAGCGGCCCGCTATGATGGCTCGCGCGAAACAGCACCGCCTGATCCTTCAGCCGCATGCCGGCTTCCCGGTTTTCCAGCACCTCGTCGGCGACGAACTTCGCTTGGTCGTTCTCGTCGCGTACGGTGACGAGGCGTGGGCGCTCGTTCGACGCCCGGTCCGTCCAGAGGTTCTTGGTGAAGCGCTCCTTGGCGAGACCGATCACGCCGTTGGCCGCTGCGAGGATCGATTGCGTCGAGCGATAGTTGCGGTCGAGCGTGATGATCTCGGCGGCCGGGGAGAACTCCTTCGGAAAGTCGAGGATGTTGCGGACGGTGGCAGCGCGGAAGGAGTAGATCGCCTGCGCGTCGTCGCCGACGACGGTCAGGCCGCGGCCGGCCGGCTTCAGCCCCGTCAGGATCGTCGCCTGCAGGTGATTGGTATCCTGATATTCGTCGACAAGGACGTGATCCCACTTGCCGCCGATCTCGTCGGCAAGCGCGGCATCGCTCATGGCCTGCGCCCAGTAGAGCAGCAGGTCGTCATAGTCGAGAACGCCCTGGATCTGCTTGGCTTCGACATAGCCGGCGAAGAGTTCGCGCAGTTCCTTCTGCCAGCCGGACACCCAGGGATAATTCACCCGAAGCACGTCCTCGAGCGGAGCCTCGGCGTTGACGGCGCGCGAATAGATGGACAGGCACGTCCCCTTGGCCGGAAACCGGCTTTCCATCTTCGAGAAGCCGAGATCGTGGCGGACGAGGTTCATCAGGTCGGCGGAATCCTCGCGATCATGGATGGTGAACTGGGGATCGAGGCCGAGCTCCATGGCGTATTCGCGCAGGATCCGCGCGCCGAGGCCGTGGAAAGTGCCGGACCAGGCCAGGGTATCGGTCAGGATACCGGCCTTGTCGCCAAGCACCTTGGCGCAGATGCGCTCGACGCGCTTGCCCATTTCAGCGGCGGCGCGACGGGAGAACGTCATCAGGAGAATGCGGCGCGGATCGGCGCCGGAAATCACGAGTTGGGCCACCCGATGCGCCAGCGTGTTTGTCTTGCCGGAGCCGGCGCCGGCGATGATCAGCAGCGGTCCACCGACCTTGCCGTCGGGCAGGCCGATGCCGTGGACCACTGCGGCACGTTGGCCCTCATTCAATTTTTCCAGATGCGCCGCATCCATGTCGCCCCGCTCCTATGCACCTGACTCGCAACGAGAATCCGCCAATACTGCGTCGTTGCTTGCCGCTATGTCCCCACCCGCGTCCGAAAGACTCTCACTCACACCCGATTGACTCGTTATCGGAAACGGAACAAACAATGAACATAGCAGCGCCTTGGCGCGTTGCAAAGCCCTCAGGAGACCCGGATTTTCATGGCCGATCGCACGGCAAAATCTGTCATCGACGACCTTCAGGAGCGCATAGCGCATCTGGGAGGCGGTGGCGGCCGCGCGCGCGAGGTCCTGCCGTTCGGCCTGCCCGAGATCGACCGGAGGCTTCCGGGAGGAGGGCTGGCGCTGGGGGCGCTGCATGAAGTCGCCGGCGGCGGCAATGGGGCGG
>JBARWP010000031.1:0-3094 GCA_049646905.1 Pseudaminobacter sp. | reverse complement strand
CGAGATCCAGGTGACGCACACGCTCGCCCCTCAAGCCTATATGGGTACAGAGATCGGCAGGTGAAACGAGATAAATGTCCGCCAGCCGCGCCAGCCATGATGACAGGCGTTCGTCATATACCGGCGGTGGTACGACCGGCAGCGTCATGGCCCTTCCCTCCCCCGTCAAAGGGCCGCTTCAGGCGCCGGCTGCGCAACACGATGGCTCAGAATGGCCTGGGACGTGATCCGCTCCGTGCCGTTGCCGATCGCTTCGACCGCCAGATCGGTGACCAGGCGGAAGATTGCCGATGTAACGCCGCCGCTGGCATCGACGATCCGCTTCAGGGCAACCTCTCCGAGTTCGGAAGGCAGTCGCAACGGCAAAGCGCGAAACAGGCTGCCGATCAGACCCTGGAATTCGGCGTCATTGCGCCACGACGGCAAGCCATAGGGATCGAACCGGCTGTTGAGATGGGCATCGCCGCGAATGGCGTCGCGCGCCTCGTGCGATCCCAGACACACCAGTGGGATACGCAGCTCGTTGCCGAGGAACCGCAGCAGGTTCAACATCCGGCGCTGTTCGCGGTTGCTGCCGGCGAGCAGATTTTGCACCTCGTCGATCACCAGCATGCGGGGATCGATCTCCTTGAGCAGGCGCAACGCCTGCGTTTCCAGCTGCCCGAGCGTGGCGCGGCTTGGCGGCGGTGCTCCGATCACTGCCAGGAGCCGATGATAGAAGCGTCCCTCATCGGGCGAGGGAATCATCTGGACGACAATGGCCGGCTTGTGGCGGATTCCGGTTACCGCATCAAAGACGGGCGGATGTGCCCGCATGAACTTTTCGATGATCATTGTCTTGCCCATGCCGGAGGCGCCGAAGATCAGGAGGTTGGGCATACGCGCCCGTTTCGGGAACAACAGCAATTCGTCGAGCCGGATGAGCGCTTCGCGTGCCCGCGGGTAATCAATCCAGCGATCCGCGCGGACCTCCTCGATACGCGCCTGATCGGGCAGCCCGGCAAGCTCCTGCATGGCGGGATCAAGATGCGTGTAGTCGGTCATTCCCATTTCTCGACAGGAAAATACGGCAGGGTGATCGGCGGATCGTCGAAGGGCGCAGTTCCTGGTGCAGCAAGCGCCGCTTGAGGCTTCAGATGAGCGCGGCGCGCCCGCGCCTTGCGCATCTCGACGGTGTCGCGCGCGGCGGTGTCGACCAGGGCACGCTGTGCTGCGATCGTCTGGAAAATCAGTTCCTCGTCGACTTCCCGGCGCCCACGCGCATGCTGGACCCGCAGCGCCGCCTTCTGCTCCCACAAGGTGATGGCAGGTCGCGCCAGATTGCGCGTCGGCGCAGCGATATAGCCCTCGCCCAGACGCACAAACACCTGGTGCAGGTTGCGCGGGTCGTATTTGACGACCACCTTGTCGCCGCTGCGGCCGATCCAGGGCGCAAACCCGTCCGCCCAGTAGCAGATATTGTGCAGATGGATGCCGGTCCGCCGCAGCACCCGCGTCTCGAAGGGCAGGAAATCAAGGAGAAAGCCAAGCGCATCGCGCGGATGCCGCTGCTGGCGCGTCGGGATGGCGTCATACCAGGCCGCGAGCGGCGGCCGACCGAGGCCACGATGCAGGCTGGCGTGATAGGAGCCGACGATTTCGAGCGCGAGATAGGTTTCCAGCTCGCGCATCGTCATCACGGCGCGAGCCGCGGGGTCATAATCACCCTTTTCCACCACGTTGGAGAAATGCGTGCCCGGAAGCAGGTGGACGCTGCCCATCATGGTGCCGATCAGCCGCTCGATATGCCCGCCAAAGCGCGGCGTTCCCGGTGGTCGGTAGGCAATAGTGACGCCGTGATCGCCACAGCCGCGCTTGAAGGCGCGGGCATGAAATTCCGCGCCATTGTCGACGTGAATGCATTCGGGCAGTCCGTTGGTCGGCCATTCGACCGTGATCCCGCGTTCGGCCAGCCAGCGCGTCTTGTCGATCACCGCATGCGTCAGACACAACGCCACCGAGGTCACGGACGGTGCCTCGAGCGACAGGTAGAAGCCGAGCACCATGCGCGTGAAGACGTCGATGGCGATCGTCAGGATCGGGCGGCCAATCGGCAGGCGTTCGATCGGATCGACGACCGTCACATCGACTTTGGTATGGTCGATCTGGACAATCTGCAGCGCCCGTTCCGTGGTGAGGCTTCCCGGAAGGCCCAGGAATTGCGCTTCGGCCCGCGCCTTCCCGTCCCGGCGCCGCGTCAATACTTCGACATCCAGCGTGGGCAAATAGGCCTTGAGGCGCCTAATCGATGGCGGCGGCATCCGTTCTGCCCGGCAATCGGCCGAGATCCGCTTCCAAAGCCGCGTCAGCGAGGGCCTCTCCGGCGTCGCGTAGAACGTCGTGATGTTGCGATCGACGATCGTCTTCAGCGCGGGATCAAAGGCGTCGATGCCGCGGCGACGCCCCGACTTCCGGTTAATAAGCGCGGCAGCGCGCTCCTCTGTTCGATACCGCTTCAGCCAGCGAAACAGGGTCGCGCGGCTAACCGCGAGGTCCGCCATGGCGTCGGCGACTTCACCAGCAGTGGGTCGCTGCGGCAACCGCCGCAGAACGTCCGCATGCCGAAGCACATCCTGCCATTCCTGTTCGTCGAGCTGATCGCGTCGCATGCTCTTCACGCGGATGGTGCATCAAGGTAGTCTCACAATATCTGAATCAGGTGACAGTTCAGTCTCAACAAAACCGACTCGGTCTCACGAAATCTGAATCGGCTAACTCATTGAAAATAAATGATCGCCAGTCTCACGAAAAACGGTCAGCTGACAGCCGGATCGGCGATTTCGGCCATAGGAGGCCGTAGACGGCGTTTGGGCCATTCTGGTGTTCCGGGTCATCGAGAGCCTGCAAACGCGCTCTGTGGCCTTCTGTGCGGGTCGAAAAATCGGCGCTCCGAAACCGGGCGCACCTCATTGCCGTCCCGAAGGCGCCGCAGCCGCGTATAGATGTGGCGGCGCAACGCCAGCGGCCAGACCCGCAATGTCTCCCTGAGACGGTCCTCGCCCTGCTCGTCACTCGCCAGCAGCACCGCCGCAGCATGGCCGACCGGGTCGGCGGC
>JBARWP010000030.1:0-6394 GCA_049646905.1 Pseudaminobacter sp. | reverse complement strand
GTGCGGATGCATATTGGAGGCGATGATGAGCGGGTATTTCTGGCTTAGCGACGAGGCCTGGGCGGTAATCGAGCCGCATCTGCCAACGAACCAGCCCGGCGCTCATCGCACGGATGACCGCCGGGTCATCAGTGGCATCATTCACGTGTTGCGCTCGGGTTGCCGGTGGCAGGATTGTCCGGCTTGCTACGGACCACCGACAACAATCTACAACCGCTTCCATCGCTGGTCCGCGCGCGGAATATGGCGGCGACTGTTTGACGCCCTGGTGCAGACGAGCGATCGGGATATCCACATGATCGACAGCACTGCGGCCAAGGCCCATCGATCGGCAGCGGGCGGAAAAGGGGGGCGGATGGCCAAGCAATCGGCCGCTCGCGAGGCGGCAGATCGACAAAAATCCATGCTGTTGTCGATAGTCGCGGCCGTCCTCTCGCGCTCAAGATAACACCGGGGCAGCGCGGTGACGCCCCCATTGCCGTGCCGCTGATCGCAACCCTGCCACCCAGCCGTCTATGTGCTGCCGACACCGCCTATGACAGCAATGCCCTGCGCACCTTCCTCATCGCGCGCGGCACCGAGCCGGTGATCCCCAACAATCCAACGCGAAAGCATATCCAACCGTTCGATGCTGAAGCCTACAAGCGCAGAAACATCATCGAACGCACCTTCTGCCGCCTGAAGGACTGGAGGCGCGTCGCCACTCGATACGACAAGCTCGCCACCAACTTCGCAGCAACCTGCTACATAGCCGCTATCATCACATGGTGGATATGATTGAGGCTCAACCCTAGGGCAAAGGGCATCCTGACGGATGCAGTGCCGTTGCTCTATCTGATTGTTTTGGCCGCATTTATGCGACGCCAACTGATTCCACTTGGCTACAAAATGCTCTAGCCAGCGGGTGCGTCAGCCTTGGTGGTTGCCCCAGCGGTACTGCCGCCTCGTTCGAGGCGGTGGTGTGACTTGAAGGGCCGCCATCGGGTGGAATCATCCTTGGTCAACTCGCACCGTGCAAATTGATCATTGCGGGTCGAGTTCGAAGATGGTGAAGCCGCTGCCGCGTTCCCGCTCGCGAAAGCCCAGGACGCGGAACCATTTCGCGACTTCGGGCCGGTTCGACCAGCTGTAGGAATCGATCGGAAGATTTCCGCACAGGGCCTGGATGCGCCTGATGTGCTGCTTGCAAAAGCGGACCGTCGATCGGGTGAAGAAGCTTTCGTGGGCCGCGAAGGCGGTCTGCGCCGCATGCCCGATCTCCCGCCACGCGATGATGGCGACGGGCTTGCCGTCCTCCAACAGCGTGTGGGCCCGGCCCTCCTTCAGGCTCATCAGGAATTCGTCCTTCGCATCCTCGAGGTTCAGTCCGGCGGCTGAATATTGGTCGGCAATCCGAAGGGACAGGTCCCGGAAGATCGCGGCAAGATCGGGTGAGGTGGCTGTTCGGTAATCCATGACGTGCTCCCGGACTTCAAGATACGAGGCGCTCCTGGCGTGCGCGGTGGTCGTCTTCGACCTTAAGGCGACAAGCGGTGTCCTTGAGCCAACCGCCAGCCGGGGCGGATGCGATCGGGGCCAAGGATGGGGCCGACGCGGTGGTGGCGAGACCAAGCTTCAATGCTCGATTCCTCGTTCTGACACCCCTGAGGCAGGTAAACATACATGGCGCGGACCGACAAGTGGTGCCGCTTCGCACCGATTTGGCGGCATGGCGCAAGCCGGGAGGTTCCTTGGGCCAAGGGAAAATCAGCCCAGAATATTTCGCGCCGTGCGCATGAATATCCTCGACCCGATCGCAATCAGGTCGTCTGGAAAGTCGTAGTCGGGGTTGTGCAACGCAGGGTGCCGCTCGCCCGCGCCGAGGAAGAACATCGCCGAGGCCGCGCCGTGGCCGAACACGCCGAAATCTTCCGAAGCGCGCATCGGGAGGCCGTCTTCTCCATGCGGGATACCCTCCTGGCGGAGCGCCTGGCGCAGATGCTCCACGGCATCGGGTGCGTTGACGCTTGCGACGAAGATTTCGTGATAATCGTACCGGGCGGAAAGGTGGTGCCGGCCGGCGATCCTGGTGACCAGCGATTCGGCGGCGGCACACAGGTTTGCCATGCGGTCGTCGCGCCGCGTCCGCAGCGTCGCCCAGAGTTCGGCCTTGCCCGGGGCTACGCCGAATACGGCTTCGCCCATCGCCACATGGGTGACGGTGACCATGCTGAATTCATCGTCGGCGAAGGTTCCGTTGCCGAGCTCTGGCAGCGCCGGCATCAGTTCGCTGATGGCCATCGCCGGCGAGATGCCGGTCTCGGGCATGGATGAATGCGCGGTCTTGCCCTCCAGCACGATCCGCATGCCGCGTGAGGCGCAGTTGACCACGCCGGTCCTGAGCCGCACCTGGCCGAACGGAATACCGGGCAGATTGTGCAGGGAGAAAGCGAAATCCGGCGCGATGTCATGGAAGCGTGGATCGGCGACGACGCCGGCCGCGCCATTGCCGGTTTCCTCCGCCGGCTGGAACATCAGCACGACACGGCCGCGCGCAGGTCTCCTGCGTCCCAACTGGCGTCCGAGAGCGGCCAGGATCGCGGTATGTCCGTCATGGCCGCACATATGCGACTTGCCCGGCACAAGAGATGAATGTGGCACGCCCGAAACTTCATGGATCGGCAGCGCGTCGAGTTCCGAACGGAACAGCACTGTCGGTCCCGCTTCGCCGCTTCCATATATTGCCGCTACGCCGTGCCCGCCCAATCGGGTCAGCACCTCGTCCGGCCCTGTATCGGCCAGGAAGTCGACGACCTCCCTGGCGGTCTTCTCCTCCTCGTTCGAGATCTCCGGGTGCTGGTGCAGCTTGCGCCGCCAGGCGGTCAGTTCCACGATGTCCTGATTGGTAAGGGTCACGTCGTCCAACTCCGTTAGCTCACCAACTTATCGCCGATTCAGTGCACAAGGTCCTATCGAAATCGAGGAACGAGCTATGCTAGCCTGACGGTGCATGTGGAAAAGCCGGCATCTGTTCGCGCTGTTTTTTGGACCGATCAACCTTGCGCCGCTTTTCGATGGATCGAAAGATGGGGATAGCCTCGTCAACCCTGTTCCGGCGGATGGCCGATACTGTGAATTTCGGAGAACGACAGAGTGAATTCTCGACCTAATCAACTGGCGATCGAAACGCGAGTGATCCATGCAGGGCAGCATCCGGACCCTTTGACCGGCGCCGTCGTGCAGCCCATCTACACGGCGAGCACATTTGTCCAGGACGGGATCGGCAAGAACAAGGGCTACATGTACTCCCGCAGTGGCAATCCGACGCGGGCGACGTTGGAAGCCTGCCTTGCCGATCTCGAGGGCGGCCGCACCGCATTCGCCTTTCCAACCGGCCTTTCCGCGGCCGCCACGCTATTGGAGCTGTTGGATGCCGGAGCCCGGATCGTGGCTCATCACGACGTCTATGGCGGCATCTACCGGCTGCTTTCGAAGGTGCGTAACCGTAGTGCCGGGCTGAAGGTAGACTTCGTGGACTTCTCCGACCTTGCCGCGTTGCGCCGGACGGTGACCCCCGAAACCAGGCTACTGTGGTTCGAGACGCCGTCGAATCCCCTGCTCGAGATCGTCGATATCGCCGAAGTCGTGAAGATCGCTCGCGAATGTGGGGCGCTTACCGTTTGCGACAACACGTTTTCATCTCCCTGTTGCCAGCGTCCGCTGGAAATGGGTGTCGATATCGTCATGCATTCGGCGACGAAGTTCCTGAACGGCCATTCCGATCTGCTCGCCGGCGTCGTCGTGTTGTCCGACAGCATATCGGACGACCTTGCCGAGCAACTTAGGTTCCTCCAGAACTCGGTCGGAGCGGTTCTCGACCCGGTAAGCTGCGCCACGCTGCTCCGTTCGCTCAAGACCTTGGCCGTGCGCATGGACCGGCACGTCGAGAATGCCCGGAAGATCGCTGAATTCCTGGACGAGCACCGCGAGCGGCTCGGCATCGAGAGATTGATCTTCCCGGGGCTCGAGGATCATCCCGGGCACGAAATAGCCAAACGGCAAATGAAGGGCTTCGGCTCGATGATCTCCTTTGCCGTGACCGGCGGACAGTCGCGCGCCAACCAGGTCGCGCAGAGCCTCGAACTGTTTGCCTTTGCCGTCAGCCTGGGAGGCGTGGAAAGTCTCGTCCAGCATCCCGCCAGCATGACACACAAGGTGGTTCCCCCCGAACGACGTGAGGAATTGGGCATAAGCGACAACCTGCTGAGGTTGTCCGTAGGCATCGAGGATGCAACGGACCTGATTTCAGATCTGGAACGCGCCCTTACGCGCTGATGGTGGGTCTTTCGGGCATTGTCGGACCCGGACGAAAAGTCGCCCTAGTATTCCGGCAGGGTTTGGGGCGAGAGGAGTGTCGAGGCAACAATTTCCCCGCCGCCGCAATTGCTCCGTCGAAACCGGGAGGGTGCCCTTGAGACGGGAGGTTGGATGAACGACCCGAAGCCGGATGTGCGCATCGCAAGACCGGGAGAAGCGGAGGAGATCGGGACGATCATTTCCGGCGCCTTCCAGTCGTTTCGGCCAGCCCTTCCTGCACACGTCTTCGAACCCTATGTCGGCGATGCCTCCGATGTCGCCAGCCGCTTCGAGGAGGCTGCCGTGGCGGTGCTTGAGCATGAAGGCCGGATCGTGGGGACGGTGACTTATTATGAGGACGCTGCTCGCGAAGGGATGGGATGGCCGTCAAGCTTCGCGGGCCTTCGCACGCTTGCGGTCTCTCCGGCAGAGCAGGGTCGAGGCTACGGACGCATCCTATGCGATTGGTGCATCGGCCGTGCACGGCAGCAGGGGGCCGCCGCTCTCGCGCTCCACACCGCATCGTTCATGACCGCAGCATGTGCGCTTTATGAAAGCATGGGTTTCAAGAGGTTTCCGTCCCATGATCTGGTCGCGTCCGAGGTCCTGGGCTTTGATGCCGCCCTCGGTGACCAGCACATCATCGCCTATCTTCTCCCCACAGCGGACCCATCCCGGTCCTGATGCCATGACCGGCGATCGAGCGGGTCGCCACGTTCCTGCCACGCCTTCAATGCGGGTGAACGTGCCAGGCGATCGGTAGTCGCCGATGGCCATGCCGTCTTTTCCCCGCGTGCGCTCAGGACGAGGGCGGGCGGCGGCATGGCTTTCTTGGCAAGGAAATGCCAGCGGCCGGATGCAGGAGGGGAATATTGGCGCGGTTCGTGCGTTCACCTGTGGTCATCGACAAGGAGATAGACATGTTCCATTGGAGATCGCCCGGAGCGCATGGTCTCGCTTTCCTGTGCCGGCCGGAGGACGAAGGCGTGATCGCGCCCCCCGTCGCGGCCAAATCCCACCTGCCGGACTGGTTCCGCAAGCTTGCGCCCGTAAGCCGCGACCATGTATCGACGACCAATAACGGCTTGACGGTAAAGCGCTGCATGCCGTTTCTCGATGCCATGATGAGCGGGTGGCTGCTGAGGCTTGCCGCGACCGTGCGGCTGGAGATCAAGGAGGGCGGCACGGTCGTCGATGCCGGCTGGGAGTTCGACCGCGTCATGGTCAGCAATCATGGTGCGCATCAGGTCGCCGGCAATCCGCGTGAACCGAGCCCGCCCTGCAAGTTCCACAATTATTGGTCGGTGCGTACTGCCCCGGGCTGGAGCTGCCTGTTCATTCCACCGCTCAACAGGCCGGGCCAGCCCTTCGAATGCGTGGCCGGTGTTGTGGACACGGACACTTATTTCGCGGAAATCCACTTCCCGTTCTTCGCGACTGCCCCCGACGGACTTTACACGATCGAAAAGGGCACGCCGCTGGTTCAGGTCATCCCGTTCCGCCGGGACGCTGTTTTCGCCGAGGCCGAGATCCGCGCAGAGACGCCAGGGGAAGCGGCCGAGAGGGAAAAGGTCTATCGGCAAACGCTCGCCGGCGAAGGCTGGTATCGCAAGTTCGCGCGGGTTCGGGGCTGATCTCACCGAGTGCGCCGCGATCTTCCCGATCAGGAAAGGAACGCCCGCAGACTTGGTCTGGCGGGCGTTCCTCGTTCTGGCCGCTTGTACATCGGCGGCTAGAATTTCTTCAGGAAACTCCTGATCTGCCGGGTGACCGGATCCGTCCGGCGCGACCGGTTGGCCGAACTGTTCGAGCTCGAATTGGAAGACGAATTGTAGCCCGAATTGGACGATGAGTTCGAGCTGGAGTTGTTCGAGGAGTTGGACGAAGAATTCGAGCTGGAATTGCTGGAGGAGTTGGAGGACGAATTGGAGCTTGTGAACCGGCATGCAAAATTGACCCTCTAGCTGGGAGGATCGGCGTCCAAAATTGACCCCCCTCTTACAGTCGATCAGCACCCATCCGTTTGTGATTGCGAGCGGATGGAGAGGGGATGAAGTCA
>JBARWP010000029.1:0-2703 GCA_049646905.1 Pseudaminobacter sp. | reverse complement strand
CTCTTAGTGCGCGACGGTGAGCGCCCGACCGGGTGAAGCTGGTCTGGGTTGCGCAGCCCGGTCGGGCGCGTTGGTGAGGCTTTCCGGCTTTAGCTTTGAGAGCGGTTCTTGAAGCGCCAGGATTCGTTGCCGGTCTCGATGATCTCGCAGTGATGGGTGAGCCGGTCGAGCAGCGCGGTGGTCATCTTGGCGTCGCCGAAGACGGCAGGCCATTCCCCGAAGGCGAGGTTGGTGGTCACGATGATGGAGGTCCGCTCGTAGAGCCGGCTGATCAGGTGGAAGAGGAGCTGGCCGCCGGCCTGGGCGAAGGGGAGATAGCCCAGTTCGTCGAGCACGACGAAGTCGAGGCGGGTCAGGTAGTCGGCGATTCGTCCCTGCTTGCCGGAGCGGTGCTCGGTCTCCAGCCGGTTGACCAGATCGACGACGTTGAAGAAGCGGCCGCGAGTTCCGTTGCGGATGAGTGCGCGGGCGATCGCGATGGCCAGATGTGACTTGCCCTTGCCGGTGCCGCCGATGAGCACGGCGTTGCGCTGGTCGGCGACGAAGGCGCCGGTGGCGAGGTCGCGCACGAGCGTCTCGTTGACGGGCGTGCCGGAGAAGTCGAAGTCGTCGATGTCCTTGGCCAGCGGCAGTTTGGCGACGGTGAGCTGGTATTTGATGGAGCGCGCCTGCTTCTCGGCGATCTCGGCCGAGAGCAGGCCGCCGACGACCCTCGGCGGCTCGTGCTGGCGCTTGATCGCGGTCGTCATGATCTCGTCGTAGGCGCTGCGCATGCCGTAGAGCTTCAGCGTCCCCATCAGGTCCAGAACCTGGGTGCGTTCCATCAGCTTGCCCTCCTGAGGCTGTCGTAGCGGGCGCAGTCGGCCCGCGGCTCGATCGCCAAGCGTAGTGCGTCGGGTGTGAGGATGGTGATGGCCGGCGCCGGATCGCGGCATCGGGCCAGGATGTTGAGGATGACGTCCGACGAGCAGACGTTCTCGGCCAGCGCCTGCTGGCAGGCGGTCTCGACGGCATCGAGCCCATCCGACAGCACCGCGGTCAGGATCGACACCATCTGCCGGTCGCCGTCGTCGGCGGCCTTCAGCCTGCGCCTGACCCGCTCCATCGCCGACGGCAGTTCCCAGCCCTGGAACGGTGCACCGTTGCGGAGCGCGCCGGGCTTGCGCGCCAGCACCGGGACGTAGTGCCACGGATCGTAGACCGTCTGGTTGCGGCCGAACGAGCGGGCATGCTCGCCCACGATCGTGCCGTCCTGGCGCACGACGATGCGATCTGCATAGGCCTGGATCTCGACGGGCCGACCGACCGCGGTCGAGATCACCGAGTATTTGTTGTTGTCGAAGCGCACGGTGCAGGTCTTCGATACCGAGGCGGGAACGGTGTGGAATCCGTCGAAGGGGCCGCGATACTCGACCAGCCTGCTGCGCTCCTCCTCGAACACGTCCCAGATGGTGCGCTCCGGCTGGTCAACATGGCGGTGGGCCCTGGCGTAGGCGACGCACTTGTCGAGCAGCCAGGCGTTCAGCTGCTCGTAGTTCTGGAAGCGCAGCCGCGGCGTGAAGAAGCGCTCCCTCACCAGGCCGACCTGGTTCTCGACCTGCCCCTTCTCCCAGCCGGACGCCGGCGTGCAGGCGACGGGCTGGACCAGATAGTGGCTGCACATCTGCAGGAAGCGACGATTGTATTGACGGTCCTTGCCGACGAAGACCATCTCCACCGCCGTCTTCATGTTGTCGTAGATGCCGCGCGTGCAGGCGCCGCCGAAGAAGGCGAAGGCCCGGTCGTGGGCGTCGAACACCATCTCCTGCGTCTCGCGCGGATAGGCCCGCACGAACATCATGCGGCTGTGGCAGAGCCGGACATGGGCGACCTTCACGGTCACCGTCACACCGGCGAGCAGGACGATCTCGTGGCTCCAGTCGAACTGGTAGGCTTCGCCCGGTGCGAAGAGCAGCGGCACGTAGGCCTCGGCCACCGCCGATCCTCTCGTCTTCGCCCAGCTCCCGGCATACCGGCGCACCGCGTCGTAGCCGCCCTCATAACCAAGCGCGCGCAGTTCCTCATAGATCCGGATCAGCGTCAGTTGCTCGCGCGCCGCCTTGCCGAGATTGCCGTTCAGGAGCCCGTCGAGCTGATCCTTCCACGGTCCGATCTTCGGCTTCGGTTGCCGCTCGCGCTCGTAGGAGAACGAGGTCTCGTCGGACCTGAGGATCTTGCGGACCGTGTTGCGCGACACGTGCAGCTCGCGGCAGATCCGCTTGAGGGACCACCCCTGCACATGAAAGGCACGCCGAACCCGGGCGATCGTATCCACTGACTTCATCCCCTCTCCACCCGCTCGCCAAAACGAACGGATGGTCGCAGATCGACTTCACGAGGGGGGTCAAAATTGGATGCTGTCGCTTGGCAGTTAATTGCGAGAATGTGGTCGTTTTAGGTATGTTGTGCAGTTAATGTGAGAATGGCGTAGCTCGGATTCGCAATTTAACTGCCATCGTATTAGCGCGAGGTCCCATGCATTCGTGAAGTCATCCGCCGTCCTCGGCAAATTCAACACCGTCACGTTGCTGGCGCTGATTCTCACATTAAATCCCTAATGCCCCGGCTCGATTATCAAATTAAGTGCGCATTCTCAAATTAAGTGCACGGTTATCTTATTGAAATCGTTGAAAAGCGATTCTCATTATTTACTGCCAAGCGACA
>JBARWP010000028.1:0-3364 GCA_049646905.1 Pseudaminobacter sp. | reverse complement strand
CGTCGGGCCTGAGCGCGGCCGAGGCGCTGGAGCGCATCAAGGCGGAAGCCCGGCATATCGAGTACCGGCAACTGGCCCTGGTCGATGCTGCCGGCAACGGCGCGGCCTTCTCCGGGGCCAGGACGCTCGGCACCCACCGCACGGTCATCGAGCCGGATGTGGTGGCGGCCGGCAACCTGCTGTCCAGCCCGGCGGTGCCGGAACGGATGGTGCAGGCGTTCCTATCGACGCCGCAGCTGTCGCTGGGGGCGCGCCTGATCCATGCGATGCGGGCTGCGCTGGAGGCCGGCGGCGAGGAGGGTCCCGTCCATTCGGTGGGCATGCTGCTGGTGCGCGAGGTCGCCTGGCCGGTCGCCGACCTGCGGGTGGACTGGCACGACACCGACCCGATCGGCGAACTCGCCAGGCTGTGGGAGCTCTGGGAGCCCCAGCTCGACGCCTATGTCTCGCGCGGCATCGATCCTTCCCTCGCACCATCATACGGCGTCCCAGGGGACATGTAAGCCGGATATCCTTGACATGATTTGGAACCGTCGCCATCGTCGGCGACGGTTCCCTGCGCAATCGTTCGAAACCGCGAGGAACTGCTGGCTTGGACCTTAACTTAGCTCAGGGTTTCGTGGACGATACCAATCTGCGCACATTTTCGATGCGGTTCACGCTTCGCCAACTCGCCTACTTCGTGGCGGCGGGCGAGGTTGGCGGCGTAACGCTTGCGTCCGAACGCATCAATGTTTCCCAACCCTCGATCTCGGCGGCGATCTCGCAGCTCGAGGCCGAGTTCGGGCTGCAATTGTTCGTGCGCCATCATGCGCAAGGCCTTTCGCTGACCCCTGCCGGGCAGCGCGTCATGCAGGCGGCCAAGGCGCTGCTGCGCCAGGCCGAAGAACTGCACAGCGTCGCCCAGGAGGTGGCACAGTCGGTCTCCGGGCCGTTGCATGTGGGCTCCTTCCGCACGCTTTCGCCAATGCTCATCCCCGACCTGTGCAAGACCTTCATGGTCAAGAACCCGGCGGTCAGATTGCAGGTCTGCGAGGAGGACGAGGCCACGTTGCTGGCCAAGCTGCGCCGTGCCGAGATCGATCTGGCGCTGACCTATGCCATCCATCTGACCGAAGACATCGCCTTCGAGCCATTGGCCGAACTGCCGACCTTCGTGCTACTGGCCGCCGACAACCCGCTTGCGCAAAAGGAATCGATTGCGCTCACGGACCTCGTCGACATGCCTTTCATCCAGCTCGACATGCCGCTGAGCAAGGAATATTTCATCTCGCTCTTCATGATGCAGGGGCTTACGCCGAATATCGCGGCAAAATCCGAATATCCGGAAACCGTGCGCAGCTTCGTCGCTTCGGGTTTTGGCTATTCCCTGTCCACGGCAAGGCCGCTGAACAAGTCTGCGCTCACGGGCAGACCCCTGGCCTATGTGCGCTTGCAGGGCGATCATTCGCCGATGGTCCTTGGCATCGCGACCCTCGAAGGGCTGCGCATGACGCGCGCGGCGGAGAGTTTCCAGCAGCATTGCCGGGAACTGATCTCCACCCACAACCTCCCCGGAATGGCTCCCTGGAGCTGACCTGCAGGCACCGGCTCGATACGCCGCTTGCGCACAGGCGTGAAGCTCGGATTCGCTGTCCTTTGGATTAGTGTTTTACGAATGGCGCCGCCTCGAAAGCTCTCCTAGACATTCTCTCCGGCGACAATCGGAGTACCGCTACGGGTACTCCCGGAGGGAATATCCATGGAGAGCATGTTCAGGCGCGAACACGATAGTCTTGGAGGCGTCGACGTACCCGTCGATGCCCTGTGGGGGCCGCAGACGGAGCGTGCGCGCGGCAACTTCCGCATCTCGGGCATCACGCTCAGCCGTTTTCCGCACCTCATCACCGCCCTGGCGATGACCAAGAAGGCGGCAGCTCGCGCCAATGCACGGCTGGGCATCCTGTCTCAGGAGAAATTCGCGGCGATCTGCGCTGCCTGCGATGAGATCATTGCCGGCGGACACCGCGAGGCGTTCCCGCTCGATGCCATTCAGGGTGGCGCGGGAACGTCGGTCAACATGAATGCCAACGAAGTCATCGCCAATCTCGCCAATGAGCGCCTGGGCGGTGCTCGCGGGGCGAATGCGCCGGTGCATGCCAATGACGACGTCAATCGCTCGCAGTCCACCAACGACGTCTATCCGACCGCGGTGCGCTTGTCGCTGATCCTCGCCCACGGAGATCTCGAGGCGGCGGTGCTGGAATTGGCCGATTCCCTGGAGGATCGGGCCGAAGCCTTCGCCGCCGTGGTCAAGCTTGGCCGTACCCAGCTTCAGGACGCAGTGCCGATGACGCTCGGGCAGGAGTTCTCCGCCTTCGCAACCGTGCTGCGCGAGGATGTGGCACGACTTCGCGAAATGTTGCCGCTGCTGGCCGAGGTCAACCTTGGCGGCACCGCGATCGGCACCGGCCTGAACGCGCCGAAGGGCTATGCCGAAGCGGCGATCGCCGAACTGTCGGAAATCAGCGGGCACAAGCTGTCGCGGGCCGCCAATCTTGTCGAGGCAAGCTGGGACATGGGTGCTTTCGTTCTGTTTTCGGCCATGCTGAAACGGCTGGCGACGAAGCTGTCCAAGATCGCGAACGACCTGCGTTTGCTTTCCAGCGGGCCACGCGGCGGATTGGGCGAGATCCGCTTGCCGGCGGCACAACCCGGCTCATCGATCATGCCGGGCAAGGTCAATCCGGTCATACCGGAGGTCGTCAACCAGGTCTGCTTCCAGGTCATAGGCAACGACCTGGCCATCACGATGGCCTCGGAAGCCGGGCAGCTCCAGCTCAACGCGATGGAGCCGATGATTACCTTCAACCTGCACTTTTCCATCCAGATGCTGCAGGCGGCCATCCAGGTCCTCGACCAGCATTGCGTGAGAGGCATCGAGGCGGATCCGGCGCGCTGCCGGGCGCATCTGGAGGCAAGCGTGGGCGCGGTCACCGCGCTGGTTCCGCTGATCGGCTATGGCCCAAGCGCCGAATTGGCCAAGGATGCGCTGCGGCTTGACCGCAAGGTCGCCGAACTTGCCGTGGAACGGGGATTGGTCACCCGCGAGCAGGCGGCCGAAATGCTCGATCCCATGCTTCTGGCGTTCCCAGGCTGACCCAGAGGTTGCTTCGGCTTATCCGATCTCGAAAGCCGATAATCGCGATTTTACTGATGCCGAACCTCGTCTCAAACTGTCCTGAACGAGTGCTTGATCCATGAAACGGCACCGACAGCCGGAGCGTATCGAATGACTTTGCCCGAAAAGATGAAGGCCGTGGTGGCCTCGCAGCCTGGTGGCCCCGAGGTGCTCGCGCTGGTGGAGCGACCCGTGCCGCAGCCC
>JBARWP010000027.1:0-13796 GCA_049646905.1 Pseudaminobacter sp. | reverse complement strand
TGGATGCCACGGCCATATCGATGCCGCCTATGATCTCATCGAACTGCTTGCTGGTCTCGCTTAGGCCCTTGGTGAATGTGTCGATATTATCGACGATGGATGCGACCTTGTCCCTGTCCACCGCTTTCAGGATCTCCTCTGCCGCCTGCAGTGTTCCGTCGAGTTTGCCGGAAACGCCCGCCAATTCGGTTGAAAGCGTCGAGACGCTGTCCAGGAACCTGTCGATGCCGTCCGCGTTGCGCCCCAGCGCCTCGGAGAATTTCTGCGCATTGGCCACGGTGTCCGTCAGTGGCCCGCGCACATCGCTGGTGAAGCCCTCCAACTGGGTCAGAACATGATTTGCACGTGCGAAAATGTCCTGTGCAGTCTGAAGCAGATTGGTCACGGCAGACGGATTGGCGGTGATCTCGGCGACAGCACCGTTTGCTTCCGCCTCGTCGAGCAGGTTGGCTTCCTGCGGGTCAGCGCCCTTCAACTCGATATTCGCCTGTCCGGTAAGGCCGGCAAGGCCGATATCGGCCTGCGTCGCTCTGGTAATGGGGGTCAAACGGTCGATCTCTGTGTCGGCAATGGCAATGGTCGGATTGTCGACATCGATATAGACGCGCCGAACGTCACCAACCTTGACGCCGTTGAAGAGCACGGCGCTGCCGCGTCCGAGGCCGGAGGCGGATCCGGGAATGCGCACGCGCAACGTCGCTGTTTCGCCTCGCTCTCCAATTGCCGCCGTCCAATATACGAAAGCAAAGGCTGCGAGGATCGCAACGATTGTGAAAATACCGACAATGACGTAGTTGGCTCTGGTTTCCATGTCCGGCTTTGTTCTATTCCCTTGCAGCCAAATCGATTTGCCGTGCGCGTTTGCCTCGGAAGTAAGACTTGACCCAAGGCTCTTCACTGGCAAGCATGTTTTCGATCGTGCCCTCGACCAGGACTCTTTTCTTGCCGAGAACGGCAATTCGGTCACACACGGCAAACAGGCTGTCCAGGTCGTGGGTGACCATGTAGACGGTCAGGCCCATCGTGTCGCGCAGTTTTGCCACGAGTTCATCGAAATCGGCAGCCCCGATCGGGTCCAGCCCGGAAGTCGGCTCGTCGAGAAAGACGATATCGGGGTCGAGCGCCAGCGAGCGCGCCAGCGCGGCACGCTTGATCATGCCGCCCGAAAGCTCCGATGGAAACTTCCCGGCCGCATTGCGCGCAAGGCCGACAAGCTCGATCTTGAGCAGCGCCAGTTCGTCCATCAACTGCTTGGGCAGGTCGAGATATTCGCGCATCGGCACCTGGACGTTTTCCAGCACGGTCAAGGCCGAAAACAGCGCGCCATGCTGGAAAAGAACGCCCATGCGCATGTCCAGCCGCATGCGCTCGGCATCGCTTGCCTTGTCGACATCGACACCGAACAGCTTGATCGTTCCGGCACGCTTCTTGTTCAGGCCCAGCACGGTCCGCAGCAGCACCGATTTTCCCGAGCCGGAGGCGCCGACGAAACCGAGGATTTCGCCGCGCCTGATATCGAGGGACAAGTTCTCCAGCACGACATTGTCGCCGAAGGCGACGGTGACGTCTCGCACCGACACCACGATTTCCGCGTCGTCGAACTGAGGCTGATGGGCTTGAGCTTGCTGCGCCATGTCAGAAATCGATCTGTGCGAAGAATATGGCAAACAGGCCGTCGAGTATGACGACGACGAAGATCGACTTCACCACCGAGGCCGTCACGTGGCGGCCAAGCGATTCGGCGCTTCCCTCCACCTTCAGCCCCTCGACGGACGCCAGGACGCCGATAATCATGGCCATGAAGGGTGCCTTGATCAGCCCGGCGAAAATGGTGCTGAGATCGATACTGACCCGCAGTCGGTCGATGAAGGCAGCGGGCGCGATATCGGAGTAGAGCCAGGAAACGACGATCGCGCCGGCAAGAGCGGCGAAATTGGCTGCAATCGTCAGGCATGGCAGCGCCACGGCCAGCGCCACGAGGCGCGGAAAGACAAGTACGCCGATCGGATTGAGGCCGATGACCTTCAGCGCGTCCACTTCCTCGCGCATCTTCATCGAGCCGATTTCGGCCGTGATGGCGCTGCCCGACCGGCCGGCCACCATGATCGCCGTCATCAGCACGCCCAGTTCACGCAGCACCAATATACCGACCAGATCCACGACGAAGATGTCTGCGCCGAAATAACGGAGTTGGAACGCGCCCTGTTGCGCCACGATTGCGCCGACAATGGCCGACATCAGCACCACGACCGGAATGGCGCCGACGCCCATGCGGTCGATCTGATGGAAGATCGCGGCCATGTTCACTGCGTGGCCGCGCCCGAGTTTCATCTGTGCGCCGCGGATGGTGGCGCCGAGGATATTCATCGCCGCCAGGAAGTCGTCGCGCATGGCATAGACATTGCGGCCGATGCCTTCCAGCACCGCGATGATGAAGCCTGGCGGGCGAGTTGGGCTGCCATCCTCGCTGCCACGAGCGGCTTCACGGATAGCTTCGAGCAGGATCGAGGCGGCATCGCTCTGGCCTGTCAGCTGGATTTCGGCGCCACGCTCCTGGCCGGCCACCAGCAATCGCTCGATCAGCCATGCACCGGCCGTATCGATCTTGGTGATGCCGGAGGCATCCACTTCTATCGGCTGGGTGCCGATCTGCGCCTCGATCTTGCGCATCTCCTGGTCAACCAGCGCCACGGTCTGGGTCGTCCAGATTCCGGACAGGGCATAAGAGGACGCGTCGCCGCCTTCCGTCGCCACGATGCGGGGACGGGCCTCCTCGGCGTCAGCGCCGTTCGCTTGCTTGCCGGCATTGATCAACATGGCGGCCTGTCTTATCCCGTGATGCTGCTTCTGTCACTTTGACGGGCAAGCCACGTCGTTGGCTGGGAGAAGAAAATTATGGCGCGTGTCCTTTCGGTCAATACTGAGAGCTTTCCGATTGCCGGAACCTTCACGATTTCGCGCGGCTCGAAGACGCAAGCGGAGGTTGTCAGCGTGATGATTCGCGACGGCGATCATACCGGCCGTGGCGAGTGCGTGCCTTACAGGCGCTATGGCGAGACGATCGAAGGTGTGGTGAGCGCGATCGAGGGAATACGTGCCGAGATCGAATCAGGCCTTGGGCGTGCGGCGTTGATGGATGTGCTGTCGGCCGGCGCGGCGCGCAACGCCATCGACTGCGCTTTGTGGGACCTCGAGGCCAAGATGAGCAACCAGCCTGCCTGGATCCGCCTTTCCGCCAGCCCGCCGCAGGCGCTGGAAACAGCGTATACGCTTTCACTCGGCACGCCCGATGCAATGGCCGCCCAGGCGCGCGAGAATGCCGCGCGGCCGCTGTTGAAGGTCAAGATCGGCGGCGGCGATGAAGACGTGGCCCGCATTCGCGCGGTGGTTCAGGCCGCACCCGCCTGCCGCTTCATACTGGATGCCAATGAGGGCTGGACGCAGGACAATATCCGCCAGAACCTCGCCGTGGCTGCAGAGAGCGGCATCGCGCTGGTCGAACAGCCATTGCCGGCCGGCAAGGACGAGATCCTGCGGCATATCCCTCACCCCGTTCCGATCTGCGCCGATGAGAGCGTGCATGAAGCAAAGGACCTTGACCGGCTTGCAGGGCTTTATGACGCCATAAATATCAAGCTCGACAAGGCCGGCGGCCTTACTGCCGCCACCTTGCTGCGCGACCGCGCCAGGGAACTTGGTTTTTCGATCATGGTAGGTTGCATGGTCGGCACGTCGCTGGCGATGGCACCTGCGGTGCTTCTGGCGCAGGATGCCGATTTCGTCGATCTCGACGGGCCGTTGCTGCTCTCGCGCGACCGGACACCAGGCCTTCGCTACGAGGGGTCGCTGGTCTTTCCGCCGCAAGCGAATCTTTGGGGTTGAACATCCCTGTGGGTCTCGCTGCTGCAGGCGGATGGCGGTTGCGGTCCCGGCAGTGCGGACGATAAGTTGAAGCCTTGGGAAGGGAGACGGAATCATGGATCTCGGCATACGCGGCAAGACCGCGATCGTCTGTGCCTCAAGCCGCGGATTGGGCCGTGGCTGCGCCTTGGCACTGGCAGAAGCCGGCTGCGATCTGGTGATGAATGCACGCAAGGCGGACGTCCTCGCCGATACCGCCAGGGAAATCCGCTCCCGGTTCGGCGTCAACATCACCGAAGTGGCGGGCGATATCGCGGACCCCTCGACCCAGAAGGCCCTGCTGGCGGCCGCGCCGGCGCCCGACATTCTCGTCAATAACAATGGCGGCCCGCCCCTGCGCGATTTCAGCGAATTGGACCGGCAAAAGATGGTCGACGGGGTGATCAACAACATGATCGCGCCTGTCGAACTGGTGCAGGCCGTCATCGGTGGCATGGCCGAGCGGGGTTTTGGCCGCATCGTCAACATCACGTCGCTGTCGGTCTATGTATCCATACCCCGCCTCGACCTTTCCTCAGGCGCGCGCGCCGGGCTGACATCGCTGCTGGCTGGCGTGGCCCGCACGGTGGCCGACCGCAATGTCACCATCAACAATCTGCTGCCGGGCAAGCTCGATACGGACCGGCTGCGCGGCGTGCTCGAAGCCGGCGGGGCCGAAACGGAAGAAGCTGCTCGCGAGCGCAAGGCGCGGCTGAGCGCCGGAATTCCGGCCAAGCGCCTGGGAACGGCAGAGGAATTCGGCCAGATTTGCGCATTCTTGTGTTCCGTCCATGCCGGCTATCTTACCGGCCAGAACATTCCGGTCGATGGCGGGCTCTATGTCAGTGCTTTCTGATCTTACAAGCTTATCCATTTCGTAATCTGGTCATTATAACTGATTGATATTTATACTTTCATCTTGACATTCGAATGCCCGGCCATGGCCGATGCGAAGGCCTGGTGAAGCGGTAACGAAGATTCGGTGGGGAACGGCATGGAACCGGAAATGAACGATCAGGCACGTGCCGATCTCAACGAAGCAGCGCTTTTCTTTCACAAGCATCCGACGCCGGGAAAGCTCGAAATCCTGGCAACCAAGCCGCTGGGAAACCAGCGCGACCTGGCGCTCGCCTATTCGCCCGGCGTGGCGGCACCGTGCCTGGCGATCCGCGACGATGCGGCGACGGCTGCCGACTACACCGCGCGCGCCAATCTCGTCGGCGTCATCTCCAATGGCACGGCCGTGCTCGGCCTGGGCAATATCGGACCGCTCGCCTCCAAGCCGGTGATGGAGGGCAAGGCCGTCCTGTTCAAGAAATTCGCCGGCATCGACGTGTTCGACATCGAGATCGACGCGCTGGAGGTTGAGCGCATGGTCGAAACGATCTCGGCACTCGAGCCGACCTTTGGCGGGATCAACCTGGAGGATATCAAGGCGCCGGAATGTTTCGAGGTTGAGGAACAGTTGAAGGCGCGGATGAAAATCCCCGTCTTTCATGACGATCAGCACGGAACCGCCATCATCGTCGCGGCAGCGGTGCTGAACGGGCTCGAATTCGCCGGCAAGGCGATCGAGGATATCAAGATCGTCACCTCGGGCGCAGGTGCGGCGGCGCTGGCTTGCCTCAACCTGCTCGTCTCGCTCGGGGCCAAGCGCGACAGTATCTGGGTCACCGACCGCTTCGGCGTCGCCTATAAGGGCCGGCTCGACGAAATGGACCGCTGGAAGGACCCTTACGTCAAGGACACTGAGGCGCGCACGCTGGAAGACGTCATCGGCGGTGCCGACGTATTCCTGGGGCTTTCGGCTGCTGGCGTGCTGAAGCCGGAATTGCTCAAGCACATGGCCGAAAAGCCGCTGATCCTGGCTCTGGCGAACCCGACGCCCGAAATCATGCCGGAAGTGGCCCGCGCGGCCCGCGCCGACGCAATGATCTGCACGGGGCGCTCCGACTATCCCAACCAGGTCAACAACGTCCTGTGCTTTCCCTATATATTCCGCGGCGCGCTGGATTGCGGGGCGAGCGCCATCAATGAGGACATGAAGCTCGCCGCGGTGCGCGCCATTGCCGCCCTGGCGAGGGAGGAGCCCTCCGACGTCGCCGCCCGCGCCTATTCGGGCGACACACCGACCTTCGGCCCCGAATTCCTGATCCCCTCGCCCTTCGATCCGCGCCTGATCCTCAGGATCGCACCGGCCGTCGCCAAGGCAGCCTGCGACAGCGGCGTGGCGACAAGGCCGATCACGGATTTTCCGGCCTATATCGACCGCCTGAACCGCTTTGTCTTCCGCTCCGGCCTCGTCATGAAGCCGGTGTTCTCAAGCGCAAAGACCTCCACCACCAAGCGCGTGATCTATGCCGACGGCGAGGACGAGCGCGTCCTGCGCGCCGCGCAGGTCGTGCTGGAGGAAGGTATCGCCCAGCCGATTCTGGTTGGCCGTCCCAACGTGGTCGATGTGCGGTTGCGCCGCTATGGCCTGCGCATCCGGCCGGGCACTGATTTCGAGCTGATCAATCCGGAAGACGACCCCCGCTATCGCCACTATGTCGATCTGCTGATCGAACTGGGTGGTCGCCGGGGCGTCACCCAGGAAGCCGCCCGCACCATGGTGCGCACCAACACCACGGTCATCGCTGGGCTTGCGCTCAAGCGCGGCGAGGCCGATGCCATGATCTGCGGGCTGGAAGGCCGGTTCGAACGTCATTTGCGCAACGTGACCCTGATCATCGGCCCGCGTCCCGGCGTCGGTGATCGTGACCTGTCGACGCTCTCGATGCTTATTTCCACCCGAGGCGTGCTGTTCTTTACCGATACCTATGTCTCCGTCGATCCAACGGCAGACGAAATCGCCGAAATGACCATCCTTGCCGCCGAGGAGATCAAGCGCTTCGGCATCGAGCCGAAAGCGGCGCTGGTGTCGCATTCGAATTTCGGCTCGCACGACTCCCCGAGCGCGCTCAAGATGCGCGAGGCGGCACAAATCCTGAAGAAGATCGCTCCCGATTTGGAGTGCGACGGCGAAATGCATGCCGATTCGGCTCTTTCGGAGCAGTTGCGCCAACGCGCCTTCCCGCATTCCAGGCTGAACGGAGAGGCCAATCTGCTGGTGTTCCCGAACCTCGATTCGGCCAATATCACGCTGACGGCGGTCAAGCAGATAACCGATGCGTTGCATGTCGGGCCGATCCTGCTCGGAACCGCCAAGCCGGCGCACATCCTCACGCCCTCCGTCACGTCGCGAGGCGTGGTCAACATGACGGCACTGGCGGTGGTGGAGGCCGCACACAAGGCGCAGGCAGTGGCGGCAAAGGCAGGCTAGTTACCGTTCATGATCGGCGTGTTTGCAGGCAAACCAACGCTTAACGGACACAGGACATACTTGCAGGCAACGCCATAACCTGTAGCAAGGGCTGAAAATGGCCGGACTGAGAGGATTGGGCGCATTGCTTACGGCATCGATCGGCCTTGCCGTTTCCGTGCCTGCGGCGCATGCCGCGTCCGATCTTTGCCGCCAGTTGGAAGCACAACGCACGAGCGGGCCTGGTACGGGAAGCTCGGCTCATCTCAACCAATACGACATCGCGATTGCGCAGCAACGCCAGCAACTGCTCCTCGCGCGGGACAGGACGGCTGAGGCGGGCTGTGGGTTTTCCATGGTTGGCGCGGGCATCCGCTATTGCGCCAAGCTCAATGCCCGCATCGAGCGCATGGAACGCAATCTCGACAAGCTGGAGCGCCAGCGCGACCGGTCAGTTGCCAGAAGCGGCGTCAGTGCTGATGACCGGCTGCTGGCGCTGCTTGCGGCCAATGGTTGCGATACCGGTGATACGGATAGCAGCGCCAATGCCGAGCTGATCGAGGATATCTTTGGTCCATCGGCCGGGAACGACACTGTCGCCATCCAGGAAGGCGGCCGGCACGCCATGACGTCCGGTGATACCCAGGCAGATACCGGAACCGGAAGTTTCGAGATCATTGCCGGTCGGCCACCAGCGGACGAGGACGTGGTTTCGCCTCGCCCTTCCCCGTCAATCGTGACGCCGGATGTGGCGGCACCGCCCCTTCCTGTCGAACAGCCACAGAGCGCCGATCTTCCCGGCAAGAATGCGATTGCGCATCAGCCGGACCCCGACCGCAAGGTCAGGGTCGTCGGGCCAGCGTTCCTTCCCGACCCAGGAGCGGCAATAGATCTGCAAGCTCCGGCCCCGAGGCAAGGCCGGTAAGCGCCATGCGTAGCGGCATGAACAACGCCTTGCCCTTGCGGCCGGTCGCTTCCTTCACCGCGTCCGTCCAGCTTTTCCATGTCGTGCCGTCCCAGGGCTCCTGCGGCAGCAGTTCGAAAGCCTCGTTGAGGAAAGCGCGATCATCCTCTGTCAGGTCGACGCTTTCCTGCGGCCCCTGATTGATAATCTTCCACCAGCCGGCAGCCTCCGGCAGTTTTTCGATATTGCCCCTTATGGCGAGCCAGAAAGGCTCGGCCCGCTCACCGGAAATCCCGAGCGCCGACAACCTGTCCTGCGCCTCAGTGAAGGGCATGTTATGAAGCAGCGACCGGTTGAGCACGATCAATTCGGCCGGATCGAATTTCGAGGCCGATTTCGACGTCGCAGCCGGATCGAAAAGCTTGGCCAGGTCCGACATCTTCGGCACGGCCACCACGTTCTCGGACGTTCCGATCAGCACGGCCAGGCAGGCGACGGCCATCGGCTCCAGGCCGGATTCACGCAAGCCGCCGATCGAGAGCGCGCCGCTTCGCTTGGAAAGCCCCTCGCCGCTGCCGGTCGTCAGGAGGTTGTGGTGCCCGAATGCCGGCGCCTCCGCGCCAAGCGCCTGAAACAGCGCGATCTGCACGCCTGTGTTGGTGACATGGTCGTCGCCCCGGATGATGTGGGTGACCCCCATGTCGATATCGTCCACCACGGAAGGCAGCGTATAGAGATAGGTGCCGTCCTCGCGCACCAGCACCGGATCGGACAGCGAAGCGAGATCGACGGTCTCCTCCCCGCGCACGACATCGGTCCAGCGGATTTCCGTGCGTTCGGTTTCGAAGGGGGTTTCGCGGAAATTCGGCAGCAGGAAACGCCAATGCGGCTTGCGCCCCTCCGTTTCCAGTGCTCCACGCTCTTCGCCGGTCAGCTTCAGCGCCTCGCGCCCGTAAACCGGCGGCAGCTTTCGCGACAGGCGAACCTTGCGGCGCAGTTCGAGTTCTTCCGGTGTCTCGTAGCACGGATAAAGCAGGCCGGCCGCCTTGAGCTTTTCCACCGCCGCGTCGTAGACGTCGAAGCGCCTCGATTGATACTCCGTCGCATCGGGAAAGATCCCGAGCCAATGCAGGTCGTAGAGGATCGCATCGGCATATTCCTGCTTCGAGCGCAGGACATCCGTATCGTCGAAGCGCTGGATGAAACGCCCGTTGTTCTTCATGGCGAAAAGCCAGTTGAACAGCGCGGTTCGTGCGTTGCCGATATGGATATGACCCGTCGGAGACGGGGCGAAACGAACGGTTACGGTCATCTTCGCGGGTTAGCGGAAGGATATGGCCTTGGCAAGGCCGGAGGAGTTGCCGAACGGGCAGGCATCAGATGCGATCCCGGAACCGGTTGGTGATCGGGTAGCGGCGGTCGCGGCCGAAGTTCTTCTTCGTGATCTTCACGCCGGGGGCTGCCTGCCGGCGCTTGTATTCGGCGATGTAAAGCAGATGCTCGACGCGGTGGACCGTGTCGCGGTCATGTCCGCGCGCGACAATGTCGTCGACACTCATTTCATTCTCGACCAGGCACTCCAGAATGTCGTCGAGCACGGGATAAGGCGGCAGCGAATCCTGGTCGGTCTGGTCCGGCCGCAATTCAGCCGATGGCGCCTTGTCGATTATGTTTTGGGGAATGACCTCGCCCGACGGCCCGAGCGCTCCCGGCGGCACATGGGTATTGCGCCAGCCCGACAGCGCGTAGACCTGCATCTTGTAGAGGTCCTTGATCGGGTTGAAGCCGCCATTCATGTCGCCATAGAGCGTCGCGTAGCCGACCGACATTTCGGACTTGTTGCCGGTGGTCACCACCATGGAGCCGAACTTGTTGGAAATGGCCATCAGGATCGTGCCGCGGGCGCGCGACTGCAGGTTCTCCTCGGTTATGCCTTCGCTCGTACCTTCGAAAATCTGCGTCAGCGCGTGGCTGAAGCCGTCGACCGGCTCGAAAATCGGCACGATGTCATAGCGGCAGCCAAGGGCCCTGGCGCAGTCTTCGGCATCCTTGAGCGAGTCCTTTGACGTATAGCGGTAGGGCATCATCACCGCATGCAGCCGGTCCTCGCCCAACGCGTCGACAGCCAGCGCCGCGCAGATCGCCGAATCGATGCCGCCGGAAAGGCCGATCACCACATTCTTGAAGCCGTTCTTGTTCACATAGTCGCGCAGGCCCAGCATGCAGGCCCGGTAGTCGGCCTCTTCCTTCTCCGGGATTTTGGACATCGGCCCGTCAGTGCAGGCCCACCTCTCCCCGTCCCGTTTCCATGTCGTGACGACAACGGCTTCCTCGAACTGGCTCATCTGGAAGGCCAGCGTCTTTTGCGCGGAAATGGCAAAGGAAGCGCCGTCGAAGACAAGCTCGTCCTGGCCGCCGAGCTGGTTGGCGTAAAGGATGGACAGGCCGGTTTCGATCACCTGACGGATGACGACCTGCTGGCGCACGTCGATCTTGCCGCGGTAATAGGGCGAGCCATTGGGCACCAGCAGGATTTCCGCACCGGATTCGGCCAGGGTCTCGCACACGCCGAGATCACCCCAAAGGTCCTCGCAGATAGGAATGCCTATGCGTACGCCGCGGAAATTCACAGGCCCCGGCATTTCGGGACCCGCCTGGAACACGCGCTTTTCGTCGAACTCGCCGTAATTGGGCAGGTCGAGCTTGTAGCGCTCGGCGATGATCTTGCCGCCGTCTGCGACGACCACCGAATTATGCGTGCCGCTCTTGCGCTTGAGCGGTGTGCCGATGATGACGCCTGGTCCTCCGTCTGCCGTATCCCGGGCAAGGTCTTCGACGGCCCGCTCGCATGCCGTCAGGAAGGCCGGTTTCAGGATCAGGTCTTCGGGCGGGTAGCCGGCGATGAAGAGTTCGGTCATCAGCACCAGGTCGGCGCCGTGCCGGGCTGCT
Organism: Pseudaminobacter sp.; assembly: GCA_049646905.1. GTDB lineage: Bacteria > Pseudomonadota > Alphaproteobacteria > Rhizobiales > Rhizobiaceae > Pseudaminobacter. The sequence continues at coordinate 2,742 of JBARWP010000027.1, read as the reverse complement.
TCGGCGCGCGCTTCGCGTGCCTTGGCCAGGTTGCCGGCAATGTCGCCCACGACCGGATTGAGCTGAGCGACAGCAATGCGAAGGACGTCGGGTGCGGAATTTTTCGTCATGAAAGCGGTTTAGCGTGACAGCGCTTGAGCGGCAATGGCGCCGGGTCCGCTCATCAAGTTGCGTTCACAGCGGCGTGCCTGCCAGCCTTTCGATGATGGCGAGGCCCCATATACCGGCTGCGATGATGATGGAGACCAGGACGGCGAGCGAGCCGCAATCCTTGGCAAGCTGGATATCGATGTTGAATTCGCGGCTGACGGCATCGCAGGCGGCCTCGATGCCTGTGTTCAGCACCTCGACCAGGATCAGTAGCAGGACTGCGCCGAGCAGCAGCGCATAGCCGCGCCATGTCGGGGCGATGAACCACGCTGCCGGAATGGCGAGCGTCAGCAGGATCATCTCCTGTTGGAATGCCGTCTCATGGCGGATAAGCCGGCTGAAGGCCCGTACCGAATTATGGAAGGCTTTGATCAGACGTTCCATTTGCACATGATCCCCTGCCGATTCACCGGAAAGGGGATCATTAGAATATCCATTCCTACTGGAACAGATAGGAATCATTGGCAAAGAAGCCGTGATCCTTCGAGTCGTGGACTCGCCTGGCGATCGGCGATGCTCCGGCAGCGCCAAAAGCGAAGAAAATCGGCATCAAATGTTCGTCACTTGGATGGTTTTCATCGGGAAACGGAGCCTTTTTCTTCCAATTTAGCAGGGATTCCGTATCGTTTTGCGCCAATTTCTCGGAAAACCACCCGGTAAATGCAGTGACTTTTCCGGCCAGCGCCGGATCCGGTTCCGCGCCTTGGCGCATAACCGAGAAATAGGCGCGCAGGTTGTGCGTGATGTGACCCGAGCCAACCAGCAGTACGCCCTCCTCGCGCAACCCGCTCAATGCCTGCCCAAGCGAGTAGTGCCAGGCGGCATCGCGGTTGGGGTCGATGGAAACCTGCACGATGGGGATATCAGCCTCGGGAAAGGCTAGTTTCAGCGGTGTCCATGTGCCGTGGTCATAGCCGCGTTTGTCGATCCTCTGCGGTTTCAACCCCGCATCCCGCAGCAGATCGAAGACCCGGGCGGCAAGCGTCGGATCACCGGGAGCCGGATAAACCATCTGATACAGCTCCGACGCGAAACCACCGAAATCATAAATCATCTCAGGCTTCGGATCGAATACAACCGCAACGCCTTCCGTCTCGAAATGAGCCGAGACGATCACGATGGCTTTGGGGCGAGGTATCAGAGAGGAAACGGTTTCAAGATAGTGGCGTGCCGGCGTATCGCTCAACACGATATTGGGTCCGCCGTGGGAAATGAACAAAGTCGGTATGGGGGCCATGGAAATCTCCTTGGCCCTGAATATACGCCGCATCGAATGCATTCGGCAGACTGTCCAACTTCGACAGACCGTTCAATGATTGCGATCAATACCGATGAGGTTGTTCAGTCTCCAGCCACTTTAATCGCCGGGGTGGACCTCGGAAATTGCGGCAGGCCGTCGTCGATCTCGTAATAGTCGCCCTTGTCGGCCACGAAGATATGGCTTTGGCCCTTGAGACCCGAGGGCGTGTCGAACAAGCCGGCCATGACCGAAATCGTATCAAGTCCATCGAGTTTCCAGAACAACGCCGAACCGCAGATGCGGCAAAAACCACGACGGGCATCGGAAGAGGAACGATACCAGGTGATGTTCTCCTCTCCCTGCACGTCCATGTCACTATCGGCCACATTGGTTGCCGCATAGAAATGACCGGTTTGCTTACGGCACTGAGAGCAATGGCAGTAGATGACGTCGCGGACTTTTCCGGTAACTGTGAAACGCACAGCACCGCAACCACAAGAACCAGTCCTTTGCCTACTCATTTCCATCCGACCCAATCATATATGAGGTTTCCGAATTTGGGTTAGCTGACGACATCGCCTGAGCAACGGGTTGCCAGATTATGGCATGGTATAAATGATTGCGCGACTGCTAAAACCACCGCTCCGTATACGAAAATACCGATCTATTGATGCAAAAGACCGGGTGATTTCCGGTTTTTCTGTTTTAAGAAAACCTTATTCCGGTTGCATTTAATGTAAATGCCAGATTAAAAAGCAGAATTGCGCACGGATTCGTGAGTCCAGACAGGAATTTGTCGCGTGTTCCTTTGTCAGGTCGTAACGATGTAAACCGGAGCAAAAATGCTGCCTGTCGCCGCTCCTGCCAAGCAAAACTGTGATCTTGCAGAAAATGTCGTAACGACCTTGCGCCAGATGGGTGTGGTGGGTCTTCCGCGCAATTATGAGATTTTCTACGAAGCGCTTTCGGGATCCAATCCACGTCTGAGCCTGGAGGTTCTTGCCCTGGGTGAACGGCCCACCCAAGAGCAGCTCGATGCGCTCAGCAGAAAATACTTCGCGCAAAATCATGGCCAAAGCATCGTCGAACAGGCCCGCGAGGTGATTGCGCGGGAACTCGAGGACGTTGCGTCCATCTTGCGCAAGGAACGCGGCCATCTCGAAAAATACGGCCAGATCCTGGATCAGACCTCGAATGGCCTGAACAGCCGCGACTCCCTGACCACAGATCTTCTGCAAAAGATCGCCGGCGCCATGTCCTCGGCGACAGTTGCAAAGATAGACCAGGGCAAGCAGGCCGCAAATGTGCTCGGCGAGAAATCAGCGGAACTGGAAAGCCTCAAATCCAAGCTT
>JBARWP010000026.1:0-1590 GCA_049646905.1 Pseudaminobacter sp. | reverse complement strand
ATCGTCCTCGTCCTCATCGTCGTCGGCGATCAGCGAGGCGTTAAGCGGCTGCGACAATTTCGAGCCGTCGCGATAGAGCGCGTTGGCCTTCAGCGCCAGCTTCCACGACAGCATGTAGGCGTTCTTGGCGTCTTCGACGGTCGCCTCGTTCGGCATGTTGATGGTCTTGGAAATGGCGCCCGAAATGAACGGCTGGGCAGCCGCCATCATGCGGATGTGGCTTTCGATGGAAAGCGAGCGCTTGCCGATCTTGCCACAGGGCGAGGCGCAGTCGAACACGGCCAGGTGCTCCGCTTTAAGGAAGGGCGCGCCTTCCAGCGTCATCGCGCCGCAGACATGGATGTTGGCCGCCTCGATGTCCTTCTTCGAGAAGCCCAGCGCCGGCAGCATCTCGAAGGAGAAGTCGTTGAGCTGCTCGTCGGTGAAGCCGAATGTCTCCTTCACCCAGTCGGCGCCGAGCGTCCACTGGTTGAAGACGAACGTGATGTCGAAGGCCTGCTTTAGGGCTGCGTTGATGGCGGCGACCTTCTCGTCGGTGAAGCCTTTTGCCTTTAGAGTTGAAGGGTTTACGCCCGCAGCTTGATTCAGATTGCCATGGCCGACGGCATAGGCCTCGATCTCGGCGATCTCGCTTTCGGCATAGCCGAGCGTGCGCAACGCTTCCGGCACGGCGCGGTTGATGATCTTGAAATAGCCGCCGCCGGCGAGCTTCTTGAACTTCACCAGCGCGAAATCGGGCTCGATGCCGGTGGTGTCGCAATCCATGACCAGGCCGATCGTGCCGGTCGGCGCGATCACGGTCGCCTGCGCATTGCGGTAGCCATGCTCCTCGCCGAGCTCGATGGCACGGTCCCAGGCGGCGCGCGCATGGGTGACGAGGTCCTTTTGCCAGACATGGTCGGCAATGAGCGGCACCGGGTTGACCGACAGCTTCTCATAGCCGTCCTTGTCGCCATAGGCGGCGCGGCGATGATTGCGCATGACGCGCAGCATGCTGTTGGCGTTGCGGTCATAATCCGGGAAGGCGCCGAGCTCGGAGGCCATTTCGGCCGAGGTGGCATAGGCGATGCCGGTCATCAGCGCGGTGAGCACGCCGCAGAGCGCACGGCCCTCGTCGGAATCGTAGGGGATGCCGGCGGTCATCAACAGACCGCCGATATTGGCGTAGCCGAGGCCGAGTGTGCGGTATTCGTAGGAAAGCCTGGCGATCTCCTTCGACGGGAACTGCGCCATCATGACGGAGATTTCGAGCACGATGGTCCACAGCCGTACCGTGTGCTCGTAAGCCGCGATGTCGATGGTGCCGTCCGCATTGCGGTAGGGCAGCAGGTTGATCGAGGCGAGATTGCAGGCCGTGTCGTCGAGGAACATATACTCCGAGCACGGGTTGGAGGCACGGATCGGCCCGGCGGCCGGCGAGGTGTGCCAGTCGTTCATCGTGGTGTTGAAGTGCAGGCCCGGATCGGCCGAGGCCCATGCGGCATAGCCGATCTTCTCCCACAGGTCGCGGGCCTTGAGCGTCTTCATGACCTTGCCGTCCTTGCGGGCGGTCAGGTTCCAGTCGCCGTCGGCCTCGACGGCGCGCAGGAA
>JBARWP010000025.1:0-2683 GCA_049646905.1 Pseudaminobacter sp. | reverse complement strand
GTGCGGACAGGATGTTCGCGGCCGCCACCGCGTCCTGAATGGCGAGGTTCACTCCGAATCCGCCGATTGGCGACATGGAATGTGCTGCGTCGCCGATGCACAGTAGGCCCGGTCGCCACCAGCTTTTCAGCCGGTCGATACGGATCGAAAGCAGATGGACGTCGTCCCACGACCGGATTTCCTCCACCCGATCCGCCGGCAGCGGCGATACGGCGGCGACGGCTTCGCGAAAAGCCTCGATGCCCTTTTCTTTCACCTCGGCGAAGCTGCCCTTGCGCACCACATAGCCGCACTGCCAGTAATCGCCGCGATCCACCATGACGAAGCCCTGGCGCGGCCCGCCATGGCCCATCGTATAGGGCGGATCATCCGACTGGTGCGAGAACTTCATCCAGAGCACATCGCTCGGCGCGCCGAAGCTCTCCACTGCCAGCCCGGCCTTTTCGCGCACCAGCGAATTGCGCCCGTCCGCCCCGACGACCAGCGCTGCCCTGATTTCCAGAGGCCCTTCCGGCGTGCTGGCGACAAGGCCGCCAATGCGCCCGCTCTCCTCGATCAGCCCGGTGACTTCAGCCGACATGATGAGGCGGAAGCTCGGCAGCTTGCCAGCCTCGCGCGCCAGAAAGTCGAGAAAATCCCATTGCGGCATGAAGGCGATGAAACGACACTTCGTCGGCAGGCGGGAGAAATCGGCGATGGTCACGTCCTTGCCACCGATCTCGGCATGAAGTTGCGGCGCCTGCGTATGCGGTACCTTCAGCAGATCGTCCAACAGGCCGAGCTGGTCGATGATGTCGAGCGTGGACGGATGCACCGTGTCACCCCTGAAGTCGCGCAGGAAATCGCCGTGCTTCTCGACGACGGTGACGTCGACCCCTGCCCGCGCCAGCAGCAGGCCGAGCATCAGCCCGCCAGGGCCGGCGCCGGCCACCACGCAATCTGCTTTGGTCGTGTCCCTCGCCTTAGCCACCATTGCTACCCTTCCGCCACTTGCAATCGTCACGCTTACCTGCTCACGCGCTACCGGCTACCCGCATCAGCCTCAGATCGACGGTGCGATGCTGCTCGCACGCCGTCATCAGCGCCATGCCCAAGAGCTCGACATCCGTTGCCGGATGCGGCTGCCAGCCGCAGGAACACGGCTCGATGCCGGAATGCGCGTCGGCCATCTCCCGGTAGATCATGCCGATCGACCGCGCCGCCAGACGCAGCACCGCCATCGGCGGCAGGCTGCACTTGTGCATGACCTCGCACAGTTCATTCATCACCGTGGCGCGGACATGCCCCTCGGCTTCGTCATAGCGGCGCTCGATCTTCATCTGTGACACGCGCTGGCTCTCCGGTTTTCTCTTGGTGTCGTGGAAGCGCGGCGTGGCCGATATGCTGCGATGCGCCTGGTTTCAACCAACCTTGTGCCGGTCGATCGTATCGGCCGGGCTATCGCCCTGCCCGGTTCCGGTGGCGCTCGATCGAAGGGCTTCGTGCACCTCGTCGAGCCGGCGCATAGCGGCGAACAGCGCCTCGCGATCGCTCAGATGCGCTTCCCAGAGCGCAACGAAAATGGAATTGTCGCTCGTATGCGGCTCAGGCGCATCCTGCGCGCGGCGCAGGCTCTCATCGGCTGCTCGCTTCGCCCTGCGAAGCTGCGACAGCGAAGCCTCCGTCGCCGCGGTAGTGGCGCGATGGAGGCTCGATCCCTCGTCCGACGGCCCATTTTTGGGCGGTCCATGCAAATGCCGGTCGTGGATCATGCCGCCCGTCTCCTGGCCATGCCATCGTCGTCGTCCTTGTGCAGCCGGCCGGGCCTCCCGACCGCCGAAGCGATGATGATCTCCTCTGGAGCGAATCTGCTGCTGTCCAGCGCAACGGTTTCCATCGCCTTGCCGTGTTCCACCTTTTGCCAGTGGTCGGCACGGGGCCGCACGATCTCAAAGGCATCACAAGCCTGTGCGACATGTTGATCGCGCACGCCATACAGCTTCGCGATCTCGGTCATTGGCTTCGACCAGACCAGCGCATGAAGCTTGGCGCGCGTCATGTTCAGCATGTCCTTTCCCTTCTTGGCCCTGTCGGCCGCCGGCACGGCGCTGCCATGCCAGCCAGCCTGTTCGTTGATCCCGCCTAGATGCCCTTCAGCAGATTGCCGGCGGCAAGCACGATGAAGGCCACCAGCAGTAGCCAGTAGCTGTAGGCGCCGAAGGCTCCCAGCGGGATGCCGATCGCCGGCAACAGCGAGATGACCGCCAGCACGATGGCGATGATGAACACGATCTTCGTGGGTGCGCTCAGTTGCATTTGTCCTCTCCCATTCCATCCCAAGTCTTTGTTTCCCAGCCCCGAACCGGCCCCCCGGGACGAAGCGGACGCAACTCTACAGCGCAAAGCTCTTCCTGGGAACACAAAACTGGATTAAAACTTTCATGTTTTCGCTCAGCTCTCAACAGAGGTGCAGTCGGTGACAAATTTCACCGCTCATTGCCCGAGTCGAACGTGCCTTCCGGTCAGCAGTTGTGAAGCGTTCTGAATGCTGAGGAGACAATGTTCAGCAGCGGCGCGCGGCAAGCGTTGCGGGATCGCTCAGCGCCGGCCAGTAGGTCTTCAGCCACAACAGGAAGGCCGCCGCCCACAAAATGGCCGCACCCGCATTGGGCGGGCCGGGCGGCTGCGGCATCAGGCCGAGATC
>JBARWP010000024.1:0-2294 GCA_049646905.1 Pseudaminobacter sp. | reverse complement strand
CGACGTCGCGCGGCGCTGACGCGCCGCTGACATAGCAGGCGACATCAATGTCGTTGAGAGACCGCAAGGCCGTGCCCTTGGCAAGGCTCCCGGAGAGCATCATCTTCCGCAGAGTGAAATCCGGGTGCTCCGCTAGATAGCCGTCAAGCTTCTCCCGGAGCCGGCGAGCCTGCGCCCGGTATTCCTCCGCCTTGTCGCGGGGAAGGTTCACCTTGTCCTCTGCAAAGCGGACCAGGGCGGCGTGATCGACATGTATCCGGCTCATCGTCAGGTATTCCTTGCACTTGACGGTTTAGACATGAGATATATGTCTTGAATGTAGGATGCCGCTCAACCGGCGTCAAGTTTATCATGACGGAGAAGACATGCCCAACAACGAAAGCCCGAGCGATATCTTCCGCGAAAGGCTGAAAAGTGCGCGCGAATTAAGGGGTTACAGCCAGGAACAGCTCGGCGCGCGCGCCGGCATGCCGGCTAGCTCCATCGCCCATTTCGAGACCGGGCGTAAGCCGTCCTTTGATTCGCTGCGGCGACTCGCCAATGCGCTGGAGATTACCACGGACTACCTGCTGGGGCGCATGGACAGCCCGGAACTCGCGCAGGCGGGCGATCCCCTCTTTCGGGACATAGGCAAGCTGACCGGCAACGACCGCGAGATTGCCAGGGACTTTCTGGAGATGCTGGCGAAACGAAACGCGAAGAAAGACAAGGACTCGTGAGTCGGATATTCAGCCTTAAGCTCGCCCGGCAGACGGCCGAGGCCTTTCTCAAAGAGGAAGGTATCCTGACCCTGCCCGTCGATCCGTTCGCCATCGCCGCGAGCCGCGAGATCGTGGTTGAGGGCAAACCGGAGAGTGCCGGAGGCGTTTCTGGAATGCTCCTGCGTCATGGAAACAACTTCGGGATCATTTTTGCGACGCATATCCAGAGTCCGGGGTTCCAGCGTTTCAGCATCAGCCACGAAATCGGCCATTACTTCCTGCCGGGACATATCGACCAGGTCATCAAGGACGGCGTTCACGTCTCTCGCGCCGGCTTTGTGACCAACGATCCCTATGAGCTGGAAGCCGACCACTTCGCCGCCGGACTGCTGATGCCGGAAACGCCTTTTCGCAAGGCGATGGACGGCTTCGATCCCGGCCTCGACGCGATCGACCGCATGGCCGAACTCTGCGTCACCTCGCGCACCGCGACCGCCATCCGGTTTGCGGAACTTTCAGATGCCGCCGTCGCCGTGATCGTCAGCACCGACGGGATTATCGATTACTGCTTCATGTCCGAAGCTATGAAGTCGCTGCCCAAACTCGACTGGATTCGCAAAGGCACGCCGCTGCCCTCGGGTACGGCCACCGCACAGCTTGCGACCGACCGCGAACGGGTCGCTGCCGGCGCGCGTGTTGTAGACGAAGTGGACGTGCGGGACTGGCTAGGCGGTACAACTCGTGCAACCGTCGCGGAAGAGACCGTCGGCCTGGGTTCTTATGGTAAAGTCCTGACCGTCCTCACCTCAACAATGATCGGGCAGGATAGCGATCGCGATGACGATGAGGACGACGAAGAAAGCTTGATCGAAAGCTGGACACCTCGGTTCAGGAGATAAGGCCCGAGCATTTCATACAAGCGAAATTCGGCTGCGCCGCAAAGCACAGCGACAAACGGTCCGTCAGGCCGCTTCTTCCATTCGACGAAATCAGGGTGAAAACGCGGGATTTCCGATGACCCGTTTTTCCGCTTCGCCGCGGAACGTCAATTCGCGTCAAGCCTTACCACTCGCTTGCTGCGCTCTCTCGTGCGCGCATCGGCTCGGCTCCCGACCAAAAGCGCGCGCCTCTGGGATGGCGCGGTTCAAAGCGCACGGGGACGTGTTGTCGGCGTTCCGAGGTTGCAAGATCAGCATTGCATAGGCGCTATCCACCGGAGGCGGCCCCATCCCGCTCTCTGGTGATGGCTTCCTGGTCCGGCTCCGGATCTTCCTCGATCAACCCTCAGGGGGTCGGCTACGCAAGCGTGCCGCCGCTGCGGCCTATGCCTTCGCGGTGATCGCGACCGGCGCCGGACACTGACGGAGCCATCGAGCGGGAATGGCCCCGCTCCAAAGATGGAGCTCTCAAATGTCCAATGACCTTGCCCTCGCACAGAAACACGCCTTCCAGCTCGCCCGCACCCTCATGGTCCCGGTCACCCTCTTCAGATCCGGCGACGAGTTCGGCGTTCTCCCGAGCGCCGATCTTGACGACGGCGAAGTCGAAACGCTCGCCGAATACGATCCCTTCGAACATGGGCCGGCTCATTGA
>JBARWP010000023.1:0-5896 GCA_049646905.1 Pseudaminobacter sp. | reverse complement strand
GACATCCACGGCATGCACGCCGCCGAGGGCATCCTGACGGCACGCGGCGGCATGACCAGCCATGCGGCCGTGGTGGCGCGCGGCATGGGCAAGCCCTGCGTTTCGGGTGCGGGCACGCTGCGCATCGACTACAAGGCCGGCACGCTCACCACGCTCGGCACGACGCTGCGCAAGGGCGACGTGGTCACCATCGACGGCAGCACCGGCCAGGTGTTGAAAGGCGCGGTGGCCATGCTGCAGCCCGAGCTTTCCGGTGATTTCGCCAAGATCATGGGCTGGGCCGACGCCATCCGCCGCATGAGGGTGCGCACCAATGCCGAGACGCCGGCCGATGCGCGGATGGCGCGCTCCTTCGGCGCGGAAGGCATCGGCCTGTGCCGCACCGAGCACATGTTCTTCGAGGGCACGCGCGTGGTGGCGATGCGCGAGATGATCCTGTCCGACACGGAAAAGGGTCGCCGCGCCGCACTTGCCAAGCTTTTGCCGATGCAGCGCTCGGATTTCCTCGAACTGTTCGAGATCATGGCCGGGCTTCCGGTGACGATCCGCCTGCTCGATCCGCCGCTGCACGAGTTCCTGCCGAAGACGGACGAGGAGATCCAGGAGGTCGCGGCGGTCATGGAGGTTTCCGTCGACAAGCTGCGCCAGCGCACGGAGGAACTGCACGAGTTCAACCCGATGCTCGGCCATCGCGGTTGCCGGCTGGCCATCACCTATCCCGAGATCGCCGAAATGCAGGCGCGCGCGATTTTCGAGGCGGCGGTGGAGGCCGGCAAGAAGACCGGCAGCCCGGTCGTGCCGGAAATCATGGTGCCGCTGGTGGGGCTCAAGCGCGAGTTCGACTTCGTCAAGGCGCGGATCGATGCGGTGGCCAAGGCCGTGGCGGAAGAAACCGGGGTTGCGGTGGAATACCTTACCGGCACGATGATCGAACTGCCGCGCGCCGCGCTGCGCGCCGACAGCATCGCCGAGACGGCGGAGTTCTTCTCCTTCGGCACCAACGACCTGACGCAGACGACCTTCGGCATATCGCGCGACGACGCGGCCTCCTTCCTGGAGATCTACCGCCAGAAGGGCATCATCGAGCAGGACCCGTTCGTCTCGATTGACCTGGAGGGCACCGGCGAACTGATGCGCATCGGTGCCGAAAAGGGCCGGACGACACGCCCCGACATCAAGCTCGGCATCTGCGGCGAGCATGGCGGTGACCCGGCCTCCATCCGTTTCTGCGAACAGGTCGGGCTGGACTACGTCTCCTGCTCGCCGTTCCGCGTGCCGATCGCCCGGCTGGCGGCCGCGCAGGCGGCGGTCAAACGCTAATCCGTGATAGCGGCGGTTCGGCTTTAAAGGTATCGCCCTTCATCCCCTGCCGGATTTTTCTTCCTATGAACGGCAGGGATAGGGAATTCGACCCCCACTCCGGTTTGCAAAGCAAACCGGCGCGAGGGGGGGCGACTTCCTCCGCGGTTTACGGGGAGGGTGTAAAGGGCTGGTTTCGCCGGAACCGAACCGGGTCAGATATCCGCGCCGACCGCTCCCGAAGCCGGATTGGCTTCTATCCTGACCTTGTCGGGATAGAAGGCGCCGTGATCCCTTATGGCGAGCATCTCGTCATAGGGAGCCTCGTAGGCCCACATGACATCGTTCAGGGCTTTCGCCCGCCGCGCTGACACGCCAATAGGTTGCGTCGCCCTTGTAGGGGCAGTGGGTGTGCGTGGCGGTCCGGGTGAGAAAGTCGAAATAGATATCCTCGAACGGGATGTAGTAGATCGGCGGATAGATGGACTCGCGCAGGACCTGGGCGTTGTTCGATGAGGCGATGATCGCATCGGAAAAGGTCACGACCACCGTGCCGTCAAACGGCTCGACGGTAATGCGGTGGTCGGGGTTGCGCTGAAACCCCGGTGCAGGATTGAGGGCTGTTTCCATCGCGGTGCTCCTCCTTTGGCGCGCGCTTTACGTCCAAATCGGACGCTCAAGGACGTGAACGCCGGAACAACACCGCAACGTGTCGTTCGTTCCGTCAGGCGGTGCGCAAGCCTTCCTTGGAGACCCAGGCTTCGGCGTCGTTCAAGCCCTTCTCGAAACGGTCGAAAAGCTCGTTCAATTCGTCTTCCTTGATGATCATGGGCGGGCAGATGGCGATCGTGTCGCCGATGGCGCGAAGGATGGCGCCATTGCGCTCGATCAGCTTGGCGGTCGCAGCGCCGACACCCTTGGTCGGGTCGAAGGAACGCCTGGTCTTCTTGTCGGCGACAAGCTCGGCCCCGCCGACGAAGCCGCAGGAACGAGCCTCGCCGACCAGAGGGTGCTCGGCAAGCCGCTTCATGCGGCTCTCGAAGAGCGGCATCAGCTTGCGGACATGGCCGAGAATGTCGCGCTTCTGGTAGATTTCGATGGCCTTGACGCCAAGCGCGCAGCCGAGCGGGTGGCCGCCATAGGTGAAGCCATGGCCGAAGGTGCCGAGCGTGGCGCTGTGGTCGACATAGGACTGGTAGATGTCCTCGGGCACCATGACGGCACCCAGCGGCGCATAGGCTGCCGTGAGCTGCTTGGCCGTCGACATGGTCTTCGGCTGCATATTGAGGGTCTGCGAGCCCCACCAATTGCCGGTACGGCCGAAGCCGGTGATGACCTCGTCGGAGATCAGGAAGATGTCGTGCTCGTCGAGAACCGCCTGGATCGCTTCGAAATAGCCTTTCGGCGGGATGATGACGCCGCCCGCACCCATGACCGGCTCGGCGATCATGGCGGCGATCGTGTCCGGGCCTTCACGCTCAATGAGGTCGCGCAGCGATTTCGCCATGCGGGCGGTGAACTCGGCCTCGCTCTCGCCCTCTGCTCCGAACCGGTAGTAATGCGGACACTCGGTGTGCAGCACGCGGTCGACGGGCAGGTCCCAGCCATTGTGATTGCCGGGCAGGCCGGTCAGCGACGCCGCCATGACGGTCACGCCGTGATAGGCCTTGATGCGCGAGATGATCTTTTTCTTGTTCGGCCGGCCGCGTGCATTGTTCATGTACCAGGCAAGCTTGACCTGGGTGTCGTTGGCCTCCGAGCCGGATGAGGTGAAGAACACCTTGGAGATCGGCACGGGCGCGATCTCCTTGAGCTTCTCGGCCAGTTCGATTGCCGGCTCGATGCTTTTGGCGCTGAAGATGTGATAATAGGGCAAGGTGCGCAGCTGTTCCGTAGCCGCATCGATCATCTCCTCGTCGCCGAAGCCGAGACCGGCACACCACAGGCCCGACATGCCCTCGATGTAGCTGCGCCCCTGCGTGTCGAAGACATGAACGCCTTCGCCGCGCTGCATGATGAGCGTGCCGGTGCTCTTCAGCTTGTGCAGCGGCGTGTAGGGATGAATGAGCGATTCGATGTCGCGGGTCTGCAGATTGGTGAGCGGCGGCTGGTCGAGCATGCTGGTCTCCGAAATCAGGAATTTCGGCGAGCCTATCTGCTTAACGGCGTTGGTGCAAAACTCTTCGGCGCCTGGGACAAGCTGGATATGGACGTGGCCCAGAGTCGGCACCGGAAGCGTTCTGCCTCTCCTGCAAGCGGGCTACCGCGTAGGGCGAAATCTTTTACGTGAGCGCTCTGCCCGTAGGAGCATGCTTGGTCAGGCGGCGGTGCTGAAGGCGTCCGCTAGCCCGGCATAGGCCGCGGCGATGCCAGCGATCGGGCTGGTGCTCCTGGCCGCCGTTTCGACGTGAAGACGGCCCCCGGCAATCGGCATGGTCAGGACAAGGAACTGCCGTCCGTCGCCTTCTCCCACAAAGGCCGCGGCGGCCAGATAGGGCTCTTCGGACTGGTCCACGCGCATCTTGAACAGCAGAGTGCCGCCGACGGCTTCAAGCGCGCCGCGCACGACCTCCTCGAAGTCGCTATCGGTTACCGGGGCGCCGCCCTTCTCGGCAAGTTCCACGGCATTTTCGGATACGGTGGTTGCGATGCTTTCTTCGCCAGCCTGCGGGTCCATGCGAAACCTCTCGGTATTTCGCCAATCGCACCCCGCCAGGATCAGGATCGACAGGGAGAATGGCCGGATTGTGGCAGAGATCGCCGTTGTGAACCGTTGCAACAGCCTAGGCGCAAGATGGTTCCATCACACGTTGCCACGAATGCCCCGGCCATCGATCAGCGGCTGCAAGATCGCTGGACAATTCGCCCATTCGTTACACAATGACCAAAAACAAGAATGGGAGGATACCAATGCTTGGGTTGATGCAGGACTGGCCGCTGCTGTGCCACAAAATACTTGATCATGCAGGTATTCAGCATCCGGACCGCGAAATCGTCTCACGGTCCGTAGAAGGGCCGATCGTGCGCTCCACCTTTTCGGAGGTGAGGGCACGTTCGCTGGCGGTTGCCCAGCGGCTGGAACGCGAGGGCTACGGCGTGGGTGATCGCATCGCCACGCTTGCCTGGAACACCGCGCGCCATATCGAGGCCTGGTACGGCATCATGGGCATGGGCGCCGTCTACCACACGCTCAACCCGAGGCTGTTTCCCGAGCAGATTATCTGGATCATGAACCATGCCGAGGACAGGGCATTGTTCGTCGACCTGACATTCCTGCCGCTGGTGGAAAAGATCGCGCCTGCCGTGCCGACGCTGCGGCAGGTGATCGTGCTGACCGACCAGGCCCACATGCCGCAAACCATGCTTGCGAATGCGGTGGCCTATGAGGAGTGGCTGGCGGAGGCCGACGGCGATTTCGAGTGGAAACAACTCGACGAGCGGGCCGCCGCAGGCATGTGCTACACCTCCGGCACAACCGGCGACCCGAAGGGCGTGGTCTACAGCCACCGTTCCAATGTGCTGCACGCCATGATGGCGAGTATGCCCGATGCCATGGGCATTTCCTCGCGCGATGTCGTCCTACCGGTCGTGCCGATGTTCCATGCCAATGCCTGGGGATTGGCATGGAGCGGGCCGATGATCGGCACCAAGATGGTGATGCCCGGCGCGCGCATGGACGGACCGGCGATCTATGAGTTGCTGGATACGGAGAAGGTGACCTTCACCGCGGCCGTGCCGACCGTGTGGCTGATGCTGCTGCAGCATCTGGAGGAAACCGGCAAGAAGCTGCCTCACCTGAGAAAAGTGGTGATCGGCGGGTCGGCCTGCCCGCGCGCCATGACCAGGAAATTCGAGCAGAACTACGATGTCGAGGTCGTTCATGCCTGGGGCATGACGGAGATGTCGCCGCTAGGCTCGCTTTGCTCGATCAAGCCGGACTATGCCGGGCTGGAAGGCGAGGCGCTGCTGGACCTGAAGGAAAAGCAGGGCCATGCGCCCTTCGGCGTGGAAATGAAGGTGACCGACGACGATAATCGCTCGCTGCCCTGGGACGGCAAGACCTTCGGCCGCCTCAAGGTGCGCGGCCCGGCAGTGGCTGCTTCCTATTATGGCGGGGCGGGGGCCGAGCAGTTCGATGCCGAGGGCTGGTTCGACACCGGCGATGTCGCCCATATCGACGCGCATGGCTATATGCAGGTGACCGACCGTGCCAAGGACGTGATCAAGTCCGGCGGTGAATGGATTTCCACCATTGCGCTCGAAAACCTGGCGGTGGGCCATCCCGATGTCGCCGAAGCGGCGGTGATCGGTGTTCGGCACGCCAAATGGGACGAGCGGCCGCTGCTGGTGGTGGTGGCCAAGCCGGACACGGAGCTTGCGCCGGCCGACGTGCTGCGGTTCATGGAAGGCAAGGTCGCCAAATGGTGGCTGCCGGACGATGTCGTGGTTGTGGACGAGATTCCCCATACGGCGACCGGCAAGATCCAGAAGACACGGTTGCGCGAACAGTTCCGCGACTACCGGCTGCCCACGGAATAAGGCCTTCTATGCCGCGCTTGGGCATCGGGTTTTCCGAAAACCGGATTCCCCTTTTCGG
>JBARWP010000022.1:0-7128 GCA_049646905.1 Pseudaminobacter sp. | reverse complement strand
CGGGCCACCACAAGCCCCGACAGATCTCTCGAACTTTCCCCTTCGCTCATGTCCGCAAGCTACCGACCCACATCGACCCCACCCCTTCAGACCTGCACCATTCGGCATTTAGTTCAGTCAACGGGGCGTGTTCGTGGGCGCAGGGTGTGGCGTAGGGCCGTCCGCAGGCGCCGAGTTCGACTTTCCGTTTGTCGAAGTGCGCTTCGAATTCTGCCCATTCTTCTGCGGTGACGGGGCGGTATTCCTCGGCGGGGCGCGTCGCTCTTCGGCGTTGGAGGTGGGCTTGGTAGTGGCGGGTGACGTCTTCGTCGAAGACGGCGACGTAGCCGCGGGTGGTTTCCAGGTTCAGGTGTCCGAGCAGTGCGGCACCGATGTGAATCGGTAGGCCGTTGTTGACGAGGTCGGTGACGAACAGGTGGCGGAAGTCGTGGGCGCGGAAGTGAATTCCGGTGAAGCGTGGGTCCGTTGCGGCGATTTCTTCGCAGATGGCTCGTAGCCTCGTTCCGATCGCCCCCGTGGTCATGACTTCGACGCGCTGACCGATGTGGCGTTGGAACAGGAACGGTTGCGGGTCGCTGGTGATTCGTTGGTAGTCGTCGTAGCGGGTGGCGAGCGGCACTGATGTCTTGCCTGCGGTGATTCGGCGGATAACGAGGGCGATCACGTGAAACAGCTCCGCTGACATGGGGATGACGCGTTCACGGTCGGACTTGGACGGAGCCACCACGAGCAGTGCGATCACTTCACCGTTCGGTCGCTGGTATTGACGCACGCTCATATGGGAGAGTTCGGTGAGTTCTTCGATTCGTAGTCCGCTGTGCCGGAGGGTCTCCACGATTGCCCAGGACCAGAATGCGGCATCTTCCTTGAGGGTGACGTCGAATCGTTTGCCTGTGGTTTCATCGCGGACGTGCACTCGTGGTCTTTCGCCGCGGCGGGCGAGGTTTGTGTCTTCGCGGGAGTAGATCCTGGTGTAGGTCTGGTCTCGGATGGTGAACTGTTCGTCCGGTCCGGCGTCGGTGGCGTGTTCGATCAACTCTCGTAGATGTTCGTATCGTGATTCGACATGCTCGACCAAGACAGGCAGCAAGGGTTGCAAGGTTCGGATCGTGGCGTGAGTGCGTTCGCGTGCCCGCCGCTGGTCTTTGGCGAGGGCGCGCATTTCACTGCGGGGGATCGGGCAGGGCACGGACCACTGCGCCCAGCGCTCCGGCTCGTGCACTGCCCATGCTTGGATGTCGTAGTACATTGCGCGGATCGCCATGAGGACACTGACTTGGCGCAGTCGAGGGCTCCCGTCGTCGAGAACGGTGAGGGCAGAACGCCATTCGAGGTAGACAGGTTCCGAGATTCGTAGGTTCGCCTGCTCGGGGTTGATGCGTTCGATTGCTTTCCAGAACAACCGGACCAGCATGCAGGCTTGACGGGAGAGCCCTGAATACGTCACTTCCGCGCATCGCCGATCGAGGTAGTCGATGAGCAGTTGCCGAACGGCCGGATTTGCGACCTGGTACTGATCGACCATCTGTGTGGTCGTCAATTGCGGAGCACGAAGAGCGCCCCGCAGAGTGCTCGGCGCGGAAGCCGGG
The DNA here is from genome assembly GCA_049646905.1 of Pseudaminobacter sp. Taxonomy (GTDB): domain Bacteria; phylum Pseudomonadota; class Alphaproteobacteria; order Rhizobiales; family Rhizobiaceae; genus Pseudaminobacter. Next base: position 5,539 of record JBARWP010000022.1, on the reverse strand, counting down.
AACTGGCCGATTGCATGCAGGACCTGCCAAGCGGAGTGGCCTGCGTACTTCCCGTAGTGGACGCCCGTGCGCTTCATGGATTGGCGGGTTTGTACCGCGTAGTGCATGAACGCTTCGGGCGTCAGATCCGTAAACGGTATGCCTTGCGTGGTCAGGGCCGCACAGATGTCGAAGACCGCCCAGCGTCTGTAAACCTCGCTCAGCGGCGACGCACGGACAGCGGATACGAAGGCGTCCAACAGCGGATCGTGTTCTGCTTCGATGAATTGTGTTGTGTAGTTGACGAACTTGTTGACTCGGAACGTGGTGAGTGTCGGGCGGATGATCCGCAGCGCGAACACTGCTTGGGCTGCTTGCGTGAACTCCGAACGGATGGCTCTCCCGTCGCCTACGACGTCGCCGATGGTCGTCGTGGCCAGTGGGCTGGCGTCCCAGCGTTCCTGCCAGCTGTTGCCGGGATACCGGGTCAGGTAATCGGCCATTTTGCGTAGTCCCCGATCGCGGATGTGCCGACGGTTGACTGGCGTCGGCCACACCTGTGCAGCGATCGTGCATATGGTCACGATCGGCGCGTCGGCGAGATCGCCGTAGCGGTGCAGTGAACGAGGCTCGGGCGGGGCGGCGATGACGGCAGGTCGTGTGAACTTCGGCGCCGGCAGTCGATACTGATGATCCTGCGGACGCACCACACGTTCTCTCTCAGTTGCCGGCACCGAACACCGCCTCGATGTCTTCGTCGCGGTAGCCCGCGGCGTACGAGAGTTGCGGGCGTGGGCGAGTGAAATGCTCGCGCAGTTTGTCGTGTAGTTCTTCGATGCGCGGCTGCAAGTAGCCTTCTGTCGTCGACAGATGCTGATGCCGGAGAATCGTTTGAACTTCCGGCAGCGTCAGCTGCGGGTCGTTCGCCATGCGTAACGCGGCAGTATGCCGTAGATCGTGCAAAGTCCAGTTGGTGCCGAGAATGTCGTTGGCGCGCTGCATGATCCGGCGAAAGGCCCAATAGGTCAGTGGCCTCGTATCACCACGTAGGGTGCGCCAGATCGGTTCGGCTGGCCCTGGGGTGCCGCATCTGTCGAAGTATCTGGCCAAATAGTCGAAAGCCGCCGGAGACCCGGGAACTGCAGACAGTTCACGTGTTCCTTTCGAGACCACCCAGATCCGCTGAGAGCCCCAATCCACACGGTCGCCGGTTACTCCGAGCAGTTCGTTTGCGCGTGCTCCGGACGAGACTGCGAAGGACAGCAGGGCGCGGTCCCTGTCGTGCGTCATCGCGGCGAACAGTTCGTCCCACATCCGATCCGGAAGCGATCGAGGCGCTCTCCTGGATTTCTTCTGTCGAAGCGGTGGACGGCGAAAACGAGGTGCAGGCTCGAGCGGGTTGCGGTGCCCCACCAATCGGCGGCGACCAGGTGAGGTCGGGACAGGGTTCAGTAGTGGCCCGCGCCCGTAGAGGAGGTGGAACTCGTAGAATTCGGATATCACCGTCAGCGCATGGTTGATCGTCGAGGCTGAGTAGCCGGCAACGAGCAGCGGCTTGCCGGTTCGCACGTTGACCGAACCTGCCTGCGGCGCTGAAGGATCGGCGTGTCGACGTTGCGGATTGACCGCGCAGCGAAGCCACCCGACCAACAATTCGACTTCAGCTCGCGACGCCTGATGCCATGCCACGTCCACCGAAGCAAGTACCTTCCACCAGCGAAGGAGATCGTGTGCATACGACTTGATGGTCAGTGGACTCATGTCGGAAAGAACGAGATCGGTGAGGTATGCCGTGATCGGCTCTACGTCCGTGCCGTTGACGACCACGGAGAACGGCGCACCTGTGGATGGATCCGCTCGCCGGACCTCCCCGACCCGTGGCAGCTCTATCCGCCCCTCGAGAACCTGCCGCCGAATCTTGTCCATCGCCTGCTCCCCGCTGTTGGGATGGCATACCCGCTTTTAGTGCAGTTAACAGACACGATGGTCAATGGCTGGCCGGGGTAACCGTGCGCGTCACCGACGCCGGCGGAACCAACCTCGTTGAGATCGACATGCTGGTGACCGCCGACGCGATCACCGAAGCTGTAGATCAGGTTTGAATCGGTTGGCCCTCTCAGGCTGGCTGTGGATGCTCAATATCGGATTTCGACCACCTGTTTCCGGCCGCGTCAGTGAATATGAGGTCCGCTCGAACTGCCCACGCCTCAGGCGCAAAATAGAGAACTGTCGAGTTCTCGCCGGCAGAAAGAGAAACCGGAAACGAACCCAGCATGAGCGCCATGCCTCGTCGCACTTCCGAATGGGCTCTGCTCATCATCTGATCGATCAGCGCGCCGCCAGGTTGATTCAATTTGTAGGAGCCGGAGGTACCGAGTGAACCGAGCCTTTTTCCAATCTCTGCACGCGGGTACGCGTCTAATGCTCGTACCAAAGCAGGGTGGCCCTTTGCTGGGACGCATTCGCCGTCGGTTCGGATCCCGGTGTTGCCTACGGGATATATCTGTACCTCCAGCTGAGTGATTGGGGTGGCGCTGCCGTTGTGGATTGTGACGTTCCAGAATCCCGGCCCAAGCGGGTTCGATGTGGCGGAGGGCACAACCCTTCGTGCTTCATCGAACTCGAAAGTGCGCTCAGGCGGCTCGATCACGGATACCGGAGTAAGGGAACGTGGGGTACCGAAGAGCACTATGTCGCCAGCTGCATCAACACTTCGGCGGTGAGGTTCCGGTCGACCCTGCGCTTTCAAACGTCTGCGCGTTGCGCCGTATAGCTCCTCGAGGGTTTGGCCGGGTGACTGGCGGGCTGCGGCAAGGAGTGCCCCGGTAAACGCAGTGTTGGGCTCTCCCCGCGGCGCAAAGGACGGTTGATTCGCCGCAGAAGAAGCGAGAGTGTAGGTGCCCTCGGTATCAAGCAAAGCGGACTGAAGGCCGTCGCCACCACTCATGGATTCGAAGGCGCGACCTGAAAAACAACAGTCCAGGACCAGGATTCGTACCGCGGCCGGACTGTCCTGGAGCGCTTCGCGCACTAATTCGAATGGCAACGCTGTCCAGCCCAGTTGGCTCGGGTTCGTTCCGGGCAGCCCCAGATACAACCGTCCGCGGTTATCTACGAGGCCGTGACCGCTGTAGTACACCAGCAAAACGTCCTCGGCGTCGCGGCCGGCTGCTTCGAGAACGCGACCGATCTCGTAGTGCCCTTTCGGATTCTCGACGAGTTGGCAGTGTTCAACCGCGAAGGTTCCCAGATCCGGTTCCGTCAGCAGGTGCTGCACATCCGTGAGGTTGGCAGAAACCGAGTTGAGGGATGACAAGGTCTCGGAGTTAGCAGTGGGTTCTTCATCCGCCCCGTATTCGCCGACACCGATCAGGACAGCACGAGACCGGTCAATGTCCGGCCGGCGGCTCATGCTGTGGTTTCCAGGGAGTCGATCATCGTTTGCATACGGGAGAAAATCTCGTCCTGCTTCACGCGTTTACCCTCAACCGAAATCTCGGCACCGGTGGGAAGTGTGACTTTGAGGTTGACATCTGAGTTTCGGTTAGCGAACCAAGCTTTGAGGGAAGCGACGAGGGCGGTGCCAATGCCCCCAGAGCCAACGGCCACCAGCAAGACATCGGCGAGGCCACCCATTTGTCCGTCTTGTGCGGGCGGTGCCTGAAGCTGGATCCGCCCGCGCAATGCGTTGTCGTGTCGAAACCACTCCATCAGTTGAATCAAGTCAGTGGGATTGCCGCTGATTTGGATAGGGGTTTCCCCACTCTGATCGGTCATGCACGTATCTTGCCGTATTCGCCGGAGATGACACTGAGCCGCGCGAAGTGCTGGAGGTATAGGCAACCTCTCGCCAAACTGCATCAGCCTGCCCGGCGGCCTGGCCACCTGCGGTGTCCCCCGAAGAGAACTCCGCTTCGCTCCGTTCTGGAAAAGCGTTTTATTTGTTTCTCCTTCTGGCCTTCCGATTTTGACCGGCGGTGACCTGCGCGCAACCGCTGACTCCGCTTCGCTTCGGCCTTCGGCTCGAAAGACTTTTTCAACCCGCACTCGCAGGCTCGCAGAAAAACTCTTCCGCCTCACCAGTTGCACTCCGGCCCCCTAATGCCGGTCCAACTCTCCTATGCCAGAAGGCGAAAAAAATTGGCGGGGCACGGGATTCGTCCCCAGCCGCGAACGAAAGGTCACCGATGAGCGACGACTACAACGCAGCAACCATCCACTACGCCGGACTGACGTGCGGGTGCGGTGACTGCTCCTGCCCTCGCATGCGCGACGACGCCGCACAGTGCGTCAACGCCGAGTAACGACAACCACCCCCACTCTGAGCAAAGGAAAGCCGATGAGCAACAACACGAACTGTGATTGCGGCCAAACCTCATGCCCCGCAATGACAGACGAGACGCAGATGTGCATCTACCCGGACCCCGGCGACTATGCCTGCACCGCGCAAAGAGCTGGCGACGAGGACTGCATCTGCGGTTGAGCGACCAGCCCACCACCACAAAGGAGAGCCACGTGAGCACCGAAACCGACACCCTCGCACCCGCGCTCGTCGCCGTTGTCGAGGCGACCGCAGCCCTCGATGCAGCGATGTTCGACCGCAGCCGCGGAGGGTTCATCGACGTCACCGCCCTGGTCGACGCCTTCGCAGCCGCCCGCGCCGCAGCCCGCGACGCCGGACACACCGAGGAGGACATCGACGCCGCCGCCACCCCCGCCAACTAACCACCCACCCATCCGTCACCAGCAAGGACGCGCCGCATGACCGACCACAACCGCCCGACCGAAGGAGAAAACGATGTACGGCTACGACTTACACAACATCTGCGAGAAAGCGGATGCGTGGGCGAAGTTGTTCGAGACAGCCGAGTATCTCGCCAGCGTCGTCGAGCACAACTGCTGCTCGGAAATCGACGTGTTCGTGGAGCTGCTCATCGCGCTCGACTACCACGGCCACGCCTCCGACCTGATGGACGCACACATCGAGGCCGATAGCTGCCGAGAGCGCCACCCCACGGCCGATCAAGTGATCTTGGAACCGGCCACCGCTTGAGACCGAAAACCCTACGGAAACAACACAACACCGGGCAGCTGTTACCTGCCCGGTGTCGTGTCCCGAAGTCTACGAGAGGCAACACCATGACCGCAACACACACCGCCCCCGCAGTACTCGAGGTCGCGCAGCTGCACCCCGACGCCCTCGACATCGGCGAGAACGTCCGCGACAGCGTCGATCTGGCGCAGACCCCCGACTTCGTCGAATCCATCCGTGAAAACGGAGTACTCGAAGCGATCAGCGCCGTCCGAACCGCAGACGGAACGATCGTCGTCCGCGACGGCCAGCGCCGCACCCTCGCCGCCCGCGAAACCGGCCTGACCACAATCCCCGTCGTGATCTACCCCGACACCGAAGGAAGCGACAAGGCCCGCGCCGTCGACCGGATCGGCAAGCAGATCACCGCCAACCGGCACCGCGAAGGGCTGACCGCAGCGCAGCACACCCGAGGAGTCGCGCAGATGCTCGAATTCGGCGCATCCATCACGAAGGTGTCCAAGACCC
>JBARWP010000021.1:0-5545 GCA_049646905.1 Pseudaminobacter sp. | reverse complement strand
TGCCGGCGTCGAGCACGTAGGAGATCAGCATGGTGTCGTCGAACGGTGCGATGTCCACGCCGAACCGATGCATCACCAGCCAGTCGAATTTGATGTTGTGGCCGATCTTGAGCACCGAACGGTCGGTGAGCAGGGGGCGCAGCGCGGCCAATGCGTCGTCCAATGGAATCTGGTCGGACGCCTTTCCGCTGCCCAGGAGGTCGCTTTCGCTAGATCGATGCGCGACCGGCACATAGGCGGCGCGGCCGGGTCGGATCGCAATGGAAAAGCCAGCCGGCTGCGCCTGCATCGGGTCGAGCGAAGTGGCTTCGATGCGGAACGCGACCATGCCGGCTTCGCGGGCCTCGGTGACCCATGCGGCAAGCGTGTCCCGGTCACGAATGCATTCGAATGTGTCGGAGTCGATTTTGGCGGCAACGGCCGCTTCGGCCCGCGACCTGGCGAGATCGCGCGGCGATTTTCCACCGTCGCTTGCTCCTCCATCCGTGGCCGCGAGGATCCGGGCATAGATCCCCTCCGCCTTGTCGGAAGCCCCGTTGCCCGGCGAGAGGGTAGCCGCATCGGCGGTGCCATCGGCCATGCCCGCGTCGAGATCCGGCCCGCGCGCGGCCGCACCCGTCTGCACGCTGACCTTTCCCGCTTCTATCTCGGCCGGGTCGGTGCCGGTCGTCTCGGCGACCCGGCGCGTCAGCGAGGAGAATTCCATCGCCTTCAGGAAGGAGATCAGCTTCGGCCCGTTCGGCGGCTGAAGCAGGAAGTCGTCGAGACCGTCCGTCACCGGCACGTCGTATTTGAGCTTGACCAGTTCACGCGAGATGCGCGCTTTCTCGGCATTGTCGATGATCGAAAGGCGCCGTTTCTCCTGCTTGATCTCGCCCGCGCGCTCCAGCAGCGTGTCGAGGTCGCCGAATTGCTCGAGCAGCAGGGCCGCCGTCTTGGGTCCGATACCGGGCACGCCAGGGACGTTGTCGATCGAATCGCCGGTCAGCGCCTGCAGGTCGATCATCTTTTCCGGCGGCACGCCCCATTTCTCGATGACTTCGGGAATGCCGATCTGGCGGTCCTTCATCGGATCGTACATGCTGACGGTTGGGCCGACGAGCTGCATGAGATCCTTGTCGGAAGAGATGATGGTGGTGTCGCCACCTGCCTCGCAGGCGAGCCGCGCATAGGTGGCGATGAGATCGTCGGCCTCGAAGCCTTCCATTTCGATGCAGGGAAGGTCGAATGCCCGCGTTGCCTGGCGGATCAGGCCGAATTGCGGGATCAGGTCGTCGGGCGGAGTCGAGCGGTTGGCCTTGTATTCGGCATAGAGCTCGTTGCGGAAGGTCTTCGAGGAATAGTCGAAGATGACCGCGAAATGCGTCGGGACGACGCCGACATCGGTGTTGCGCGCGTCCTTCATCAGCTTCCACAACATGTTGCAGAAGCCCGAGACCGCACCGACCGGCAAGCCGTCTGATTTGCGCGTCAGCGGGGGCAGGGCATGATAGGCACGGAAGATGTAGCCGGAGCCGTCAATGAGGAAGAGGTGATCGCCTTTTTTCATGCGTCAGGTCGTAACCTGCGCAGCAAAAGCTGTCCACTTCCAAACGCTGGTAGCCACGGCTGGTCCCGTCGGCTCCTGACAGAAACGACTCTTCACGCGTTTGTTACAAAACTGTAATTTATGTGCCCTTGAATCGCCATGTTCACAACGCCAGATACCATCTATCGGCAATCTTAGCCGAGTCCGGAACCAAGGCCCGTCCCCCGCCTGAACCGGACACTGCGGCAGCCTAATCCCCCCTCTCCGGGCTGCCGCACCCTTTTGAAGTAAAGCCGCCGTGGTTCCCCTCCACCACGGCGGCTTTTTTCTGCCTGGGTGCCATCTGTCTGCGATCAACGAAACAGAATTGCTCTGTTTTCCAGTGTCGTCGTCCCGAAAGCGGTTCCCACTTTCGGGCGACATGCTTTAGGGTAGCGCGGCAGATTCGAAAGGTTTTCCGAAAAAATGTTACCCGTCGCACCCGTTCTTGATCGACTTGACGCTAATCTGGATCAAAGCATCGAACGCCTGTTCGGCCTGTTGCGCATCAGGTCGATCTCGACCGATCCGGCTTTTGCCGCCGATTGCCGCAAGGCCGCCGAATGGCTGGTCGCCGACCTGAAGTCGATTGGGTTTGAGGCGAGCCTGCGTGAGACGCCGGGCCACCCGATGGTGGTCGCGCACCACGAGGGACCCAGCGCGGATGCGCCGCATGTGCTGTTCTACGGCCATTACGACGTGCAGCCGGTCGATCCGCTCAATCTGTGGGAAAGCGATCCGTTCGACCCGGCGCTGAAGGAGATTGATCCTGGGCGCAAGGTCATCACCGGCCGTGGCGCCTCCGACGACAAGGGGCAGCTTATGCTCTTCGTGGAGGCCTGCCGGGCCTACAAGCAGGTGCATGGCAAGCTGCCGTGCCGGGTTTCGATCCTGTTCGAGGGCGAGGAGGAATCCGGTTCGCCATCGCTCAAGCCGTTCCTTGAGGCCAATGCGGAGGAACTGAAGGCCGACTTCGCCATGGTTTGCGACACCGGCATGTGGGACAGGGACACGCCTGCGCTTTGTGTCGGGCTGCGCGGCCTCGTCGGCGAGGAAATCATCGTCAAGGCTGGAAATCGCGACCTGCATTCGGGCGAGTTCGGCGGTGCTGCGGCCAATCCGATCCGCATCCTGGCGCGCATCCTGTCCGACATGCATGACGATACCGGCCGCGTGACCATTCCCGGCTTCTATGACGGTGTGGAGGAAACGCCCTCGCAGATCCTGAAATCCTGGGAAGCGCTTGGCGAGACCGCGGAAAGCTTTCTCGGCGAGGTCGGGCTTTCCATCCCTTCGGGCGAGAAAGGCCGTTCTGTGCTGGAACTGACCTGGGCGCGACCCACCGCCGAATTCAACGGCATCGAAGGCGGCTATACCGGCAAGGGCTTCAAGACGGTGATTGCCGCCCAGGCTTCGGCCAAGGTGTCGTTCAGGCTGGTGCACAAGCAGAACCCGGACAAGATCCGTGCCGCCTTCCGCGATTTCGTGCGTGCCCGAATTCCGGCGGACTGCTCGGTCGAGTTCGAGGAACATGGCGGCTCGCCGGCAATCCAGCTTTCCTACGACTCGCCGTTTCTGTCCAAGGCCCAGCAGGCGCTGTCGGACGAGTGGCCCAAGCCGGCGGTCATGCTAGCCATGGGCGGGTCGATCCCGATCGTCGGCGATTTCCAGACGCTGCTGGGCATGGAATCGCTGCTTGCCGGCTTCGCGCTGGTGGATGACCGCATCCATTCGCCGAACGAGAAATACGACCTTTCCTCATTCCACAAGGGACAGCGCTCCTGGGCGCTTATCCTCGATGCGCTGACGCGCTGATCTGGACAATTGCAGATGACGATCCGCTTTCACAAGAACGACTTGCCCGACCTTGGCCACTACGATGTCGATGCCATCGCAATCGACACCGAGACGTTGGGGCTCAACCCGCATCGCGACCGGCTCTGCGTGGTGCAGATTTCACCCGGCGACGGCACGGCCGACGTGATCCAGATCGCGCAGGGACAGAAGACGGCGCCGAATCTGGTGAAGCTCCTGGCGGACGCGAACATCACCAAGCTGTTCCATTTCGGCCGCTTCGACCTGGCCGTGCTCTACCATACATTCGGCGTGATGCCGGAGCCGGTCTTCTGCACCAAGATCGCCTCGCGGCTGACGCGCACCTATACCGACCGGCACGGGCTGAAGGATATCTGCTCCGAACTGCTCGGCGTTGGCCTTTCGAAGGCCCAGCAGTCTTCCGATTGGGCAGCTGAAACGCTGTCGCCCGAGCAACTGGAATATGCGGCATCCGACGTGCTCTACCTGCATCGGCTGCGCGACGTGCTGGTGGCTAGGCTTGCACGCGAAAACCGCACCAGCGAGGCGGACGCCTGCTTCCGCTTCCTGCCGACACGCGCCAAGCTGGACCTGATGGGCTGGAACGAAACCGACATCTTCGCCCATAGCTGATTGATGCGCGGAAAAATCCGGGCTGCCGCTCTATCTGGTTGCTTTTGCCGCATTGTGCGACACCAAGTGATCCCACTTGGCTGCAAAATGCTCTATTTGCCGGTTGTCAGTCGATGTCCTGATTGCGCGACGTTTCGGCGGCGCGGGTGAAGTGAATCATCAGGCTGTCCTTCAACTCGCCCTCGATGCCCACCTTGTCGATGGCGCGCTCCATGCATTTCAGCCACAGGTCGCGCATGGCGGGGCCGATATGGATGTGTTCGTGGATTTCCTTCAGCCGTGAGTGGCCGTGTTTCTGCACGTAGCGGCTGGGTCCGCCGAAGAACCCGGACAGGTAGTTGAACTGTTCCTCGCGCGAATGAGCGACGCCATGGCCCCGCAGATGGAGCAAATGCAGCTTGTGGGCGTCCTCGTCCTGTTCGATGATGTCGTAGAAGGTTTCCACCAGATCGCGCAGGCCGTCTTCGTCACCGATCAGCCTGTAGAGTGAATCCTTCCTCGCAGTGGCAATATCCATGTCGACGCAGCTCCATTGAGACGCGGCTTGTGAGCTAGGGAGATCGGCAGGATAAACCCATCAAACATAGATTTGCAATAGATGATAGATTTTTTCCTGTCAGGATAATATGCGCTGTCGCAGGCGATGTGTCTACCGGCGGCCTGCCCCCTGGAAACAGGGTCAATCTCCCATCTTCAGCGCTTCGATGAATGCCGTTTGCGGGATTTCGACCTTGCCGAACTGGCGCATGCGCTTCTTGCCCTCCTTCTGCTTTTCAAGCAGCTTGCGCTTGCGGGTGACGTCGCCGCCGTAGCATTTCGCCGTCACATCCTTGCGCAGGGCAGAGATCGTCTCGCGCGCGATGATCCGGCCGCCGATCGCCGCCTGGATCGGGATCTTGAACATATGCTGCGGGATCAGTTCCTTGAGCTTCTCGCACATGACGCGGCCGCGCTTTTCGGCAGCGGAGCGGTGCACCAGCATCGACAGCGCGTCGACAGCTTCGTCATTGACCAGGCTCGACATCTTGACCAGGTCGCCCTCGCGGTAGTCGGTCAGGTGGTAGTCGAAGCTGGCATAGCCCTTGGAGATGGATTTCAGCCGGTCGTAGAAGTCGAACACCACCTCGTTGAGTGGCAGGTCGTAGACCAGCATGGCGCGCTTGCCCACATAGGACAGGTCGACCTGCAGGCCGCGCCTGTCCTGGCACAGCTTCAGGATGCCACCGAGATAGTCGTCTGGCGTGAGAATGGTGGCACGGATCCACGGCTCCTCGATATGGTCGATCTTGACCACGTCGGGCATGTCGGCGGGGTTGTGCAGGTCCTTGACCGTGCCGTCGGTCATGACCATGCGGTAGACGACGCTGGGCGCGGTGGCGATGAGGTCGAGATTGAACTCGCGCTCCAGCCGCTCCTGGATGATCTCCAGATGCAGCAGGCCGAGAAAGCCGCAGCGGAAGCCGAAGCCGAGCGCGGCCGAGGTTTCCATCTCGAAGGTGAAGCTCGCGTCGTTGAGCCGCAGTTTTCCCA
>JBARWP010000020.1:0-4254 GCA_049646905.1 Pseudaminobacter sp. | reverse complement strand
GTGACGCAGGCGGAACGGATCGGGTTCGCCCAGCGACTGGCGCACGGCGACGTAGCGCGCCGCCGAGCGCTCATAGGCCCAGATGAAGACATCCTTGAGCAGATCCACCCGGCAGAGTTCGTATACTCCAAGGATGGCGTCTGTATAGGCCTGCCTAGGCACGTCGGTGAACGACAGTGGCGACAGGTTGCGCTTGATGAGCGGGATGTTCGCCGCCAGGCGCGACACGCGCTTGTTCACGTCGTCGAAGGGTTGCAGATAGGGGAATTGCACCATGACGAAGAACGCCTGCTCGAACGGATCGTCGATGGCCGCCGCCGTCGCCAATGCCTGGTCGAAGCACTCCTCGATGATCGAGGGGACTTCGAGCGGATGGAAGACCGACCTCTCGATGCCGACCGCGATGCGCCGCAGGCGACCCGCTGCCGTTTCATCGGCCAGCAGGTTGTTGGCGAGCATCGCGTGGAGATTGAGGATCGTGTAGCGGTTGAAGCCGATGTCCTCGGCGCTGTTCACCAAAAACTCGACCGCGTCCTTGTGGTTGAGGATCATCTGCGCGTCGAGCCGTTCCTTGCCCTCGGCCTCCTCGCCGAACTCGATCAGCCGTCGGGTGTCGAGCAACGAATAGGTGTTGCCCTCGAGCCGGCTCGAGTTCCAGGACAGGTCGATCAGCAGGCGATTGAGGATATGCTTGGCGTAGGTGCCGGCCGGCTGGTTTCCGGTTTCAGCGGTGCCAACCTTGAGCAGATGCGTCCGCTCGTTGTCATCGAGCCAAGCCGTGACATTCGGGCGGTAGGAATCAAGGAAACTCCGGTCGTATCCGACCGGCTGGCGGCGCTCGACCGGCTGGCGCACATAGGCCAGCACCTCCTTGCCGCCGCCCGACAGCGGGACTGTGGGTTCTTCTCCATCCCCGTTGGCAGCAGGGACGGCCGACGGCGGATAGTATCTTGCGCCGCGCTTTTCTCCCCTTCGCACCAGCCGGCCGCTGTCGGTCAGGGACTTGAGGTGGTATTGAAGCGTCCGCCTCGGAATGTCGATCGTGAGCGCGGCCGCGATCTGGCCGAGCGTGATCCCCTCCGGCCGAGCACGCACAACGTCCTCAATCGCCGTCAGATCGTCGGGTCTCGTCAGCCTCGTCACCGTCGCTTCCTTGCGCATAGTTTCCTTATGCGCCACTGAACACAGATATGCGCAACCTTCAAGGATATGCGCAAGAATTATTGCGCATATTGGCGCTCCGTATCGGTACGGTAAACGATGCCGAGCGTTCCCCAGAAATAGGGAAGCCCGTAGCCAGAGCAACGTTCAAGCCATCTCGGAACCGAGTTCTCTACGGACGGCACCGTCCGCTCCGACACCTCCGTCAGCTTGCCGTTCCGGGAATAGAGCGCGGTGACATTTTCGTTGAGAATGGCAAGATCGATGTCCGTGTTTGGGCCAGCAAGCAGCCGGTCACGGTCGTCGCCGCCGTCAAAGAAAATCTGCCGGATCGTGACACCGGTTTCCGCGATCCACTTTTCCAAGACCTTGTCAGAGATATATTTCTTGCATATCAGCAGATTTAGCGTTGCAGCCCGCGCGCCGTAAGGCAGGATAGTCGCTGCCAGCAGCGTGTCGCATTGTCCGATCCGGCCTTCCCTTTCCCATTTTGCTCCGGCGACAGGCCAGTCTCTTCGAAGGCCAGCCTTTCTTCTGTCGCTATCGCACGTGGACCGCTCGGGGGAATATGTCGCGTCCGGAGAAGCGACGACATCGGATGTTGGCGAGCTGATACAAAAATTCTACTATGTGTGTCGTCACGGCGGATTAAAGGGCCCGACTATGTGGGCGATTGTTAGCATCGATGAACTCTCTTTTTTCGAGGCCGAACGCCGCCTCGTCGGAATTCTAATCGCCCAGGAGTTCGACCGCCATGCACTCGACTGGGTTTTCGATGCCTGGCAGGAATTGCACTTCCTGTCCCATATGAATTGGCACATCGCCGTACCGTGCCGGAAAATTCCGGATAGTCGGCGACCTGAACGACGCGACTTCGACGTCCAGTTATCCAACCGCCTACGCGAAATGTACGGGATCTCACGGCGCGAGACACCTGTCCTCGTGCTAGACAATTTCATCGAAGAGGAGCGGCAACTCTATCTGCCAATCGGCACCGATGAGCGCAGTCGCAAGGCAATGTTCACCTCCATGGCGGAATTCATCGACAAGCGTATGTCCGAAATTCACTTTGACGGACGCCCAGATCATAGAATGCGCCGCGCGCTGATAGACGACCTCTATAATCATATGCAGGTCCAGGCACTCGGCGCTAACGTGCTCAAATTGGCGCCGCATGCGGCATCGGCGGCGGCCAAGCTCCTTCGCGGGGGACACTGACCAACTTCGGAGGCTTCGGGTCGACGACGGCCTGATCGATGCCTTAGCGGCAGAGAGCATTATCTATGTTCCACACTTCCCCTTGGCGGCTTTTCGCCCTTGCAAGTGGAAGATTTGAAACATGTGGCCAGCGACGTCGGATAGGGAAACATGCCGATCAGATTCGCTGCCAGGACGAATATGAAGAGCGAGAAGACGAGCGGAAAGAAACGCTTGCCTTCTTCGCCTGCGTTCTCCGTCAGCATTTTCGAGACGAACTCGTAGACTATCTCGACTGATGACTGGAGGCGACCGGGTATGAGGCTTCGAGGAGACGTCGCCAGCAGCAGGAATCCTCCGGCCGGCACGACAGCGCCGAGCATGTATGCGGATGAGTTGGTGAAGCTGAGATCGACACCGCCGATCTTGATCGGAACGATGCGGGAAATCTCGAATTGTTCGATTGGTCCGGCCATGTCGCCCGGCCCTCCTTATGAGTGGCCGGGCCGTCCCGGAGTTGCAGTCAGGAACACGGGTCGTCCCGTGCCGAACAAGCGGGTAATCTGCTAGGTTCCACCAGTCAAGTTCGCCGTCAAGAACTTGGCATACGTCCGCCTCGGGCAAGAACGCCAGTGCCGCCTTGTGCCGAGATGAGATCGTGAACAGCCTATCCCAGTTGGTCTCTGGGTTTTCTCCGAAGCCTCCCTTGGGAACTCTTCATGTGAAGCCAACGAATAACGAGCGCTTTGTCAACTTGTGTGAGGAGGTAAAAGCAGACAAGAGTTGTTAGCCGGTATTGCTGCTTCGGCTGTGTCCCCTATCTCCCCTGATAGGGCAACTCGTAAGCTTTGGACATGGCAACTGGCAAACAGCAAGGCGACAACCGATTAGATCTGCGATTCGTTTGCCGTGAGCAGCCGGATGGCAATTGGACAGTATGGGACACCTTGCTGGCGACGCCGGCATCCCTGGATGGTCTACAACTGGTCTCCAAACCAGCGCAGCGCGCTCTGACCGCGTGTTCCATCCTGAACCGGATCGCGGCACAACGGAGCAGCGGCGAGTAGTTTCGGCTAAAGGCGCGGGCCGGTTGCGCCCACCTTTGCCACGTGTTTTCGTCAACTGTGCGGGACGGCGTGGGCAGGAGGATGCGAGACCATGCAACTGCACCAGAAAGGCGTCGATCTTCTCGTGAACGTGCTCGACGCAGCCGATCACGTGGAGGAACTGAGCCCCGAGGAAATCCGGCGCCTGCTCCGGGACGTGGCCGACGTCATGGGCCAGATATTGGAGAGGGACGCGGTTCTCGCGCTGAAGAAGTCCGCCTGACCTCGGCAGGTCACGAAAACCAGCCTCCCTCCTGCCAAGGGACGCGCCCTGGAAAGGGCAGCCCCGCGGCCTGGCTAATATCCGCCGATCACCGGGAGAATTTCTCCTGTGATGTAGCTCGAGCAGTGCGGCGAAGCGAGAAATACGTAGGCTGGCGCGATTTCTTCCGGTTGCGCCGGTCTTTTCATGCGAGCCTGCGCGCCAAAATTCGCGACATCGGAGGCCGCCTTGTCCGAGGGATTGGGCGGCGTCCATACGGGCCCCGGCGCTACGGCGTTGACGCGTATGCCCTTACCCAGGAGTGCGCCGGAAAGAGCCCTTGTGAAGGCATGGATGCCGCCTTTGGTCATGGAATAGTCGACCAGTTCCCTCGATTCCTGAATGCCGGTGATCGAGCCCGTGTTGATGATGGCCGATCCGGGCTTCATGTGCGGCACTGCCTCCTGCGCCATGTGGAAATAGCCATAGAGGTTGGTCTTCAGCGTCGTGTCGAAATGCTCCTCGGTCAGAGCCGTGAATTCGGCCGAGTGAACCTGGAAGGCTGCGTTGTTGACCAGCACGTCAAGC
>JBARWP010000019.1:0-17097 GCA_049646905.1 Pseudaminobacter sp. | reverse complement strand
ACGCTTCTCACTGTCGGCCTGGCCTATCATTTCAACGGGCTTGATCTGCGCCAGAACGTGTCGCCGCATGCGAGCGGCCAGATCCCTCTTCCGCCGCAGGCGGGTGAGGGAGGCGGGGCGGTAATGGCCCAGGCACCTGCACCCGGAGCCGCACCCATGATGGACGAGAACGGCCAGCCGGACATCGCCGCCATGGTCGACCGGCTTGAGAAGCGCGTCGCCGAGGGCAATCCCAGCATGGAAGATCTGGCCATGCTGGCACGAAGCTACGGCGTGCTTGGCCGCACCGCCGAGGCGGTCGACATCTACAGGCAGGCGTTGGCGAAGGAGCCGGAGAATGTCGACATCATGATGGCCCTCGGCATGGCCTTGTTTGACAGTGACGACAAGCAGACGCGCGCCGAGGCCGCCCCGATCTTCGACCGCATCCTGGCGCTGCAACCCGATAGGCCCGAGGCGCTGTGGTTCAAGAGCCTTGGCCTGGTCGAAAACCACAAGATCAAGGATGCGCGCGTGATCCTGGTACGGCTGGCGGGGCTGGTCACCGAGAATCCCGCTGCTGGAAAGGCGGTCTCGACGCTGCTGAAGGCGCTCGATGCCGATGTCGGGCCGGCGCCGGGAGGGGTGTCGCCGCACTGATCGATCGAAGTTCGGGGGAATGACGATGTATGCCTATGAAACCTTCTGGGACGAAAAGCTGAATGCGCTGAGGCAGGAGGGCCGTTACCGGACCTTTCTTGAACTTGGCCGCTGTGCCGGCCGGTTTCCGCTGGCGCACAGCCATCTCGGCGGCGCGAAGCGGGAAATCATCGTCTGGTGCTCCAACGACTATCTCGGCATGGGCCAGCATCCGAAAGTGCTGGCGGCGATGGCCGAGGCACTGAAAACCTATGGTGCGGGTGCCGGCGGTACCCGTAACATCGCCGGCAATCACCAATTGGTGGTCGAACTGGAGGCCGAACTTGCCGCCCTCCACGGCAAGCCGGCGGCGCTGGTGTTCAATTCGGGCTATCTGGCCAACCAGGCGGCACTTTCGACACTGGCGGGGCTGCTGCCAGGCTGCGTCATCCTTTCGGATGCGCTGAACCATGCCTCGATGATTTCCGGCATCCGCCAATCCGGCGCCGAGCGGCACATCTTCCGCCACAATGATGTCGGCCATCTGGAAGAATTGCTGCGGGCAATCCCGAAGGGACGGCCGAAGATCATTGCCTTCGAATCCGTCTATTCGATGGATGGGGATATCGGGCCGGTTGCCGAAATCGCCGACCTTGCCGAGCGTTATGGTGCGCTGACCTATCTGGACGAGGTCCATGCGGTGGGCATGTATGGCAACACCGGCGCCGGCGTTGCCGAGCGCGACGGCGTGCTTGAGCGCATCGATGTCGTGCAGGGTACGCTCGCCAAGGCGTTCGGCTGCATCGGCGGTTATATCGCCGGCTCCCGCCGCCTGATCGACGTGGTGCGCAGCTATGCCGGCGGCTTCATCTTCACCACGACGCTGCCGCCCGTCATCGCGGCCGGGGCGCTGGCCAGCATCCGTCACCTCAGGGCAAGCGCTATCGAACGGACGCTCCAGCAGGCGCGGGTGCGCTGTCTCAAGGGAGCCCTGGCGGCCCGGCAGATCCCGTTCCTCGACGGACCGTCGCATATCGTGCCGGTGATGGTCGGCGATCCGGAGGCCTGCACGGCGGTCAGCACCCGTCTTTTGCAGGAGTATGGGCACTATGTGCAGCCGATCAATTATCCCACCGTGCCGCGTGGCGGCGAGCGCCTGCGCGTGACGCCCGGCCCGACCCACAGCGAGGACATGGTCTACGAATTCGTTGCCGCGCTGGCGAAGGCCTGGGCGTGCGAAAACCTGCCGGCCGCCGCCTGAAAAATGACAAGGGCGCGAAGAGGCCTTCGTGCCCTTGTTGAATAGTCGCCTGATCGCGCGAGCTACTCGGCTGTCTCCTTGGCTGGACCGGCATGCATGATATCGTCGTTTTCCGGCCCATCGACGATCAGGTAGCCGGCCAAGCCGCGTTCTGCCCGCGACAGGGCGTGATCGACCAGGACATAATGCCCGCCGCGATCGATCTTGAAGTCGACGATGGTTGCACCGCCCGGCGGTACCGTGACGGTCTGCACCCCGGCCACTGGCGGAGACGTCACGCTGCCCAGTGTATAGACATGATCGAAGATCTCGCCGATCACATGGAAGGACGAGGTGTAGTTCGGCCCGCCGACACCGAAGAAGATGCGCACCGTTTCGCCCGCATTGGCATAGAGCGGGTGCGAGTTGGTGAGTGCGCCGACGGAGCCGTTGAAGAGGAAATATTCCGGCCGCTCGGAGATCAGCTTGTCATAGTCCATCTCCATCTCGCCTTGCGTGCCGAAGGGCTCGACGGTGTAGAGTTCCCCCTGCATGACGTAGAACTCGCGGTCGACCTGCGGCAGCCCACCCTCCGGCTCGACCAGGATCAGGCCGTACATGCCGCTGGTGATGTGGTGGGCCACACTCGGTGTCGCGCAGTGGTAGACGTAGATACCCGGTTTCAGGGCCTGGAACGTCACCACCGCCTCCTCACCGGGGGCGATCTGCGTGAAGTCGGCGCCGCCCCCGGGGCCTGTCGCCGCGTGGAAGTCGACCGAATGCATCATGACGCTGTCGGCGGCGTTCTTGAGATGAACCTCCACCGTGTCACCGACCCGCACCCGGACGAAGGGGCCGGGGACCTTGCGGTCGAAGGTCCAGTAGACATAGGTCGTGCCGTCATCGAGGCGGCCCTTCAGTTCCACGGTTTCCAGATCGACGCGCACGACCTGCGGTGCGCGCTGGCCAATCGGTCCCGGCAGGTCGGCAGGATCACGCACGACATCGGCCGCATCCGTGTCCATCGCGGCGCGCGGCCCCGGCATCACGTGGATCAGTCCTTCCATGCCGGCCTGGCGGTGTCCTGCGATGGAGCAGAAATAGGCGAATTCGCCCACCTTGGTTGCGGTAAAGGAGAAGGTCGACGAGGCGTTCCTGCCCACGACGATCGAGGACCGCGCCGCATATTGGTCAATCACCACGTCATGTTCCGCACCTTCGCCATTGATGAGGTTGATCTGGATCAGTTCGCCCTCATGCACCATGAGGGTCGGGTTGATCTGGCCGTCTATGTCGCCGCCGACACCGATATAGACCATGCGCCCGGTGGCGATCCCGGTCCTGAGGGTAAAGACGGTCGGGGCGTGGTAGCTGACGGCCGGAGACGCCGCGGTTGCGTTGGCATCGGGTGCAGGTTGCGGCTCGGCCGATGGCGCCGGGGTTGGCTCAGCCTGGGCGGTATGGGTTGCTGCTTCGCCATGCTGGTGGGTCTGGGCGAACGTCGGCGACAGCAGAAACAGGAGCGACACGATCGCGACGAGCGTCGCCAGCGATCCGAGCCACACACGCCAGGCGGTGTCCGGCCCCCAGGGGGCGATGCAGGCCCTGGCTCGTGGTCCGGTGCCTGGACCGGCCCTGCTTCTGTCGATCATGGGAAACTCCATCTTGCGTCCTAGGAATATGCCGATGAAGCATAAGGGAAGATGGCTTGCACCACTTTGTGCAAACGCAAGCACAGGATGGATTGGTTTTGCTGTTCGCGTCAAGGTAGAAAAGCGGAGCCGGTCGCGCAGCTTGATGCTGCGCGACCGGATCAAAAAATCCGGCTTCGGCTACTTTGCCTGAGGCTTCGTCGATCCCGACTGGACGGAGCCAACCAGCGGCGCCTGGCCTTCCCTTATGCTGACCCAGTGTCCGGTATGGGTAGAAGCCTGGCGCTTCAGGAAATGATAGCCGGTTTCGTTCCACTGGCGCACAGCATTCGTCAGGTTATCGAGGACGAAGTCGCCCTTGTCGGTGCGAATGGTGAGGATCGCGTGGCCTTCACCGTCCGGCTTGCGCACGACGGTGATGAGGAGATTAGCAAGCGAAAGGCCGCTTCGCGCCAGAAGGCGGCGCTTTTCCAGCACGTAGTCTTCGCAGTCGCCAACACCGTCGACAGGATAGGCCCAAACCTCGTCCTTGCCGAAGATGTCGATGTCGTTCATCGGACGGACCGCGGCATTGACCTTCGTATTGACGGCGCGGATCGTCTGCCAGAGCGCGTCGGTCATGCGCTCCGGATTGGTGGGGCGCAGGCGCAGCGAGCATTCCGCGGGGTTGGCCCGGCAGAACTCGTAATGGCCGATCGGCTGCGAGGTCAGGCCGCCAGTCGTCATCGGAGCCGCGACAAGTGCGGTGCCCGAGAAGGTCGCTGCCAGAAGCCCGGCAAGAAATATAGCGCTCCCTTTCACGCGCTCCGTCACCAGTGAGGAGTTCATTGCCCCAAGCCCCGTTGCCGCAATTTGTTAACGAAAGATTAAAGGCGTTAACAGAACGTTGTCAATTACAGCGAACGGGTGATCGACCTTAAGCTGGCGGAGAATTGCCGAGCGCGGCGATTCTGCAACAGAAGTGCATCGGGCAGCTTGCGGCTCGCCTTTTAGCCTTGTGGCTACACCCTCCGCGAGCAGTGCCAGCCGATTGCATATCATGGGCCATTGCCTTCGGCAGGTCCCGGGACACAATGTTTCCACGGCGCGGGAATTTCCTTTCGTGCCGCCTCTGCAGAATTTCTTTGCTGGCGCCAGGCATGCCCACCACTGAGAATGCAGGGACCTGATCGCTGGGGCGGCCACCGCGGGCCGGCCTTTCGGAGTGTAAGATGGTTCAGTTTCGCTTATCCCGCCGCGCGCTTCTTCACAGTTCCGCGCTCGTCATGGCCTCCTCGATCCTGCCGCGACACGGCTTTGCCCAGGCGACCGGCGGGCGCCTGATCGTCGCGGCGGATTCGGAGCCGAGGAACCTCAATCCCGCGATCGTGGCGTCCAATGGCGTCTTCTTCATATCGAGCAAGGTGATCGAGCCGCTTGCCGAGGCATCGTTCGAGGGCAAGGACGGGCTGGAACCACGCCTTGCCACGAGTTGGGAGGGTGCCGACGATGGACTTTCGGTGACCTTCAGGCTGCGTGAAGGCGTCGTCTGGCACGACGGGACGCCGTTCACCTCGGCCGATGTTGCCTTCTCGGCCCTGCAAGTGTGGAAGAAGCTGCAGAATCTCGGGCGGCTGGTCTTCGCCAACCTGGAAGCCGTCGATACGCCGGACGGTCACACGGCGGTGTTCAGGTTCTCGAAGCCAACGCCCTTCCAGCTTGTCCGCAACGCGCTTCCGGCGGTGACGAGCGTTGTCGCCAGGCATGTCTTCGAGGGTATCGACGACATTGCGGCGAGCCCCGCCAACAACCGGCTGATCGGCACCGGACCCTTCAAATTCGCCGAATACAAGCCGGGCGAATATTACCGGCTCGAACGCAACGACGCCTATTGGGATCAAGGCAAGCCCTATCTCGATGAAATCGTCTATCGTGTCCTGCCGGATCGGGCCGCCGCCGCAAGCGCCTTGGAAGCAGGGGAAATCCAGCTTGCCGCCTTCAGCCAGGTTCCCCTGGTCGACCTGGAGCGCGTCTCGAAAGTGGAGGGGCTGGAAGTCTACTCCAAGGGCTATGAGGGGCTGACGTATCAGCTTGCCGTCGAAATCAACCATCGCCGCAAAGAACTGGCCGACCTCAAGGTCCGGCACGCCATTGCCCATGCGATTGACAAGGATTTCGTCGTAAAGACGATCTTCCTGGGCTATGCCACGCCTTCGACCGGCATCGTGCCGCAAAATGCGCCCGAGTTTTATACGCCGGATGTACCAGCCTATCCCTTCGACGTTTCCAAGGCCAACGCCCTACTGGACGAGGCCGGATATCCCAGGGGAGCGGATGGCAACCGCTTTTCGTTGAAGCTGCTTCCTGCACCCTATTTCAGCGAAACCCGGCAGTTCGGCGACTATCTGCGCCAGGCGCTTGCCGCGGTCGGCATCGACGCGCGGATCGTCAACAACGATTCCGCCGCTCACCAGAAGGCGGTCTATACCGATCATGACTTCGATCTTGCCATTGCGCCGACCGTCTTCCGCGGCGATCCGGCGATCTCGACCACGATCCTTGTGAAGAGCGGCACTCCTGCCGGAGTGCCCTTTTCCAACCAGGGTGGCTACGCCAATGCGCAGATCGATGCACTGATCGACAAGGCGAACGAAACGGTGGATGTCGCCGCCCGCACTGAACTGTTCCGCCAGTTTCAGCGACAGGTCGCAGAGGATCTGCCGCTGATCAACGTCGCCGAATGGGGCTTCATCACCGTTGCCAGCACGAAGGTCAGGAACGTCTCCAACAATCCACGCTGGGCGGTTTCCAACTGGGCCGATACCGCCCTGGAATCATGATAGCCTCGCATCCGTCTTGACACCGAAGTCCTGATTGCGAGGTTCCGGGCTGCATGAAACGAGCCCTGCTTCTGCTGCGTCGAAGAGCGTTCGGCAGCATTGCGGTGCTGCTGATTGTCATCATTGGTGCGTTTTTCCTGCTGGAAACCGCTCCGGGCGATGCAGTCGATGCCTATGTCCTGTCGATCGGCGGCGGCGATCCCGCCCTCGTCCAGTCCCTGCGTGAAAGTTATGGGCTGGATAGGTCTGTTTTTGCGCGGCTATGGCTTTATCTGGCGGCATTGGCGCGGCTTGATCTCGGCTGGTCGGTGGCCTTCAACCGGCCGATCGGCGCCGTTATCCTCGAACGCCTGCCCAACACGCTCTGGCTGATGGGCAGTGCCACTGCGCTGGCATTCAGCCTCGGCACGTTGCTAGGCATCTTTGCCGGGGCACGACCTCGCAGCGCCTGTGACCGCATATTGTCCGTAGCGTCGCTTTCGCTCTACGCCATTCCGAGCTTCTGGCTGGGTCTGGTGCTGAGCATCGTTTTTGCCGTGCAGTTGCGCTGGTTTCCCACGGCCGGCATCGAAACCATCGCCTCGGGCAAGCACGGGCTGGAGCGTGCACTGGACATTGCCTGGCACCTGGTACTGCCAGTCTGTGCGCTGGGCTTCATTTATCTGGCGCTGTTCCTGCGGCTGATGCGCACCGGCATGGCGGAAGCCTGGCGGCAGGACTTTGCGCTTGCCGCGCGCGCCAAGGGGCTTGCCCGCCGACGCATCGTGCTGCGGCATGTCGCGCGCAACGCGCTCCTGCCGGTCGTCACCATGCTCGGGCTGCAGGCAGCCTCCATGCTGGGCGGCAGCGTCGTCATCGAAAGCGTGTTTGCAATTCCCGGTTTCGGCAGGCTGGCGCAGGAGGCGGTGGCCCTTCGTGATGCGCCGCTGCTGGTCGCCATCATCATCGTCAGCGCAGTGCTGGTGATGGTCGCCAATCTTGCCGTCGATATTGCCTACGCCTTCCTCGATCCGAGGGTAGGTATTTCGGAGCGGTCCGCATGAGCCTGCTTGGCCAGTTTCTCCGCTCGCCGGAGGGCGTCGCCGGGCTTGTCCTGCTTGGGCTGCTCATAGCGGCGGCGCTGCTGGCGCCGGCCTTTTTCCCGCATGATCCTCTGTCGATTGCCGGCCCTGCACTGCAGCCTCCGTTTCAGGATGCGGCATTCGCCCTCGGAACCGATCGGCTCGGGCGGGACGTGCTGGCCGGGCTGATGCATGGCACGCGTGCTTCGCTGGCCGTCGGCATTGCTGCGGCGCTGGTGGCGATGGTCATCGGCGCGCTCGTCGGAACCATCGCGGGCTTTGCCGGCGGAATTGTCGACGAGGCCCTGATGCGTATCGTCGATGCCTTCCAGATAGTGCCCGGTTTCCTGCTTGCCCTGGCATTCGTCAGCGTCGTCGGGGCCTCGCTTCCGGTGGTCATTCTCGCGATTGCTCTTGGCGCATGGACCGGCCCCGCCCGCCTTGCCCGCGCCGAGGTGCTTTCGATCCGCGAGCGCGACTATGTGGCGGCCGCGCGCGTCATCGGCATGCATCCGCTTGAAATCGCCATCCGCGAGGTGCTTCCCAATGCGCTGCCGCCCGTGCTGGCGCTCGGCTCGGTCATCGTCGCGGGCGCGGTGCTGACGGAAGCGGCGCTGTCCTTCCTCGGCCTGGGCGATCCCAACATCGTCACCTGGGGCTCGATGATCGCCGAGGGGCGCAACGTGCTGCGCACCGCGCCATTCCTGTCCATCATTCCCGGCATCGGGTTGGTGGTGATGGTTCTCGGCATCTATCTGTTTTCGGAAGGTCTTGGCGAGGCCCTGGCGCGCCGGAAGGTGCGGGCATGACCGAGGTCCTTGCGCGCATTTGCGGTCTTGGCGTCGCTTATGGCGCTACGGTCGCGCTTGCAGGGATCGATCTCGATCTCGTCGCGGGTGAGCGCCTTGCCGTCATCGGCGAAAGCGGTTCGGGCAAGAGCACGCTGGCCCTGGCCTTGGCGGGGCTGTTGCCGGATGAGGCTACCTGTATCGGCACGATTGTCTGGCCGGCCCTTGGCCATGCGCCGCTGCCGGGCCGTGACATCGGTTTCCTGTTCCAGGATGCGGGGGCGAGCCTCAATCCGGTTCTCACCATCGGCGAGCAGGTGGCAGAAGTGGCGCAGCATCACCTCGCCCTGAATTGGGCGCAGGCCTATCGACATGCGCTAAATCTGCTCGAACGCGTGCGGATACCGCAGCCACGCGCCGCTCTCGAAGCCTATCCGCATCAGTTTTCCGGCGGTCAGCGCCAGCGTATCGCCATAGCGGCTGCGATTGCCGCACGGCCGCGACTGCTGATCGCCGACGAGCCGACCAGCGCGCTCGACATGGTGGTTCAAACGCAAATAATCGAGCTGCTCGATGGACTGATGCGCGAGACAGGCATGACCTTGTTGTTCATCACGCACGACATAGCGTTGGCGTCGGGCTTTGCCGATCGTATCGCCGTATTCTACGACGGCCGCCTTGTGGAGACCGGCGCTGCCGCCGATGTGCTGGCGTGCCCACAGGCCGCCTATACGACAAGGCTTCTGGCGAGCCATATCGACCTGGACACGCCTCCGCTTGTCTCCGGGCATCCGGCATGACGTCCCCGCTTCTAGCAGTTGCGGATCTGTCGAAAGCCTTTGCCAAAGGGGGAGGGCGCGTTGTCGCCCTCGATGGCGTTTCCTTCGATGTGGCGGCTGGCGAAACGCTCGGTCTGGTCGGACCTTCCGGCAGCGGCAAATCCACGCTCGCGCGCATCCTGTTGCGGCTGATCGAGCCGGATGACGGTAGCATCCGCTTCGCCGGTGTCGATCTGCTGGCGCTGAAGGGTGCAAGGCTGCGAGCGATGCGCCCGCGTATCCAGATGGTGTTCCAGGAGCCGCTGGCAGCCTTCAACCCACGTGCAACGGTTTTCGGCGCACTTGATGATCCGCTGCGCATCCATGGCATGGTGGGTCGCCATGAGCGAAATGCGGCCATTGCCGGTCTGTTGGAGCGTGTGGGACTTGATGCTGGTCTGGCTGGCCGCGCGATCCACGAGATTTCCGGCGGCCAGCGCCAGCGTGTGGCGATAGCAAGGGCGCTTGCCACCAAACCGGACCTGATTGTGCTGGACGAGGCCGTCTCCGCGCTCGATATTTCGGTGCGTGGCCAGATCCTTCAGCTGCTGGTCGATCTGCAGCGTGAGGACGGTATTGCCTACATCTTCGTCTCGCATGATCTGGCGGTGGTGCGCGCCGTCGCCCACCGCATCGCCATCATGGAGGCGGGGCGGATCGTCGAGATCGGCCCCGCGCAGGAAGTCATTGAAAATCCTCGATCGGCGACCGGAAAGGCGCTGGTGAGCGCCGTTCCGCGCCTGCGGATTTAGAACATTTCCAGCAAAAGTGTGAAACGGTTTTGCGTCCGGAAATGCGTAAGGCAAAAGCTTGGAGCCGTTCCTCGGTTCCGTTTGGATCAGAACGGCTCCAGGGTTAGGAAACCTTGGGGTCGAGGCTGCCCGAGCGATAGCGCTTGGCCATTTCGGCAAGCGGGATCGGCTTGATCTTGTCGGCATTGCCGGCCGTGCCGAACTGTTCGAAGCGCTCCGTGCAAAGCTTCTTCATCGCCGCCATGGCGGGCGCCAGATATTTGCGCGGATCGAACTCGCTCGGATTCTCGCTCAGCACCTTGCGGATGGCGCCGGTCAGCGCCATGCGGTTGTCGGTGTCGATGTTGATCTTGCGCACGCCATGCTTGATGCCGCGCTGGATCTCCTCGACAGGCACGCCCCAGGTCGGCTTCATCTGGCCACCATATTTGTTGATGATCTCCTGCAGTTCCTCCGGCACGGAGGACGAGCCATGCATCACCAGATGCGTGTTCGGCAGCTTGCGATGGATCTCCTCGATCACATTCATGGCCAGCACTTCGCCATCGGGCTTGCGGCTGAACTTGTAGGCGCCGTGGCTGGTGCCCATGGCGACCGCCAGTGCATCCACATGCGTGTCGCGCACGAATTGCGCGGCCTGTTCCGGGTCGGTCAGCAACTGGTCGTGGCTCAGCGCACCCTCGACACCGTGGCCGTCTTCCTGTTCGCCGCCGCCGGTTTCCAGCGATCCGAGAACGCCGATCTCGCCTTCGACCGAAACGCCGCCCCAATGCGCCATGTCGACCACGCGACGGGTGATGCCGGCGTTGTAGTCATAATCGGCGGGCGACTTGCCGTCTTCCTTCAGCGAGCCGTCCATCATCACCGAGGTGAAGCCGTGCTGGATTGCGGTCATGCAGGTGGCTTCATTGTTGCCGTGGTCGAGATGCATGCAGACGGGGATATCGGGGTGGATTTCCACCAGCGCGTCGATCAGCTTGGCCAGCACGACGTCATTGGCATAGGCGCGGGCGCCTCGGCTCGCCTGGATGATCACCGGCGAGCGGGTCGCCTGTGCGGCCTCCATGATGGCCAGCCCCTGTTCCATGTTGTTGATGTTGAATGCGGGCACGCCGTAATTGTGCTCGGCGGCATGGTCGAGAAGCTGTCTGAGGGTAATGCGAGCCATTTTCCTGAAAAATCCTCCGATTGCGGATGCGAGGGAGTGAAGGGGCGGGTCCGCCCATGTGGTGCTTGTTGCCGAGCTTGCGGATAGTCAAAAAAACGGGCGGGGGCAAGTCGTAGGCCAATGCGGACTGGACTGACATTTCCCTGCGAGGGTCAACAACCGAGGACAACCATTAGTTGATATTTTGAGAAGTAATCACGAAATATGAAACCTGTAATTGTGGATGCGAAGAACACAGCGGAAAGACACCGTGTCGCAATCACTTCCATCTTACTCCCGCAAGCCTCGCCTGGAACTGGTCTGGGTCAACAAGGACATCCGCCCCCGGTTGGAACCGCGCATCCTGATTGAAGATCGTGAGCTTTCGTATCGAGGGGAGGAGGGGGATAATCGCCTTATCTTCGGCGACAACCTGCTGGCTCTACGGGCGCTGGAGCATGAATTCACCGGAAAGGTGAAATGCTGTTTCATCGACCCGCCCTACAACACAGGCAGCGCCTTCACTCACTATGATGACGGTCTGGAGCATTCGCTTTGGCTCAGCCTGATGCGCGACCGGCTGGAGATCATCCGCCGGCTGCTGGCGCCCGAGGGGTCGCTCTGGATCAGCATCGACGACAACGAGGCGCATTATCTGAAGGTTCTGTGCGACGAGGTTTTCGGGCGGCGCAACTTCATCGCCAATGTGGTGTGGCAGAAGCGGACCTCGCCCGACGCGCGTTTGGGATTGGGCGGCGCCCATGACCACATATTGGTATTCGCAAAAGATGCCGAACGGCTTTCCTTCAATAGATTGGCCGTCTCCCCGGGTAAGACAAACTCATACCGGAATCCGGATAACGATATTCGTGGGCCTTGGACGTCTACCGATTTCACTGCCCAGGGCTGGCGGCCAAATCAGATGTACCGCATTGTCTCACCTTCCGGTGCTGTCTTTGATCCTCCGCCCGGCCGTTGTTGGGCGAATGTGGAAACCGTGTTTCGGTCACTCCTGGCTGACAACCGGATCTGGTTTGGCGTGGATGGCTCGGCACGACCGCGCATCAAGAATTTTCTCTCGGAAAGAGAAGGTGTTGCCGCCTGGAGTTGGTGGGACAACAGAGAAGTCGGCCACAATCAGGAGGCCAAGAAGGAAAGCATCGCCCTGTTCGGCCCCGAGAACGCTTTCACCACGCCGAAGCCGGAGCGCCTGATCAAGCGTGTTCTCGATATCGCGACCAGCCCCGGCGATCTGGTGCTCGATTCCTTTGCCGGTTCGGGCACCACCGGCGCGGTCGCCCACAAGATGGGCCGCCGCTGGATCATGGTGGAGCGCGGAGAACACTGCCATAGCCACGTCCTGCCGCGGCTGAAAAAGGTCGTTGACGGCGGTGATGGCGGCGGCGTGACCGTGGCCGCTGGCTGGAATGGCGGCGGCGGTTTTCGCTATTTCCGCCTTGCGCCGTCCCTGCTTGAGCGCGATGCACACGGCCGCGAGATTATCTCACGTTCCTATGACCAGCGCATGCTGATCGAGGCGTTGTGCAAGCTGGAAGGTTTTGTCTACGCCCCGAGCGAGACGGTCTATTGGCAGCACGGGCACTCCACCGAGCACGACTTCATCTTCGTGATGCCGCGAGTGCTCCTGCCCGAGGAACTCATCTATCTGAGCGAGGAAGTGGGAGCGGATCGAAGCCTTCTCGTGATGTGCCTGGCGTTTCGCGGCAGCCCGTCCGCCTTCCGCAACCTGACACTGCGCAAGATTCCCAGCCATTTCGCGGCACGGTGTGAATGGGGCTGTGACGATTACGGTCTTCCGCCCGAACCGGCGCATCCCTGAGGGGGCAGGTCTGCGGATGAGTATCGCTAGTCAACGACGGCAGTAGCGGGAGTTTGTAATGAGTAGCCATGTTGACGCCATTGCCGGTCGTCTCAGCCTGCGGGCGCCGCAGCGGCATTCGCTGGAGATACTGGATCGGATCACGCAACTCGTGCTTCCCCGCAAGGAAATGGATATCGGGGCCGCACTTGCGGCAATCACAGCCGAATTTCCGGGCGTGACCGACTTTGAACGTGCCTTCCCCTCCTATTGCTTTGCGCTTGCGACGGGTGTGGGCAAGACGCGGCTGATGGGAGCCTTCGTCGCTTATCTGCACCTGGCGCACGGCATGAAGAATTTCTTCGTGCTTGCTCCGAACCTTACCATCTATGACAAGCTGATTGTCGATTTCACGCCGAACACACCGAAATACGTGCTGAAGGGCATTGCGGAGTTCACCCTGTCGCCACCGGTGATAGTCACCGGCGAAAATTATCAGCGGCAGATCGCCGGTGGCAGCGATCTGTTCTCCACTACGATCAATATCTTCAACATTTCCAAGATCAATTCGGAGGTGCGCGGTGGGCGCAGCCCTCGCATCCGCTCCTTTCGCGAGGAGATCGGCGAAAGCTATTTCGACTATCTCGCCGGTTGCGACGATCTTGTGCTGATCATGGATGAATCGCATCGCTATCGCGCGT
Source organism: Pseudaminobacter sp. (assembly GCA_049646905.1). Lineage (GTDB taxonomy): Bacteria > Pseudomonadota > Alphaproteobacteria > Rhizobiales > Rhizobiaceae > Pseudaminobacter. The sequence goes on along the minus strand of JBARWP010000019.1, from coordinate 3,682 downwards.
CGGCCGGTGTTCGTGCCATCAACGAGTTGCAGCCGGTGCTGGGGCTTGAATTGACCGCGACCCCTTTCGTCGAAACGAAGGGCGGGCCGAAACGGTTCAGGAACATCGTTTTCGACTATCCTTTGGCGCGAGCGATGGCGGATGGCTTCGTCAAGGAACCGGCTGTCGTTACGCGCGAGGATTTTTCGCCGCTAGGCAAGCCGGCGGGCGCAATCGAGCGCATCAAGATCGAGGACGGTGTGCGCATTCATGAAAGCGTGAAGGTGGAACTGGAAGCCTATGCGCGCCAGGAAGGCAAGCCCCTTGTCAAACCGCTCATGCTGGTGATCGCCCGTGACACCGCGCATGCGTCCGAGTTGATGCAACTGATCGGCTCCGACGCATTTTTCGAAGGGCGCTACGCCGGCAAGGTCATCCAGGTCGACTCGAGCGTGAAGGAGGAGGAAACCGTCGGCCGGCTTTTGAAAGTCGAGCAAGCCGACGAGCCGACCGAGATCGTTGTCCATGTCAACATGCTGAAAGAGGGCTGGGACGTCAAAAATCTCTACACGATTGTCCCGCTGCGCGCTGCAAACGCGCAAACTCTGGTCGTGCAAACAATGGGACGTGGTCTGCGGCTGCCTTTTGGCCAACGCACCGGCATAGCGGCACTCGACCGGCTCAACATCATCGCCCATGACCGGTTTCAGGAAATCGTCGACGAGGCAAGGAAGCCGGGTTCGGCGATCCGCTTGCGGGAGATCATCCTGCCGTCCGATCCATCGCAAGGGGAGATGGTCAGTATTGCCTCATATCCCAGGCTATTGGCCAGGCTCGGGATAGACATGGGCGGCCGTCTCGATGCAGCCTATGCCGATCCGGAGGAGATGCAGTCTGATTTTGCGCCTCAGGAGCGCGAGCTTGCAAAGCTCGTCCACGAGGTCATTTGCGAGTTGGAGAGACGTCCAGACCTGGTGCCCGGCACCGCATGCCTGACCAAGCCGGAGGTGCAGGCCATGCTTGTGCGGGAGGTCGAGCGCCGATATCGGCCAACTGCCGGACCCGATCTTGCCCGGTTGGTCGGCAGGGTCACCGAATTGTTCGCCGCCCATATGATCGATATACCGCTCGTTGTCGGGGCTCCGTCCGGTGATGCGAAGTCCGGTTTTCACCCTTTCAAGCTTGATGTTTCAGGGCTGCGTTACGACACCCCCAGCGAAACGCTGTGGGTGGAGCATCTGCGGACCGGAAAGATCGATCGTATCGCTGCTACCGCATCTGCCAGGCATGAGATGCGGCTCGAGGACCGGATGGTCAATCATCTCCTGGCTTTTGATGACGTCACCTACGAGCAGCATGCCGGTCTGCTTCATGACCTTGCCGGCCAGGCCGTTGAACATCTGCGCCACTCTCTTTCCGTGCAGGACGTCGGCAAGGTAATCGCCCTTCACGGCGCGCAGATCGCCCGTTTCGTCCACGAGCAGATGCAGGAGCATTTCTGGCAGGACCCGGCTATAGGCCATGCCGTCGAGGTCAGACGCGGGTTCACCGCCCTTCGGTCGAGCACCTATGTTGCACCGGCAGGTACACCGCCGCTCGATTTTCGCCTCTCGCCGGCCGACAAGAGCAACATGGCGCGCTTTGTATTCGGCGGGTTTTCACGCTGCCTGTTTCCGCTGCAGAAGTTTCACTCCGACCCCGAGCGTATGCTGGCGGTCATCCTCGAGCGCGAAGCGCTGAAATGGTTTCGGCCCGCGAGAGGGCAGTTCCATCTTTTCTACCGACTGGGAGGGCAGCATCTGGAATACCAGCCGGATTTCGTGGCGGAGACCGATGCGGATATCTTCATCATGGAGCCGAAGGCTTCCGATCGGATGGGGGCAGCCGATGTGGTGGCCAAGCGCGAGGTCGCGGTCGCGTGGTGTCGCCACGCTACGGACTACACCGCCGGCTATGGCGGCAAGCCGTGGACTTATCTGCTGATACCCCACGATGCCATCGCCGAAAACATGACGCTCGACGGGTTGGCACGGGCCTGGTCATGCCGCTGATGCAGGATGGATCATATTGGCGCCACTGGCGTTAAGCGGCATCCGCAACAGGGGCCGCCGCCATGAACACTGCAAATCTGCAACTCGAAGGGCTTTACCTCGCCATCGCTTCCATCAACAACCTCCTGGTCAGCAAGGGCATCCTCTCGGTGGAGGAGATCGATACCGCCCTTCGCCGCGCCGAAGCGAACGCAACCAGCGACGAGAATATCGTCGAGGTGATGTCGCCGGCCAATCGGGACGCCGTATGTTTCCCGATCCGGTTCCTGCAACTGGCGAACAACAGCGGGTCGGAACACGAAATTCCTTCCTTTTCGGAGCTTGCGCGGATGGTGGGGCAGACGAAGGAACCCTACAACGACCAGATGTAAGAAGGATTGCGGGGAACCGGTAACCTCCTTCGGCGTTGTCTCGAACCTCGATAGCGGGGGTCAGGGAGAACCGCCATGGACGACGACCGCCAGCCTTTTGGGAACCCTGTGCGTATTCGCATCGGTGCCGACAACACGATACGCGACGTCAAGACCGTAAAGGGCGCCTGTGAGTGCCTGACCGACTGGCCGCAGGCCAAGCGCGGGCAGCTTTATCGCGAGGCGTTCGAAGTCTGCAAGGCAGTGCTGGCGGGCGAACGCCCGCCCGAAGACGCCCGCTCGGCCTTTGTCGCCGCCGCCGAAGAATCGGGGCTCCTGGCAAGCGGATAGTTCTCGAAAGGATACTCTCGAAGCCTTGTTTCTTGGGCAGGAGCATTGCTGCCGCTCCGGGCAAGGGGTGGAATTTCCATGGCCGACGATGCTAGACACGGTCACATCATCCGACAGAGGCGACCGGAAATGGTCGCCCGTTTTAACCTCTCCGTTCGGAAGGATGAACCATGGACCTTGTCGACCTCGTTCTTGCCATTCTGCACCATTTCCTGGTGTTCGGCCTGGTCGCCATTCTCGCCGCCGAAACCGTCCTGATCAACCAGGCCCTGACTGGCGACCTGGTAAGACGCCTTGCGCGCATTGACGGCGTTTACGGTGCCACCGCCGGCCTTGTGCTGGTTGTCGGTATCTGCAGGGTGCTTTTCGGGCTCAAGGGCTGGGAATTCTATGTTTCCAACCACGCCTTCTGGGGAAAGATGGTGTGCTTCGCCGTCGTCGGCCTGCTGTCGATCGTGCCGACCCGGCATTTTCTCAAGTGGCGCGGTAAACTTGGCAACGATGCCGGCTTCCGTGTTCCGGATGCCGAGGTTGCTTCCATGCGTCGCTATCTGCGCCTTGAGGGCGTATTCTTCCTGGGCATCCTGATCTTTGCCGCAACCATGGCGCGTAGCTAGAGCATCGGACCAAAAGTGGAACCCGGTTTTCGGAACATTCCGATACTCGATCAAAATATTGGAGCACCGTGCGTCTGACTGGGCACGGGCCTACTAGGGTTGAGACTCAATCATATCCACCATGTGATGATAGCGGCTATGTAGCAGGTTGCTGCGAAGTTGGTGGCGAGCTTGTCGTATCGAGTGGCGACGCGCCTCCAGTCCTTCGGGCGGCAGAAGGTGCGTTCGATGATGTTTCTGCGCTTGTAGGCTTCAGCATCGAACGGTTGGATATGCTTTCGCGTTGGATTGTTGGGGATCACCGGCTCGGTGCCGCGCGCGATGAGGAAGGTGC
>JBARWP010000018.1:0-6045 GCA_049646905.1 Pseudaminobacter sp. | reverse complement strand
ATGCTGGGCCGTGTCCTTTTCCGACGGCACGGCGATGGGCTTATTGCGCTTTCTCATGTCGCGCTTCCCTATCGGGCGTGGATTCCACCGACATGCGACTCGCGGCTGTTGCCCTTCATTTGGCCTTTTATCCGAAGCGCGAGTTTCATGAGCGTAATCCAGCATGGCGGAATATGGAACTTAATTTCATTTCTATTGACGCGTGCGGCGGGCCTTGTCAATAATGCCGATAGCCTCGCTGCGAGGGTTGGGGCGCATGGTGATCCTGCGAGGTGGCGATGCTGAACTACATTCTCCGGCGCAGCATCGCGATCCCCTTCATTCTTTTGGGCATCGTAACGATGGCGTTTCTGTTGACGGCCATAACCAAGGGCGACCCCCTGACCGCGGTGGTGAGCGAGCAGCAGATGAACAACCCCGAGGTCGTGGCCGCGGCCAAGAAACGCTGGGGTCTCGACCGCAGCCTGCCGGAACGCTACCTGATCTATGTCGGCAATCTGCTCAAGGGCGATATGGGGACGTCGTTCGTGACGCGGCGGCCGGTGGCGACCGACCTGCTGGCGCGCTTGCCGGCGACCTTCGAGTTGGTGATATGCGCCATGGTCATTGGCAGCACGATCGGGATCGTCTTCGGACTGCTCGCCGCCTATCATCACGATACCGCCATCGACCAGGGCGCGCGCCTGTTTGCGCTGTTCGGCTCGTCGGTGCCGATTTTCTGGCTGGGCCTTGCCGCGCTCTTCGTCTTTTCCGTCCATTATCAGATCTTGCCGGGACCGGGGCGGATAGATCCGCGCATGGCGCCGCCCCCGACGGTCACCGGCTTCATGACCATCGACACGCTGCTTGCCGGCGACCTGAAGGCGTTCAAGGATGCGCTGGCCCATCTCGTGCTGCCTTCGCTGGCGCTTGGCTGGACGGTTGCAGGAACCATTTCCCGGCTCGTGCGCGCCTATATGCTTGAAGTGATGGGGCGCGAATTCATCCTGACCGCCAGGGCGAAGGGGGCCGGCGAGCTGCGCGTGGTGTTGCGCCATGCGTTTCGCAATATCCTCGTGCCCATCCTCACGGTGATCAGCTATTCGTTCGCTTATCTCATCACCGGCGCGATCCTGACGGAGACGGTCTTCGCCTGGCCGGGCGTCGGCAGCTATGCGGTCACTGCGGCGCGGTCGCTGGACTTTCCCGCCATCATCGGCGTCACCATCGTCGGTGGCGTCATGTTCCTGCTCACCAATCTGCTGACCGACATTGCCTATGTGGTGGCGAATCCGCGCGTCCGGCTGAACTGACGGAGACGGCGATGGGTTCGGTTCAGATCACCTCGACGCGCATCCGCCTCCCGCCATGGGTATCGCCTGCGTTCATCGTCGGCGGGACGGTCCTGCTGTTCTGGCTTGCGGCGACGCTGTTTCCCTCGTGGATGGCTCCCTACGACCCGCTTAACATTGCCGGGCGGCGGCTGCAGCCGCCAAGCTCGGCGCATCTGCTGGGCACCGACGCCCTCGGGCGCGACGTCTTGTCCCGCACGCTGTACGGAGCCCAGCATTCCCTGCCGATAGCCTTCATCGTGGTTTTCAGCGCCGTCGTGATCGGGTCGGCGGCCGGTGCCATATCGGGCTACAGGGGCGGCCTGATCGGCGCCGCCATCATGCGGCTCGTCGATATCACGCTCTCCTTTCCGCCGATCTTGCTTGCGATGGCCGTCGCGGCTTCGCTCGGGCCGGGGCTTGGCAACGCCGCCATCGCCATGGTGGTGGTCTGGTGGCCGGTCTATGCCAGGCTCATGCGCGCCCAGGTCCTGGAAGTGCGCGAACGCGAACACGTCGAAGCGGCGGTTGCCGCCGGCGCCAGCAATACCCGCATCCTGACTAGGCATATCCTGCCGCTGTGCTGGACGCCCATACTGGTCAGCGCGACGATGGACCTTGGGCAGGTGATCCTGCTTGCCGCTTCGCTCAGTTTCATCGGTCTTGGCGCGACGCCACCGACGCCTGAATGGGGAGCGATGATCTCGGACGGCGCCACCTATTTTTACAACTGGTGGATCGCATTCGGTCCGGGCGTCGCCATCCTCACTGCGGTTCTCGGCTTCAATTTCATTGGCGACGGCTTGCGCGACTATTTCGATCCGAGGTCGTCCAAATGACCGCACCTCCTGGTGAAGCCCGCATGCCCGATGAACCGCTTCTGCGCATCCGTGACCTGAAGGTCGGTTTTCCCTCGCCGAACGGCCTGTTGCCTGCGGTGCGCGGCCTCAGTCTCGACCTGTCGCGCGGCGAGGTGCTGGGCATCGTCGGCGAGTCGGGATCGGGCAAGTCGCTGGGCATGCTGGCCTCGCTCGGCTTGCAGGCGCGCACCGCCGTGGTAAGCGGCTCGGTTCTGTTCAAGCAGCAGGAACTCATCGGCCTGCCGAGCAGGGAAATGCGCCGGCTGCGAGGGTCACAGGTCGGCATGATTTTCCAGGACCCGCTGTCGTCGCTGAACCCGGTCATGACCGTCGGCGCTCAGATCCGGGAGGCGCTGCTGCTTCACAACGGTGGCCTGGGCAAGAAGCAGGCGACCGAACGGGTGGTGGAACTCCTGCGTCTGGTGGCGATCCCGCAGCCGGACCGGCGCATCAGCCAGTATCCGCACGAATTCTCCGGCGGCATGCGGCAGCGCGTCATGATTGCCATGGCGATCGCCAACAATCCCGAATTGCTGGTCGCCGACGAGCCCACAACCGCGCTCGACGTGACCGTCCAGGCGCAGATCATGCGCATGCTGCGCGAACTCAAGGAAAAACTTGGGCTGGCGCTCGTCCTGATCACCCACGACCTCGGCGTCGTGGCCGGCCATGCCGACCGCGTCGCCGTCATCTATGCCGGGCTGGTGGTCGAGGAGGCCGAGGTGCGCGAACTGTTCGTTAATCCGCGTCACCCGTACACGCGCGGTCTCATCGCCTCGATCCCGCAACTGACCAGTTCGAAGAACAAGCTCTATTCCATTCCCGGCTCGCCTCCGATGCTGGGCGACCTGCCGGACGGCTGCGCGTTCCATCCGCGCTGCAGCTTTGCCCGGGACGTCTGCCGCAGGGTTTCCCCGCCGACTATCGGTGTCGGGGGAAGGCACCGCTCGGCCTGCCATTTCGCCGACAACCTGCCCGCGTGGAATGGCGCTGCTCAGGATGCCATGCTGGAAGGCGCCGACCATGGCTGAGACGACCGACAAGCTGACGCGTTCGCGGAACGATACGCCTGCCCTTTCCGTCAGGAGCCTTCGCAAGGTGTTTCCCATCGTGGGCGGCGCCGTGATCCGCCGCGAGGTTGCTCAACTCAAAGCCGTCGATGATGTATCCTTCGACCTCATGCGTGGCGAGACGCTGGGGCTTGTCGGGGAGTCGGGCTGCGGCAAGTCGACACTCGGGCGCTGCCTGCTGCGCCTGATGGAGCCCACTTCCGGCAGCGTCGTGGTAAACGGGCAGGACATCGTCTCGCTCAAGGCGGCGGACATGCGCAGGATGCGCCGGCATCTGCAGCTGGTGTTCCAGGACCCGTACGGTTCGCTGCATCCCGGCATGCGCATCGAAGACAGCATCGCCGAGCCATTGCGTATCACCGACATGACCCGCGCGCAAAGGCGCGAGCGTGTTCTGGAAATGCTCGAGCTGGTCAGCCTGAGCGCCGCCCATGGCAGCCGCTATCCGCATCAGCTCTCGGGCGGGCAGCGCCAGCGTGTCGTCATTGCGCGGGCCCTGGCCCTCAAGCCTGAAGTCCTCGTGCTCGACGAGCCTGTTTCGGCACTGGATGTTTCCGTGCAGGCCGGCGTGCTCAATCTTCTCCAGGAAATCCAGGACCGGATGCGGACGGCCTATCTCTTCATAGCGCATGATCTCTCGGTGGTACGGCACATCTCGCACAAGGTCGCCGTCATGTATCTCGGCCGCTTCGTCGAGGTCGCACCGGCAGACAGGCTCTACGCCCGGCCGCTGCATCCCTATTCGCAGGCGCTGATGTCGGCGGTTCCCGTCGCCGACCCCGACCTGGAGCGCAGCCGCAGCCAAATCCTGCTGAAAGGCGACGTGCCGAGCCCTATCGACCCGCCGTCGGGATGCCCGTTCCGGACGCGCTGCTTCAGGGCGCAGGACAAATGCGCCGAGATAAAACCGCCGCTCGTCGAGATCGAGCCGGGCCATTACGCAGCATGCCATTTCCCGGGACCGGACGACGGTTCTTCGGCGGGTCGTGCGTCCGTTTAAGTCAGGAAGCGAGGACAGATGTCACAGTTCGTTGAGAGGGATTCTGCCAGGGTCGAGGCCGCTGGCTTGCCTCTCGCCGGTATCAAGGTGTTGGACCTGTCGCGCGTGCTGGCCGGGCCTTGGGCGACCATGAGCCTTGCAGACCTGGGTGCCGAGGTCTGGAAGATCGAGAACGTCGATGGCGGCGACGACACGCGCGCCTGGTCGGTCCCCAACTACAAGGGGGTCAGCACCTACTATTTGTGCGCCAATCGCGGGAAATCCAGCATCGCGCTGGACATCAAGCATCCCAAGGGGCTTGACATCATTCATCACCTTGCCGCGAAGGCCGACGTCGTCGTCGAGAATTTCCGCGCCGGCACGGCCAAGCGCCTGAAGATCGACTATGAGAGCCTGAGAGCGATCAATCCCGCCATCATCTATTGCTCCATCTCAGGCTACGGACAGACCGGTCCTGAATGGGACAGGCCGGGCTACGACTTCGTCGTCCAGGCCGAAAGCGGACTGATGTCGATCACCGGCCCCGTCGACGGAGAGCCTCAGCGCATCGGCGTGGCGATGACCGACATCATCGCCGGCATGGTGTCGGTCCAGTCGGTGCTGGCCGCGCTCTACCAGCGCCAGCAGACGGGGCAGGGACAGTACATCGACATCTCGCTGCTCGAATGTGCGCTGAACACGCTGATCAACGTGGGAAGCGGCTATCTGAACGCAGGCGTGGTGCCACGCCGCTATGGCAACGCCCATCCGACCGTCGTTCCCTATCAGATATGCGAATGCTCGGACGGCAATTTCGCGCTGGCGGTCGGCAACGACAAGCAGTTTGCCGCACTGTGCGAGAATGTTCTGGGTATCCCGGACCTGGCCAGGGACCCGCTCTACGCGACGGCGGCGGCGCGAGCGGTCAACCGCGAAAGCCTGCTTGCCGTATTGGGCGCATCCTTCCGCGGCAAGCCCCGCCGTTACTGGATGGAGGCCTGCCTCCGCCACGGCGTTCCGGCCGGAGAGGTGAAATCGGTGCCTGAGGCGTTCGAGAGCCCGACCGTCAGGGCTCGCGAAGTGGTCCAGACGCTGGAAAGCACGCATCTGGGGGCCGTTTCCCTGGTGCGTCCCGCCCAAGGCCTGCAGGCCCAGCGCGAGGCGGCCTACAAGGCGCCGCCGATGCTCGGCGAGGATACGACCGCCGTGCTGCGCGACGTGCTGGATTTTACGGGCGAGGAAATCGATGATCTCGTCCGGAGCGGGGTTGTGGGGCAGTATCCGCCCGAACCGCAGGCACGATGAGGTTTGTCCGATGACGTTGGAACGAACCCGTCCTTTGCTGTTCGGCGCCATCGCCGACGACTTGACCGGCGGATCCGAACTGGCGGCGATGATGGTCGCGCGCGGTGTGCCCACCGGTTTTTCCACGAACGTCGATGCCGATATCGCCCCGCATTCGCTAGCGCATGTGATTGCGCTGAAGACGCGCGTGTGCGCGCCCGCGCAGGCAGTCGAGCAGGTTTTGGCGGCCGCGCGGAAATTGCTGTCCGCCGGATGCAGGCAGATTTTCTTCAAATATTGCGCGACGTTCGATTCGACGCCTGCCGGCAATATCGGCCCCTGTGCCGAGGCGCTGGCCGATCTTCTGGAGGCGCGGCTGGTGCTGTTTTGCCCGGCGCTTTGCGAAACGCAGCGGACCGTCTTCCAGGGCCATATGTTCGGCGGTGCGCAACTCCTTGCCGAATCGCCCAAGCGTTTCGATCCGCTGACGCCCATGACCGATTCCAACCTGGTCAGGGTTCTGGCGGCGCAGAGCACGAGCG
>JBARWP010000017.1:0-16729 GCA_049646905.1 Pseudaminobacter sp. | reverse complement strand
GTCGAGCGTGGCCGCATCCTGCGCCGGGCCGCCGACATCCTTCGCGCCCGCAACGACGAACTCGCCCGGCTGGAAACACTCGACACCGGCAAGGCGATCCAGGAAACGCTGGTCGCCGACGCGCCGTCGGCCGCCGACTGCCTCGAATATTTTGCCGGCGCCATCGCCTCCTACACTGGCGACTTCATCGACCTCGGCGGCCCCTTCGCCTATACCCGCCATGAACCGCTCGGCGTGTGCGTCGGCATCGGTGCCTGGAACTATCCGATCCAGATTGCCGGCTGGAAGTCCGCGCCGGCGCTCGCCATGGGCAACGCCATGGTGTTCAAGCCGTCCGAAACCACGCCGCTGTCGGCGCTGGCCCTGGCCGAAATCTATTCCGAAGCCGGCCTGCCGGACGGGCTGTTCAACGTCGTGCAAGGGTATGGCGATGTCGGTGCCGCACTGGTCGAGCACGATCTGGTCGCCAAGGTGTCGGTCACCGGCTCGGTGCCGACCGGCCGCAAGGTCCTGTCGCTCGCCGGCTCGAAGATGAAACACGCCACCATGGAACTCGGCGGCAAGTCGCCGCTCATCGTCTTCGAGGATGCCGACCTCGAAAACGCCATCGGCGGCGCCATGCTGGGGAACTTCTATTCCACCGGCCAGGTCTGCTCCAACGGCACCCGCGTCTTCGTGCACGAGGATATCCATGACCGCTTCGTGGAACGCCTTGTCGAGCGCACGAAGACAATCCGCATAGGCGACCCGCTCGACCCCGAGACCCAGATGGGGCCGCTGGTCAGCAAGGCGCAGCACGAAAGGGTTTCCGGCTATATCGAAATCGGCAGGCAGGAGGGTGCGGCACTCGCCTGCGGCGGCAATGTGCCTTCCCTGCAAGGCTTCGAAGGCGGTTTCTTCATCGAGCCGACCGTCTTCACCGACGTCGCCGACACCATGCGCATCGCCCGCGAGGAAATCTTCGGCCCGGTCATGAGCGTGCAGAAATTCGATCATGAGGACGAGGTGATCGAGCGCGCCAATGCCACCGAGTTCGGCCTTGCCGCCGGTGTGTTCACGCGCGATCTGGCGCGCGGCCACCGCGTCATCGGCGAATTGCAGGCGGGCACCTGCTGGATCAACGCCTACAATTTGACGCCGGTGGAGATGCCGTTCGGCGGTGTCAAGCAATCCGGCATCGGCCGGGAAAACGCATTGGCCGCCCTTGGCCACTATTCGCAGGTCAAATCGGTCTATGTCGAGACGGGCGACGTCGACAGCCCTTACTGAGGGGCGTTGCCGCAGCCTGTTCGCGCCGCGTGAGAACAGCATTCCACGCAAAAGGGCTTGAGCGGACGATCCGGTCGGGCAGGCCGGAAAATTTGGTAGGCTTCTTCTTGAGCAAAAAACGCGTTCTGGGAAAATCACCCCGGTTTCAAACAGTTGCGCGTTTGCTTTCAGCCGCCGCCCACCGAAGGCCCTTGCATGCTTGCCAAGCTCAGTCATCTCGACCGTCTCGAGGCCGAGGCAATACACATATTCCGTGAAGTGGCGGCCACTTTCAGCAAGCCGGTGATGCTCTACTCGATCGGCAAGGATTCGTCCGTCCTGCTGCATCTGGCCATGAAGGCGTTCTATCCGGCCAAGCCGCCCTTTCCCTTCCTCCATGTCGACACGACCTGGAAGTTCCGCGAGATGATCGAGTTTCGCGACGCCATGGCAAGGCAACTCGGCTTCGACCTGCTCGTCCACATCAACGAGGACGGTGTTCGCGACAATATCAATCCGTTCGATCACGGCTCGAACACCCACACCCACATCATGAAGACGGTGGCGCTGCGCCAGGCGCTCGACAAATACGGCTTCGATGCCGCCTTCGGCGGGGCGCGCCGCGACGAGGAGAAGTCGCGCGCCAAGGAGCGCATCTTTTCCTTCCGCAATGCCAGCCATGCCTGGGACCCCAAGAGCCAGCGCCCGGAAATGTGGAAGATCTTCAACACGCGCATATCGCCCGGCGAATCCATTCGCGTGTTTCCGCTGTCGAACTGGACCGAACTGGATATCTGGCAATATATCCTGCAGGAAGACATCCCGATCGTACCGCTCTATTTCGCCAAGCCGCGCCCGGTGGTCGAGCGCGACGGCATGCTCATCATGCGCGATGACGAGCGCATGGTGCTGCGCCCCGGCGAAGTCATCGAAAACCGGCTGGTCCGCTTCCGCACGCTCGGCTGCTATCCGCTCACCGCGGCGATCGAATCCGAGGCCACGGATCTCTCCGGCATCGTCAGCGAAATGCTCATCGCCCGCACCTCCGAGCGTCAGGGTCGCCTGATCGACCGCGACGAGGTCGGCTCGATGGAAAAGAAGAAGCGTGAAGGGTATTTCTGATCATGCACCATGTCCGGGCAGAAACCATTGTCGCCGCCGACAGCGTGCAGGATTATCTCGCCGGCCAGGAGCGCAAGTCGCTCCTGCGCTTCCTCACCTGCGGCTCCGTGGATGACGGCAAGTCGACGCTGATCGGCCGGCTGTTGTCCGACACCAAGCAGATTTTCGAGGACCAGCTTGCCGCCCTTCACAATGATTCGCGCAAATACGGCACCACCGGCGACGATATGGACTTCGCCCTGCTGGTCGACGGGCTGGAGGCGGAACGCGAGCAGGGCATCACCATCGATGTCGCCTACCGCTTCTTCGCCACGCCGAAGCGCAAGTTCATCGTCGCCGATACGCCCGGCCACGAGCAATATACCCGCAACATGGCAACGGGCGCCTCCACCGCCGACCTCGCCATCGTCTTGATCGATGCCAGGCAAGGCATACTGCGCCAGACCAGGCGGCACTCGATCATCGCTTCGCTGCTCGGCATCCGCCACATCGTGCTTGCCGTCAACAAGATCGACCTGGTCGATTTCGACCAGGAGATATTCGACAGGATCGCCGGCGAGTATGTTGAATTTGCGAGAAATCTCGGCTTCGAGACAATTGTGCCGATCCCGCTTTCGGCGCGCTATGGCGATAACGTCATCGCCCGGTCGGCTAATATGGGCTGGTATGACGGCCCGGCCCTCGTGGAGCATCTGGAAACGGTGGAGATCGACCCGGCGCAGGCCCAGGCGCCCTTTCGCTTCCCGGTCCAGTTCGTCAATCGGCCCAATCTCGACTTCCGCGGTTTTGCCGGCACCGTCGCGTCCGGTTCCATCGCCGAGGGCGACGAAGTCGTCGTCGCGAAATCGGGAAAATCCGCGTATGTGAAGCGGATCGTCGCGCAAGGCGGCGACCTGCCGCGCGCGGTGGAAGGCCAGGCCGTCACCATCGTCCTGGACGAGGAGATCGAGGTCTCGCGCGGCAATATGCTGGTGGCGCCGACGGAGCGGCCCCATGTCGCCGACCAGTTCGCCGCCAATATCGTCTGGTTCGACGAGCAGGCGCTTTTGCCGGGAAGGTCCTATCTGTTGCGCACCGAGACCGACCAGGCGAGCGCGACGGTCACCGACCTCAGCTACCGCGTCAATGTCAACGACTTCGCGCATGAGGCCGCCAAGTCGCTGGCGATGAACGAGGTCGGCGTCGTCAATATTTCGGTGCAGTCGCCGCTGGTCTTCGACGCATTTTCTAACAATCGCGCGACCGGCGCCTTCATCCTGGTCGACCGCATGACCAATGCCACGGTCGGCGCCGGCATGATCCTTCATGCCCTGCGCCGCGCCGACAATATCCATTGGCAGTCGCTCGATGTCGGCAAGGAGGCGCGCGCGGCCGCCAAGCAGCAGAAGCCGGCGGTACTGTGGTTCACCGGGCTCTCCGGTTCGGGCAAATCCACCATCGCCAACCTGCTCGAAAAGAAGCTGCATGTCGCCGGCCGGCACACCTATATCCTCGACGGCGACAATATCCGCCACGGGCTCAATCGCGATCTCGGCTTCAGCGAGGCCGACCGCGTGGAAAACATCCGCCGCGTGGCCGAAGTCGCCCGGCTGATGGCCGATGCCGGCCTCATCGTGCTCGTCTCCTTCATCTCGCCCTTTCGGGCCGAGCGCCAGGTGGCGCGCGAACTGATGGAAGAAGGCGAATTCATCGAGGTTTTCGTCGACACCCCGTTCGACGAATGCGCCCGCCGCGACCCGAAAGGCCTCTATTCCCGGGCGATGAAAGGCGAGATCAGAAACTTCACAGGTCTCGATTCACCTTACGAACCACCGGAAAATCCCGAACTTCATTTGCAAACGCTCGGCAAATCGCCAGAAGAGATGGTAGATGTCCTCGAAAGCTGGTTACGCGAGCGCGATAGTGCAGATCAACTCTACGACGGCGACGGTATCTGACGACGAGGCGATGCTCGACCTGTTCGAGCGCCTGGCACTGGAGGCCGGGCGCCTGGTGATGCAGGTCTTCAACGCCGACATCACCGTCCGGCGTAAGCCCGATGCCTCGCCGGTCACCGATGCCGACCGTGCCAGCGAAAAACTCATCCTGGCGGGGCTGCGGGCCGCTTATCCGCACATTCCCTGTGTCGCGGAGGAGGAAGCGGCCGAGGGCATCGTGCCGGCAAGTCTCGGCGACACCTTCTTCCTCGTCGATCCACTTGACGGGACGAAGGAATTCATCGACCGCCATACCGACTTCACCGTCAATATCGCACTTATCCGCAACGGTCAGCCGGAAGTCGGCGTCGTCTACGCACCGTGCACGAGGCGGTTCTTTTCCGGACGGCCCGGCCTGGCGCAGGCGATCGACATTTCACCCGACCACCAGATGTCCGGACGGCGCAAGATCGGCGTGCGCCAGGCTCAGGTCCCGCTCGCCATCGTCGCAAGCCGCTCGCATCGGACGCCTGAAACGGATGCCTTCATCCGGAAGATCGAGGCCGCCGAAATCGTCTCGGTCGGCTCGTCGCTGAAATTCTGCCTGCTCGCCGGCGGCGAGGCCGATATCTATCCGCGCTTCGGCCGCACCATGGAATGGGATACGGCAGCCGGCGACGCCATCCTGCGCGCGGCCGGCGGCATCACCCGCACGCCAGACGGCAAGCCGCTGGCCTATGGCAAGCGCAACCAGCCGCTGGAGGCCGATTTCGCCAATCCGTCCTTCATCGCGACCGGCCGAATTGCCGGCCAGCCCGGCGTGCCGGACTGGTCGTGAGCAGAGCAATTCCAGGAAAAGTGGAAACCGGTTTTCCTGGAATTGCGTAAAGACAAAGCCTATTCCGCAGCCTTGCTGGCAGGCTGCGCGGCCACAAAATCGCTGATTGCCGCGATGATGCGATCCTGGTCCTGCGTGGTCAGGTAAGGATGCATCGGCAGGCACAAAATGCGCTCGGGCAGCGATTCGGAAACCGGCAGGCCACCCGGCGCCACCGGGTATTGCTCATAGGCCACCTGCCGGTGCAGTGGCTTGACGTAGTAGATCACCGTTGGAATGCCCTGCTCCTGCAGATACGCCTTCAGCGCGTCGCGATGCGGCGTCTCGATCGCATATTGCGCCCAGGCCGAGCGGCTGCCCTCCGGGATATGCGCGACCTTCACCACATTGTGCAGGCCGTCGCGATAGCGCTGCGCCACCTTCTGGCGTGCCTCCATCTCGTCTTCGAGGATGGCGAGCTTTTCGATCAGGATCGCCGCCTGCAGCGTGTCGAGGCGTGAATTCAGGCCGACATGGATGTTGTCATACTGGGTCTCGCCCTTGCCGTGGAAGGCGAAGGAGCGCAGCCTCTCGGCGAATTCATCGTCGTTCGTGAACATGGCGCCGCCGTCGCCATAGCAGCCGAGCGGCTTTGCCGGGTAGAAGCTGGTCGAGCCGACCTTGCCGAAGGATCCGCACATCCTGCCATCGACGGAGCCGCCGATCGCCTGCGCGGCATCCTCGATCACCAGCAGGTTCTCTCGCTCGGCAATCGCGGTGATTGCCTCGTAGTCCGCGCCGAGGCCGAACAGGTCGACCGGGATGATCGCGCGCGGCTTCAACTTGCCTTCGGCCTTGATCATCGCAATCGCCGCTTCCAGGCTGGCGATGTCGATATTGTAGGTATCAGGATCGATATCGATGAAGACGGGAGCAGCCTTCGCCAGCGCCACCACCTCGGCGGTTGCCGCGAAAGTGAAGCTCGGCACGAATACCGCATCGCCCGGCCCGATGCCGGATGCCAGCAGCGGCAGGAGCAGCGCATCCGTGCCGTTGGCGCAGGCAATGGCATGCTTGGTGCCGACATAGGCGGCAATCTGTTTTTCGAACTCGGCCACCTGTGGCCCGAGGATATAGCGCCCGTCATCGACGACGCTCTCCATCGCGACCCTCAGCCTCTCCCGAATCCGCTCACGCTGCGCGCCAAGATCGATGAATTGCATGTTCGCTCCAAATCGTTCCGCCCGATACCGGGTGCTGATAGCAGAGTTTGAATTGGCCAAGAAAGAAACGTGCTGTGCCACGGCCAATTACGGGTCCACCGCCTGTTACCGGCATCCGACGACAACTGGCTGGAAACCCGCCGAGTGCGGTGAAATCTAGTTCAGGCGGCCTGCCCTATCCATCGCATCGAAATATAAAGTGATCGCGTGGGCATGGATGCTCGCATCACCCGATCTCGTGTCGCCAGGGCGGATTGGCGCCGGCCCGCGATACGGTGATCGTGGCTGCCTTCACGCCGAGAGCAAGCGCATCGCGTATTTCCGCCTCGCCAAGCTCGGCCAGCCGGTCTTTGCGCAGCGCTCCCTGCTCATGAAGCGAGGCAAGCAGCCCGGCATTGAACGTGTCGCCGGCACCGACCGTATCGACGACATCGACCCGCTCGGCTGCAACGGTGACCTTGTGCCTTGCCGTATAAGCAACGGCACCCTCCGCGCCGTGCGTGAGCACGACCAGCTTCGGCCCATTGTCCAGCCATGTGCCGATCACTTCTTCCGGCCGATCTTCATGGCCTAACCAGGCCAGATCCTCGCCCGACAGCTTGACGATGTCTGCCATCTTCACCATGCGCCGGATACGCGCGACATGGCTTTGCCTATCCGCAATGAAGCTCGGCCGTATATTGGGATCGAGCATCGTCACGCGGCGGTCGCACTCCCGGCGCATCAGCGCTTCATAGGCCGAACCACAGGGCTCGGGAATCAGGCTGATTGCCCCGAACAGCATTGCCGCAATGTCGTCGTTCACAAGCGGCAGGTCACCCTCGCTCAACATGCGGCCCGCCGTGTTCTCGTCATAGAAGGTGTAGCTCGCCTGGCCATCCGAGAGGCGCACGAAGGCCAGTGTCGTCGGGCGCGCCGAGATGACGGCATAGCGCGAACCGACATTGCTCGATGCCAGAACCTCGCGGATCTGCCGGCCGAAGATATCGCTCGAAAGCCCCGAGAAGAACTCCACCGGCACGCCGAGCCTGCCGAGTGCGATAGCGGCGTTGAACACCGCCCCGCCGGGATAGGGCGCAAAGGCCGGCTCGCCCTGCCTGCTCTCGCGCGGCAGCATGTCGATCAGCGCCTCACCGCAACACAGGATCATGGTCGCTTCTCTTGCCACACTCGCTGCGCTCCTTGCCCCACGGCGGATTTCCCGTGCATCTTATGCTCGCCGTTTTGAGCAACTATACGCGGCTGCGATTCCATGGCACAGACCCGCGCTGGAACACCGCCAGGCCTTGATACAACGAGACAAGATGAAATCCGCGCCCGTATCGCAAATCTCGCCGGGACAACCGGACCCCGAGCAACTCGCCGCCGAAATCGTGAAGGCGTTGAGATACAGAGGCGGCAAGAATGCCAATGTCGCCACCCGGCATGACTGGCTGACGGCCTCCATCAAGGTCGTGCGCGACCGCATCATCGATGCATGGATCGCCTCGACGAAGCAGACCTATGACGCGCAGGCCAAGCGGGTCTACTACCTGTCGCTGGAATTCCTGATCGGCCGCCTCACCCGCGACGCCTTCTCCAATCTCGGCTTGATGGCGGCCATGCGGGAAGCGCTGGCATCGCTTGGCGTCGATCTGGACGAGATCGCCACGCTCGAGCCCGACGCCGCCCTTGGCAATGGCGGGCTCGGCCGTCTTGCCGCCTGCTTCATGGAAAGCATGGCAACAGTCGGCGTGCCCGCCCACGGCTACGGCATCCGCTATGCCAACGGCATGTTCCGGCAGGAAATCTCGGACGGCTGGCAGGTCGAACTGCCGGAAACCTGGCTCGACCATGGCAATCCCTGGGAGTTCGAACGGCGCGAGCGCTCGATGGAGATTGGCTTCGGCGGCACCGTCGAGGCGATTTCCGGTGAGGGCGGCGAGGACGAGCGTCATGTCTGGAAGCCGCAGGAGCGCGTGCTGGCGGTCGCCTATGACACGCCGGTGGTCGGCTGGCATGGAAGGCGCGTCAACACGCTGCGGCTATGGGCCGGCATGCCGGTCGATCCGATCCTGCTCGACCGCTTCAATGCCGGCGACCATCTCGGTGCGCTTGCCGAAAGCAACAAGGCCGATGCGCTCTCGCGTGTGCTCTATCCCGCCGATTCCAGCGCAGCCGGTCAGGAATTGCGGTTGCGGCAGGAATATTTCTTCTCCGCCGCCTCGCTGCAGGACATCCTCCAGCGCCATCTCAGCCAGTATGGCGATCTCCGCTCCCTGCCCGACAAGGCCGCGATCCATCTCAACGACACGCATCCGGCCGTTGCCGTCGCCGAACTGATGCGGCTTTTTATGGACGTCCACGGCATCGATTTCAACGCCGCCTGGGACATCACCCGGAAAACCTTCGCCTACACCAACCACACGCTGTTGCCGGAAGCGCTGGAAAGCTGGCCGGCGCCGCTGTTCGAGCGGCTTTTGCCGCGCCACATGCAGATCGTTTACGCCATCAACGCGCAGGTTCTTGCCCAGGCACGTGCAAGCGGGCAGTTCGACGGCGGCCAGATCAGCCGCATCTCGCTGATCCAGGAAAACGGCGAGCGCCGTGTGCGCATGGGCAATCTCGCCTTTGCCGGCTCGCACTCGGTCAACGGCGTGTCGGCGCTCCATACGCAGTTGATGAAGGAGACGGTGTTCGCCGATCTCCACCGGCTCTACCCCACCCGCATCAGCAACAAGACCAACGGCATCACGCCGCGCCGCTGGCTGTTCCAGTGCAATCCGGGACTGACGGGGCTGGTGCGCGAGGCCATCGGCGAGCGCTTCCTGGACGACATCGACGCGCTGAAAGACCTCGACGCCTTCGCGGAAGATGCCGCCTTCCGCGAAAAATTCGCGGGCGTGAAGCGCGCCAACAAGGAGCGCCTGGCCGCGCTCACCGCCCAGCGCCTGGGCATCAGGCTCGATCCATCCGCCCTCTTCGACATCCAGATCAAGCGCATCCATGAATATAAGCGCCAGCTTTTGAACATCGTCGAGGCGGTGGCGCTCTATGACCAGATCCGCTCGCACCCCGAGCGTGACTGGACCCCGCGCGTCAAATTCTTCGGCGGCAAGGCCGCGCCCGGCTATCACAACGCCAAGCTAATCATCAAGCTCGCCAACGACGTCGCCCGCGTCGTCAACCGCGACCCTTCCGTTCGCGGCCTGCTCAAGCTGGTCTTCGTTCCCAACTACAATGTCAGCCTCGCCGAAATCATGATGCCGGCAGCCGACCTCTCCGAGCAGATCTCGACCGCCGGGATGGAGGCCTCCGGCACCGGCAACATGAAATTCGCACTCAACGGCGCCCTGACCATCGGCACGCTCGACGGCGCCAATGTCGAAATCAGGCAGCATGTCGGCGAGGACAATATCTTCATCTTCGGGCTGACGGCCGAGGAAGTGGCCGAGCGCCGCAACAACGGCTATGCCCCGCGCGCATTGATCGAAGACACGCCCGAACTGGCGCAGGCTCTGGCCGCGATCTCGTCCGGCGTGTTCTCGCCGGACGATCCGCACCGCTACCGCGACCTGGTTTCCGGCCTCTACGACCACGACTGGTTCATGGTCGCCGCCGATTTCGGCGCCTACGCCGCAACGCAGCGCAATATCGATACCGTCTGGCGTGATCCCGCCGCCTGGTACGCGAGATCCATCCGCAACGTGGCGCGCATGGGATGGTTCTCCTCCGATCGGACGATCCGCGAATATGCAAACGACATCTGGAACGTAACTGTTTGATGTGATTGCATGGTGGCTGCCGCGATGGGTCATCGCAACAAGGGAGGAGCGGCCGCCAGCATGAAAAAGCCGCGTGCCAGAACCGCCAGCGACGAACCGCCCGCAACGATCGCGGCCAGCGAGGTCGAGGCGATCCTGGCCGGCACGCATGGCGATCCGTTCTCGGTTCTCGGCGTTCAGGCGGTTCAAGGCGGCTTCGTCGCTCGCTGTTTCATCCCGCATGCGCAGTCGGTCACCGCTTTTGCGCTCGGCGGCAAGGAAATCGGGGAACTCGCCCGCCGCCATGAAGCCGGCTTCTTCGAAGGGCCGATATCGCTGCGCGAGCGCCAGCCGATCAAATACCGGGCGCGCAACGAAGGCGGCGAATGGTGGCTCACCGACCCCTATTCTTTCGGCCCCGTCCTTGGCCCGATGGACGATTATTTCATCGCCGAGGGCTCGCATCTGCGGCTATTCGACAAACTCGGCGCGCATCTGGCCGAGCATGAAGGTGTCGCGGGCGCGCATTTTGCGGTCTGGGCGCCCAACGCCCGCCGCGTTTCGGTGGTCGGCGACTTCAACGATTGGGACGGTCGCTGCCATGTCATGCGTCACCGGCGCGATATAGGCGTCTGGGAAATCTTCATTCCCGGCATCGACGCCGGCCGCGCCTACAAGTTCGAGATCATCGGCCCGAAGGGCGAGAAACTGCCGCTGAAGGCAGACCCCTTCGCCTTCCGCACGGAATTGCGACCCGCAACCGCGTCCGTCACCGCTGCGCCGCTCGCCCATGAATGGGGGGATCAGGAGCACCGGGCCTATTGGCGGAATGCCGACGCCCGCCGATCGGCGATTTCCATCTACGAGGTCCATGCCGGATCATGGCGCCGCCATGCCGATGGCGGCTTTCTCAGCTGGGATGAACTGGCCGACGAACTGATCCCCTACGTCTCCGACATGGGCTTCACCCATATCGAGTTCATGCCGATCACCGAGCACCCCTATGACCCCTCATGGGGCTACCAGACCACCGGCCTTTACGCCCCCACCGCGCGTTTCGGGGAGCCGGAGGGCTTCGCCCGTTTCATCGACGGCGCGCATCGGGCCGGCATCGGCGTTATACTGGACTGGGTGCCGGCGCATTTTCCCACCGACGAGCACGGCCTTGCGCATTTCGACGGCACCGCGCTTTACGAGCACGCGGACCCGCGCAGGGGCTTTCATCCGGACTGGAACACGGCGATCTACAATTTCGGCCGCCGCGAGGTCGCATCCTACCTCGTCAACAACGCCCTGTTCTGGGCCGAGAAATATCATCTCGACGGCCTGCGCGTCGATGCGGTCGCCTCCATGCTCTACCTCGATTATTCGCGTAAGGAAGGCGAATGGCTGCCCAACAAGCATGGCGGGCGCGAGAACCTGGAGGCGGTGAGCTTCCTGCAGAACATGAATATCGCGGTCTACGGCGCGCATCCCGGCATCATGACGATCGCCGAGGAATCGACCTCATGGCCGAAAGTGTCTCAACCCGTGCATGAAGGCGGGCTCGGCTTCGGCTTCAAGTGGAACATGGGCTTCATGAACGATACGCTGCGGTATCTGTCGAAGGAGCCGATCCACCGCAAGCATCATCACAACGAGATCACCTTCGGGCTGGTCTATGCCTTCAGCGAGAATTTTGTGCTGCCGCTTTCCCATGACGAGGTCGTCCACGGCAAGCGCAGCCTGCTCGACAAGATGGCCGGCGACGAATGGCAGAGATTCGCGACCCTGCGCGCCTATTACGCCTTCATGTGGGGCTATCCCGGCAAGAAGCTGCTGTTCATGGGGCAGGAGTTTGCGCAGGGCGCGGAATGGAGCGAGGCGCGCCAGCTCGACTGGTATCTGCTCGACCGGCCCGCCCACCACGGCGTCCACCGGCTGGTGCGCGATCTGAACCGGCTCTACCGCGCCCGCCCCGCCCTCCATGCGCGCGACTGCGAACCGGAGGGCTTTTCCTGGCTGATCGTCGACGACAGCGCCAACTCCGTCTTTGCCTGGCTGCGCATGGCTCCGGGCACCAGCCCTATAGCCGTCGTGTCCAACTTCACCCCGGTGCCACGCGCCGATTACCGCCTGCCTCTGCCCACCGCCGGCAAGTGGCGCGAGATCGTCAACACCGATGCGGCGGATTATGGCGGTTCGGGCAAAGGCAATCGCGGCATGGTCGAGGCCGTGGCCGGCAGGGACGGAACCGTTCACGCGACTTTGGAACTGCCGCCGCTGGCGACGCTTATGCTTGAACCCGCCGAGAAGTAGGTGACTGGGGAGGAAACCATGCCGGCTTCAAGACTATCGCAACCGCTGGCGCGTGACGCCATGGCCTATGTGCTCGCGGGCGGGCGCGGCAGCAGGCTGAAGGAGCTGACCGACCGCCGCGCCAAGCCCGCCGTCTATTTCGGCGGCAAGACCCGCATCGTCGATTTCGCCCTGTCGAACGCCCTGAATTCCGGCATCCGCCGCCTCGGCGTGGCAACGCAGTACAAGGCGCATTCGCTGATCCGCCATCTGCAGCGCGGCTGGAATTTCCTGCGGCCGGAGCGCAATGAGAGCTTCGACATCCTGCCGGCGAGCCAGCGCGTTTCCGAAACCCAGTGGTATGAGGGCACCGCCGACGCCGTCTACCAGAACATCGACATCATCGAGAGCTACAACCCGGAATACATGGTCATTCTCGCCGGCGACCACATCTACAAGATGGATTATGAGCTGATGCTGCGCCAGCATGTCGAGGCCGGCGCAGATGTCACCATCGGCTGCCTCGAAGTGCCGCGCATGGATGCTTCCGCCTTCGGCGTCATGCATGTCGACCAGAAGGACAACATCATCTCCTTCATCGAAAAACCGGCCGATCCGCCTGGAATTCCGGACAAACCCGACTTTGCTCTCGCCTCGATGGGCATCTATGTGTTCCGCACCAGGTTCCTGATGGAACAATTGCGCCGCGATGCCGACGATCCCGAATCCAGCCGTGATTTCGGCAACGACATCATTCCCCACATCGTGAAGAACGGTAAGGCGGTGGCCCACCGCTTCTCGAAATCCTGCGTGCGCTCCAGCGCCGAGAACGAAGCCTATTGGCGCGACGTGGGAACGATCGACGCCTATTGGGAGGCCAATATCGACCTGACCGACGTTACGCCCGAACTCGACCTCTATGACCGCGACTGGCCGATCTGGACCTATGCCGAACTGAAGCCCCCGGCAAAATTCGTGCATGACGAGGACGGAAGGCGCGGCATGGCGATATCCTCGCTCGTTGCCGGCGATTGCATCGTCTCCGGTGCCAACCTGCACCGCAGCCTGATTTTCACCGGCGCGCGCATCAACTCCTATGCCGTGCTGGAAGGTGTCGTCATGCTGCCGGATTGCTATGTCGGGCGCGGCGCGCGGCTCAGGCGCGTCATCCTCGACCATGGCGTACGCATACCCGAAGGGCTGGTGGTCGGCGAGGACCCGGAACTGGATGCCAAACGCTTCCGCGTTTCCGAAAAAGGCGTGTGCCTGATCACCCAGCCGATGATCGACAGGCTGGAAGCCTGACGCATGCAGGTCCTTTCCGTTACCCCGGAGATTTTCCCGCTCATCAAGACCGGGGGGCTCGCCGACGTTGCCGGTGCGCTACCGATCGCGCTGGCCGGCCAGGGCGTGGCTACCCGCACGCTGCTTCCGGGCTATCCGGCTGTGATGGCAGCGCTCGGCAAGCCAAGGCCGCTCCTGACCTACCAGGACCTCCATGGCGGAAAGGCGTCGTTGCGCACTGCGTCGGTGTCCGGCCTGGACCTGCTCGTCCTCGATGCGCCGCATCTGTTCGACCGTGCGGGCGGCCCCTATGGCGATGCCGGCGGCGCGGACTGGGCGGACAACTGGCGGCGCTTCGCCGCGCTCGGTCAGGTCGGTGCCGACATCGCGGCAGGTGCCCTGCCCGGCTACGTGCCCGATCTCGTGCATGCGCATGACTGGCAGGCGGCGATGGCGCTCGCCTATATGCGCTACGGCAAGGCGGCCGGCGTCCCTTCCGTCATGACGGTCCACAACCTCGCCTTCCAGGGCCGCTTTCCGGCAACGATCTTTCCCGAACTTGGCCTGCCGTCTAGCGCCATGGCGCTCGATGGCGTGGAGTATTATGGCGGCGTCGGCTTTCTCAAGGCCGGCCTGCAGGCGGCTTCGGCGATCACCACGGTCAGCCCGACCTATGCGCAGGAGATCCGCACGCCCGCCTTCGGCATGGGGCTCGACGGCCTCATCAATCTGCGCGCCGCCGATCTTGCCGGCATCGTCAACGGCATCGATGTGGACATCTGGAATCCGGCAACGGATCGTCATCTTGCCGCCAATTTCTCCGCCAAAACCCTCAAGCCTCGCGCCATCAACAAGCGGGCGGTGGAGGAGCGCTTCCAACTGGAGCAGGAGAGCGGCCCCATCTTCTGCGTCGTCAGCCGCCTCACCTGGCAGAAGGGAATGGACGTCCTGAACTCGATCCTCGACGAGGCGGTTGCCGCCGGTGTCCGGTTCGCCATCCTCGGCTCGGGCGATGCGGCACTGGAAGGCGCGCTGCTGGCGGCCGCTGCCCGCCATCGCGGTCGTGTCGGCACTGTCATCGGCTATGACGAGCAACTCTCGCACCTGATGCAGGGCGGCTGCGATGCCATCGTCATTCCCTCGCGCTTCGAGCCCTGCGGGCTGACGCAGCTTTACGGCCTGCGCTATGGCTGCGTGCCGATCGTCGCGCGCACCGGCGGCCTTGCAGACACCATCATCGACGCCAACGAGGCAGCACTTGCCACTGGCGTTGCCACAGGCTTCCAGTTCGCGCCGGAAAATGGCGAGGCGTTCCTGCACGCCATCCGCCGTGCGATCACCGCTTATGCCGAGCGCCCGACATGGGCCGCAATCCAGCGGCAAGGCATGAAATCCGACCTGTCGTGGGAGCGAAGCGCCGGAAAATACGTTCGGCTCTACCGATCCCTGACCACGAAAAAGGCTGCATGACGCATGGCACGAACCGTCGAAACCACACCCTTCGCCGACCAGAGGCCCGGCACGTCCGGCCTCAGGAAGAAGGTGCCGGTGTTCCAGCAGCCGAACTATGTCGAGAATTTCGTCCAGTCGCTGTTCGATTCCCTCGAAGGCTTCCAGGGCAAGACACTGGTGATCGGTGGCGATGGCCGCTACTACAATCGCGAGGTCATCCAGACGGTGATCGCCATGGCCGCCGCCAACGGCTTCGGCCGCGCCATCATCGGCAGGGGCGGCATCCTGTCGACACCGGCCGCATCCCATATCATCCGCAAATACAAGGCCTTCGGCGGCATTGTTCTCTCGGCGAGTCACAATCCCGGCGGCCCGCATGAGGATTTCGGCATCAAATACAATATCGGCAATGGCGGCCCTGCTCCGGAAAAGATCACCGAGGCCATTTTCGCGCGCTCGAAAGTGATTTCGCGCTATCTGATCGCCGACATCGCGCCGATCGATATCGATGTGATCGGCACCACGGAGGCCGCCGGCATGGCGGTCGAGATCGTCGATCCCGTCGCCGACTATGCCGATCTGATGGAGAGCCTGTTCGACTTCGAGGCGATCGGGAAGATGTTCGCTTCCGGCTTCCGCATGGCTTTCGACGCCATGCATGCGGTCACCGGCCCCTATGCAAAGGAGATCCTGGAACGGCGCCTCGGCGCGCCCGAAGGCACCGCACGCAATTTCGTGCCCCTGCCCGACTTCGGCGGTCACCACCCCGACCCCAATCTCGTCCACGCCAAGGCGCTATATGACGAGATGATGGGACCGGATGCGCCCGATTTCGGCGCGGCTTCCGACGGTGACGGCGACCGCAACCTGATCATCGGCCGGGGCATCTTCATCACCCCGTCGGATTCGCTCGCCATGCTGGCTGCCAATGCCCATCTCGCACCCGGCTACCGGTCGGGGCTGAAGGGCATCGCCCGTTCCATGCCGACCAGCGGCGCGGCCGACCGCGTCGCCCAAAAGCTCGGCATCGGCATGTACGAGACCCCGACTGGCTGGAAGTTCTTCGGCAATCTGCTCGATGCCGGCATGGTGACGATCTGCGGGGAGGAAAGTGCAGGCACCGGCTCCGACCATGTGCGCGAGAAGGACGGGCTGTGGGCCGTGCTGTTGTGGCTGAACATCCTTGCCGTGCGCGGCCGGAGCGTGAAAGAGATTGCAGCGGAGCATTGGGCCGGTTTCGGCCGCAACTACTATTCGCGCCATGACTATGAGGCTGTGGCGTCTGATGCCGCCAATGCGCTGGTCGATGAATTGCGCGGCAGGCTGGCGACCCTGCCCGGCACGGTGGTTCGCGGCCTGAAGGTCACGAAGGCCGACGACTTCGCCTATCACGATCCGGTCGACGGCTCGGTCAGCGAGCACCA
This sequence comes from Pseudaminobacter sp., assembly GCA_049646905.1. GTDB lineage: Bacteria > Pseudomonadota > Alphaproteobacteria > Rhizobiales > Rhizobiaceae > Pseudaminobacter. The sequence goes on along the minus strand of JBARWP010000017.1, from coordinate 223 downwards.
AGGCATCCGCATCTTCTTCGAAGGCGGCTCGCGCGTGGTGCTGCGGCTTTCCGGCACCGGAACCTCCGGCGCGACGCTCAGGCTCTATGTCGAGCGCTACGAGCCCGATCCGGCACACCACGACCTCGACACACAGGCAGCGCTGGCAGACCTGCTCGCCGCCGCCGACGAGATCGCCGGCATCCGCCGCCACACCGGCCGCGACGGGCCAAGCGTCATCACC
>JBARWP010000016.1:0-3774 GCA_049646905.1 Pseudaminobacter sp. | reverse complement strand
AAGCCGGGATTATAGCGGTAGCGCGGCTCCATCTCCACGATGGGCCGGGTGAGATCGCCGACCCCGGCGGCGACGGCGCGCTGTGTCAGGAAGGTTGCGTGCGCACCCTGCACATAGCCTTCGATCGTTGCTGCGCGCATCGTGTTGGCACCGTCGATCCAGGCCGCGACGCGGCTCGGTGCGCCTGTCGTCACGGCACGGCCAAAGCCACGCGGAATTTCGAGGGCAAGCGAGATCGTTCCCGCGGCCATCCGTTCCTCGAGTTGGTCGATGCTGGTCACGGGTGCCTGTTCGACGAAAGTGGGAGAGCCCTGGAAATTGGCGATATAGGCTCGGCTCTCCGGCGTCTGATCCTGGTCGAAAGCCGCGAAGGTCAGGTCCTCGATATCGGAAGATATGCCATAGGCGAACATCAGCATCAGGATCATCGAGCCGAGAAAGGCGAAAGCTAGCCGGACCGGGTCGCGCATCACCTCCAGCGATTCGCGCAGGCTGACCGCGAACAGCCGGCCAAGTCTGGGGTCCAGCGAGATTGACGTCGTCGCAGGCTCTTTTGCCAATTCAGGCGCGGGTGCAGTTTCGCCGTCCGGCTCGCCGATCGCGCCTTCAATGTAGCGGATGAAGGTTTCCTCAAGAGAGGACGAGCCCGCTTCACGCGCGAGATTCTGCGGTGTGTCGTAAACCAGAACTTCGCCGGCATGCATGAGCGAGATGCGATCGCAGCGCATGGCCTCGTTCATGAAATGGGTAGAGAGGAAGATGGTCACCTCGTCACGCCGCGACAGATGGACTAGTAGCGCCCAGAATTCGTCCCGCGCCACCGGATCGACCCCCGATGTCGGCTCGTCGAGGATCAGCATGTCTGGACCGTGGATGATGGCGCAGGCAAGCGACAGGCGCTGGCGTAGGCCGAGCGGCAGCGAAGCGGAAATCGCATTGGCATGGGCCTCGAGGCCGAACTGCGCCAGCGATGCGACGATGCGCGGACCGATTTCCTCGGCCGAGAGATGAAACAGCCGCGCATGTAGCATCAGGTTCTGGCGCACGGTCAATTCGCCCCAGAGCGAGAAATTCTGCGACATGAAACCGACGCGCTTTCGGGTTTCGATATTGGTCGCGTCGACCGGCTCGCCGAACAGCCAGGCTTCGCCTTCCGAAGCAGGCAGTAGGCCGGTGAGCATCTTCATCGTCGTCGTCTTGCCGCAGCCATTCGAGCCGAGAAAACCAAAAATCTCGCCGCGTTCGATCTCGAAGCTTACATCGCGAACAGCGGTGAAATCGCCGAACCGGCGCGTCAGCCCCTTGGCGACGATGGCCGGGTTGCCACTCAGCGAGGGGCGCGGCGGGATATGCAGGCCAGTCTCGGTGCCGCGCTTTTCCGGAGGCAACAGGGATACATAGGCTGATTCCAGATCTTCCGTGCCGGTCTGCGCACGTAGTTCAGCCGGCGTGCCTGAGCTAAGGATCTGCCCCGCATCCATGGCGACCAGCCATTCGAAGCGCTCGGCTTCCTCCATATAGGCGGTGGAGACCAGCACGCTCATCTGCGGCCGGTCCGCCCGGATCTCGTCGATCAGGTTCCAGAACTGGCGGCGGGCAAGCGGATCGACGCCGGTGGTCGGCTCGTCGAGAATCAGGAAGTCGGGATCATGGATCAGAGCGCAGCAGAGTCCGAGCTTTTGCTTCATGCCGCCGGAGAGCTTGCCCGCCGGCCGGTCCGGGAAGGGATCGAGCCCGGTGGCGCGCAGCAGCCGGTCCATCCGCCGACGCCGCTCGGCCGCGTCATGGCCATAGAGTCGGGCAAAGAAATCGAGATTCTCCGCGACGCTCAGTTCCATGTAGAGGTTCTTGCCCAGCCCTTGCGGCATATAGGCAGCACGGGAAAAGACTTCGGCGCGATGCCTCGCCTTTGCCATCGATCCGCCAAGTACGGTGATTTCGCCCGCCTGCATCTTCCGCGCGCCGGCAAGAAGCCCGAGCAGGGTTGATTTGCCGACGCCATCCGGGCCGATTAGCCCGAGCATGTGACCCGAAGGAAAATCGAGTGTCACATCTTCGAGCGCGACCACGCTGTCATAGCGATGCGTGACGTTGCGGACGCGTGCAACCGGGGCGGAATGGCTAGCCATTGCTCGCTCAGTCCTCGGGAGCAAGACCCGGCGGCAGTGCCTCGGGTGGAATTTGCTGGCCGACAATCTCCGCCGGCCACGCAGAGTCTTCAATGCCCATCAGCCGGATATAGGCAACGCCACGAATCCCGGTCTTCACCTGGGCGATATAGGCACGCACTAGTTCCTCCGGCACGCGCACCTTCACCCGGAACATCAGCTTTTCGCGTTCATCCCTGGTCTCGACCTGCTTGGGCGTGAATTGGGCTTCGGGCGAGACGAAGCTGACAAAGGCCGGGATAGCATAGTCGATCGCGTCCAGTCGGATGCGTGCCTCTGCACCGATTGCGGTGCGCGCCGATTCGGCTGCGGGGAGGAAGATTTCCATATAGACTTGGCTGAGATCCAGAAGCGTCAGCACCTTGCCGCCGCCGCCCAGCACTTCGCCCGGTTGCGCGAGACGGTAAAGGATGCGGCCGAAGGCTGGCGCTGTCAGCGTCGCATCGGCGATCTGGGTCTGATACTGATTGACGAGCGCCCCGGCGGCGTCGACGCCGCGCTCGGCGGAATTCAGCTGGGCGATCGTGACATTGAGCGCCGCTTCCGCCGAGGCACGTCGCGCTGCTTGCTGTTCCAGTGCCGATTGCGAGCTGACCCCGCGCTCGGCGAGTGTACGTGCGCGTTCATGCTCGTCCTCTGCCAGGCGCAGATCGGCGCGGCGCTGCTCGATCAGGGCGCGGACTTCGAGAACCTGGCTTTCAGCTCGCGCCACATCGGCCTCGGCCCGCTGCAACTGCGCTTCCAGCTCGCGCGTATCCATGATCGCCAGCACGTCGCCCGCCTCGACCAACGCGCCTTCCTCAACATTGATTTGCAGCACCCGGCCCGGAGTACGCGTTGCCACGTCGATCTGCTCGGCCTCAATCCGGCCATTGCCCATGGCGATGCCTTCGGGCAATCCGCCAGTCGTCTGATCCCAGACATACCAGGCGATTGCTGCGATCGCCGCAAGGATCGCAACGATGGCAATCGGTATGCGAAGATATTTCATCATGGTTGTACTCACGGCCAATCGGAGGCGGCGACCTACCGGTACCATCCGGGGCATGGGATGACTATAGACTGCTGTTGCCCCGCTCTACGAACCAACAGGGCAATTCAATTCATGTTCGGGTTATGATGCCTGATTGCGGCTTTTGGGTTAGCTGCGAAACCCCTCGGACTGTTTCCGGACCGAGGTGGTTGACCACTTCAATTTTGCCTGGAACTATTCAACCGTTCCTCCGTCCGAAGTAGATGTAGTACCGCCGGTTGGTTCCTGACTCAGTATCCCCAAAGCGGCCGATTGCGCCAACATCACACGATCGGGGCAGACGTTCCTTGATCTGCATCAGTGCGAAAATCTTCAATTCCCCGTATGCGCAAAGATCAGCAATACGTACGTTCATGGAGGGAACAGCAATGTACAAGCATATAATGATCTGCACCGATGGTTCCGAATTGGCGGATAAGGGTGTCGAGCATGGACTTGCACTCGCGGGCCAACTCGGTGCGAAGGTCACAGTGCTCAGTGTCACGGAGCCCCTTGAGCCGCATGCGATACAGGCTGCGATACACGCTGGCGTCGACTGTCCCCCGTCAGCGGCTATGGCACAGATTTGAGGTT
>JBARWP010000015.1:0-1608 GCA_049646905.1 Pseudaminobacter sp. | reverse complement strand
GGGTAAGGGACAAAGGTAAGTCGTCCCGCCGGTCCCCTACGGCCAGGCCGCGCTGAAACCACAGCGCCCCTATGCCGCAGTCGCCTGCTGCGGGTTAAGTTGCTAGCCTGCCTGCTGCGTGTCGTTTTCTCGAGGGCACGCCCGGAGCTTATAGCGGCGCAGGGTCTGCCGCCCTCCACAAATCTCCAGCAGTCAGGAAGGAATTCGAATGAGCAATCGTATCGTTTTGCGCACCGGCGAAGCATTGGCGGCAGGCGGGCCTGCCGGAACCGCGGCCGAGCCGGAAGTGGTGATCGGGGAACTCGACGGTCCCGTCGGCACCGCGCTTGCCACGCTGGTCGGCGATCAGGTGGCCGGCCACACGCGGGTTTTCGCGCTCCTCAACACCGATATCATGGTCCGCCCGGTCACGCTGTGCGTCTCCAAGGTGACGGTCAAGAACACCCGCTACACCAACATCTTGATGGGCACGGTGCAGTTCGCCATCGCCAACGGCGTTCTGGATGCGGTGCGCGCCGGCTTCATTCCCAAGGAGAAGGCAAACGATCTCGGCATCATCTGCTCCGTCTGGTTGGCGCCATCCGTGGTCGAAGCCGAAAATCTCGACCACAAGATCCTGTTCGACCTGCATCGCAAGGGCACCACCGAAGCGATCCGCAAGGCGATGACCAATGAACCGTCGATCGACTGGCTTCTGGAGAACCAGGACAAGATCATGCACAAATATCATCAACTCGGGCTCGACGGTAAGCTCTGAAGCAGCTTGAAAGCCAAGGAAGTTGGATCGCGAAGGCAAGGGGCAGACCCGGCTCTCGCGATCCGGATATCTGCATATCCACCTGCTTCGTATTCTTGCTTGCTTGCCGTTCGCGGGCGGCGTTGCCCACTCTAGCGCCGGGAACAAAGCCCTCGGCGTTTTCTTTGCCGTAGCTCAAAGTGGCCTCGCCGCCAACCGGCTATTCACGTCTCCAGACGTCACATGAAGTCAGGAGAATACAGTGAACTACGCTATTTATCTGGGTGTCCTATCCGTGGCCGTGGTGGCGGTCCTGTCGCTTCTGGGGTTCAGATAAGCAAGGCTGCAGCCGAAACCCTGCGCCGCTTGGGAGCGGCGCGGGGTTTTCCGGTGTCGCCTTCATGCCGGGTCAGTGAGCCGCGCGCTTCATAAGACCGCTAGGTCCCTCTTGCCACAAAGCCATAGGTTTATTGAAAGACTTTGCCGAACAGGCGGCGCTATGCCGCATAGGTGGACCGATTTGTAAGAAGTAAGCCGGCGTGTAGTCCAGTTAAAACTTAGATTCTCTGAAAGGTGAAATCAGGTGATCTCCGTATCTTCACGCATGCCGCTCGTAGTAGTATTTTTATTCATATTGGCAGCTTTTATCGCTTCTGGAGTTGCTTTTGGTTTCGTGCAGACGATCCTCTTCATCGTGATCCCCGCATCGGCGGCCATGTTTTGCGCATTCATCGCTGTCGCCTCTTCCCGAAACGGCTATTGAACGTCCGCCATACGGCGGTAACGCGCAGCCTATAGGCGCTTGATCTTCAACGCCTTTTTTCGAAAGGCGCTTAAGCCCTCCTTAAATCGCCGCATTTACTGTCCAAGCG
>JBARWP010000014.1:0-11061 GCA_049646905.1 Pseudaminobacter sp. | reverse complement strand
GGCCCGGTGTGGCCGAAACCGCATTGGCGGCGGCGATGATCAGCGCCAGCGTGCCGCCGAAGCCGACAATTGCCGCAACGACGGCCGAGACCGGTATGGAGGCTCGCATTCGGATCAACCTGCCTGTGCGCTGATGGCCTCGACGGCGCGGATCAGCATGTCGAGGTCCTGCGGCCGCGACAGCCTGTGGTCGCCGTCCGGAATGAGCGACAGCGTCACATCGTCCGCCGGCAGGCAGGAGACGAGCTTCAAGGCATGGGTATGCGGCACGTCCGGATCGGCCAGCCCCTGCAGGACATGCACGGGGCAGTGCGTATCGATCGGCCCGGCCATTACCCGATTGAGGCGGCCATCCTCGATCAGCGCGCGTGTGTAGATATAAGGCTCGTCGGAATACCCAGACGGCTCCTCGAAGAAACCCCTCTCCTCCAGGTCGCGCTTTTGCGCGGCACTCAATCGCGGCTCGACGAGATCGACCGTGAAATCGGGCGCCGGCGCCAGCAGCACCAGCCCGGCGATACGCTTGCCCTCGCCGGCCTTGTGCAGTTCCTGCACCATCCTGAGCGCGACCCATGCCCCCATCGAGGAACCGACGAGGACCTGCCGCCCGGCGGCGAACCGGCGGAAGACCGCCAGGCTTTCGCCAAGCCATTTCGAGATCGTACCATCGGCAAAGTCGCCGCCCGACTCGCCATGTCCGGAATAATCATGGCGCATAAAGGCGCGGCCGTTGCGTGACGCCCAGTCGCTCAAGGTTTCCGCCTTGGTGCCCAGCATGTCGGAGCGATAGCCGCCGAGCCACATCACGCCCGGCTCGTTTCCGGCAAGGCGGCGAAAGGCAATCGCATTGCCGTTCACATCGAGAAAGTCGGGCGGCGTGGTCGTCATTTCGATTTTTCCTGTCAGGTGGCGCCCTTTTGGCATAGCTGCCCTGCAACCGGAAGACCCGACGCGGCGCCTTGTCTTCGGCCGATCCCCGCAATCGGATTCGCGTGATTTATTCTGCCTGCTGTGCTATTGACTCGCTCCGTTCTGTTCCGACATAGGCGCAGACCCTACACAATGAACGTCAACGGTTAAGGAGACCACGACCATTCGCAGACCTTTCAAAGCAGCGGCACCCATCAAGGACGGGCCGCGCTCCAATCGCGACATCCGGGTCCCCCGGGTCCAGCTCATCGACGCAGATGGCACCAATCGCGGTGAAGTTTCAATCAACGACGCACTGCTGGCCGCCGAAGAGGCAGGTCTCGATCTCGTCGAGATATCCCCCAATGCAAATCCGCCGGTCACGAAGATTCTCGACCTCGGCAAACTGAAATATGCCAATCAGAAGAAGGCCGCCGAAGCGCGCAAGCATCAGAAGACCATCGAGATCAAGGAGATCAAGATGCGTCCGAACATCGATAGCCACGATTACGATGTGAAGATGCGGGCCGTGCGCCGCTTTTTCGAGGAAGGCGACAAGGTCAAGCTGACACTGCGTTTCCGTGGCCGCGAGATGGCCCACATGGAACTGGGCATGCAGCTCCTCAATAAAGTGCGCGAAGAGGTCGCTTCCATCGCCAAGGTCGAGGCTGAACCGAAGCTCGAAGGCCGCCAGATGATGATGGTGCTCGCGCCGCGCTGAGCGGCTGCCATAATTGAGACAAGTCTTCTGGACATCGTCTCCGGATAAACGAGGCCAGCGACGTCCCGCCCGGCGCCGCTGGCCCATTCTTGGGTGACGTCTGCCATGAGCCCTGCCGGTGATCTCAGTCGCTTTCAAAGGCGGCGGCGTTTTGCGGTTGCCATCCTCGTGGCCGGGCTGTTTGCAGCCCTGCTGTTCGTGCGCTCGCCCGTGACCATCGACAACGGCCTCCACGAATATGTGGAAGCATTCGGCGGCGCGGCGATCCTGCTCGCAATTCTCGGCCGCACCTGGTGCACGCTTTATATCGGCGGGCGCAAAAGCGCCGAGATCGTGCGCGGCGGACCTTATTCCGTCACCCGCAATCCGCTTTATGTGTTCAGCACAATCGGCGCAGCCGGCATCGGCGCGATGACGGGAAGCATGACGGTCGCGGCGGGGTTTGCCGTCATCACCTATCTTGCGTTTCATTCGGTGACGCTGGTCGAGGAGGCCTACCTCAAGCGCACATTCGGCAGGCCCTATCTCGACTATCTGGAAGAAGTCCCGCGGTTTTTCCCCCGCTTCGGCCTGTTCCACGAGAGCGAGACCCTGACGGTGCGGCCGCAACTCATCTACCGCACCTTCACCGACGGCCTGATCTTCCTTGCCGCCTATCCGTTTTTCGAACTGGTCGAGTACCTTCAGGACAACGGGATACTGCCGGTTTTCCTCTATCTCTACTAATCCCTAGAGTTATAAATGTAGTCGAAGCGGCGCCGACGGATTCGCCGGTTGCGCTTTTTTCAAGTCGCCGCTATAAGGCCGCGTCCAAGAACCGTCCGGCAGGGCATGCCGTGGCGGTTTCTAATGCTTTCGGGCGTTGGTCTGCCCGAAGCCAGAATAAGCGCAATCATGCGCAGCAGAAAAAGGAAAGCAAAATGCCCAAGATGAAGACCAAATCGGCCGCCAAGAAGCGGTTCAAGATCACGGCCACGGGCAAGGTCCTGTCGGCCGCCGCCGGCAAGCGCCACGGCATGATCAAGCGCACCAACAAGTTCATCCGCGATGCCCGCGGCACGATGGTTCTGGCCGAACCGGACGCCAAGAAGGTCATCAAGAATTTCCTGCCTAACGGCGGCGGCATCTGAGCCGGTTGGAAGCGATATTAAGGAGATCATGACATGGCACGCGTAAAAAGAGGCACCACCGGTCACGCCAAGCACAAGAAGGTGCTGTCGGCCGCCAAGGGGTTCTACGGCCGCCGCAAGAACACCATCCGCATAGCCAAGCAGGCCGTCGAGAAGTCGCTGCAGTACGCCTACCGCGACCGCAAGAACCGCAAGCGCAATTTCCGTGCGCTGTGGGTCCAGCGCATCAACGCCGCTGTGCGCGAGCACGGCCTGACCTATGGCCGCTTCATCGACGGCCTCAACAAGGCCGGCATCGAGATCGACCGAAAGGTGCTTTCGGACATGGCCATCCATGAGCCGCAGGCATTCGCGGCGCTGGTCGCCAAGGCCAAGGTGGCGCTCGAATACCTGAAGAACACCACACCGAACGCTTTTGAAAGCGCAGTGGCCTAAGACCAGCGCTTTCCCCAGCTTCGCAAAATCAACTCTGGGAAACCCGCGCTGGCAGGCTGGCGCGGGTTTTTCGTGTGAAAACGACATGACCAAGAAAACGCAACACGACACGGATGTGCTCTCCGCCGAGAGCCTGGCAACATTGCTCAGGCTGCTCGTGACCGAGCCGCGCGTACGCGTTTCCCGTGCCTCGATCGACGGTCGCACGCTCTGGATCAAGCGCTACGATGTGGAGGCGCAACCGCTGGCAAAACGCGCTCATGCGGCGCTTTCACCGCTGTTGCCGCCCTATCTGCGGTCCTCACCTCCCGTGAACAGCCAAGGTGCGATCGATCGCGAAATCCGCAAGATAGCGGCCTTTCGCGCCGACGGCTTCCCCGTTGCCGATATCGTGTTCCGCAACGAGACGGTGCTGGTGTTTTCGGATGCTGCCGAGATCGCCCAGCAACGCCTTGGGCGCCTGCGCGGCGTGGACGAGGCGGCACATGACGAGCTTCTTGTCGGCGCGGCCAGCGCATTGGCCAGGGTTCACCTTGCCGGGCTCTGCCATGGGCGGCCGCATCCGCGCGACATGTTCGTGCGCGACGCCGAATGGGGTTTCATCGATTTCGAGGAAGAGCCCGAAGCGGTCATGCCGCTGGCGCTCGCACAGGCTCGCGACATCTGGCTGCTTTTCCTGCAGATCTCCAACCAGGCCCTGAAGGCCGAAACCACGGCGCGGGCGTTTGCCGCCTATCGTGGCGGCGCACCGGAGGGTGTGCTTTCACCCCTGCGCGACATCACCCGCTTCTTTTCCGTCGCAACGTCGCCCTTGCGCCTCCTGCCGATGAGCATGCTGGGCAAGGACGGACGGAATATCCTGAAGGGAACAGGTTTCCTGAAAGCCGCCCTCGCTGCCGCCGATAGACCGGCGGTCGCAGGCGATTTCATTGCTCCAACCACCGGTCACGACGGGCCGAGGGGATAAACATGACAGATATCGACCAACTCGAACGATCCATTGTCCAGGCGGTGGCGGAAGCAGCCGACGAGGCCGCATTGGAGGCCGTGCGTATCGCAGTGCTCGGCAAGAAGGGCTCCGTCTCCGAAATGCTGAAGACGCTCGGCGCCATGACGCCGGAGGAGCGCCAGACCAAGGGTCCCGCCATCAATGGTCTCAAGAACCGTGTCACCGAGGCGCTGGCAGCGCGCAAGGGCGAGCTTCGGGACGTCGCGATCACCGCGCGCCTTGCCGCCGAAAAGCTCGACGTGACGCTACCGGTGCGCCAGTCTCCCGCCGAGCGCGGCCGCATCCATCCGATCAGCCAGGTCATCGACGAGATTGCCGCGATTTTCGGCGACATGGGTTTTTCGATCGCCGAGGGGCCGGACATCGAGACCGACTATTACAATTTCACCGCGCTGAACTTCCCCGAAGGCCATCCGGCGCGCGAGATGCACGACACCTTCTTCTTCGCCCCCGACGAGAAAGGCGAGCGCAAGGTGCTGCGCACACATACCTCGCCCGTGCAGATCCGCACCATGGAGGTGCAGAAACCGCCGATCCGCATCGTCATTCCCGGCAAGACCTACCGGCAGGATTCGGATGCCACCCATTCGCCGATGTTCCATCAGGTCGAAGGGCTGGTGATCGACAGGTCGGCCAATGTCGCCAACATGAAGTGGGTGCTGGAAGAGTTCTGCAAGGCGTTCTTCGAAGTGCCATCGGTCAAGATGCGCTTTCGCCCGTCCTACTTCCCCTTCACTGAGCCCAGCCTCGAGGTCGACATCCAGTGCGACCGCTCGCGGCCGGGCGAAGTGCGCTTCGGCGAGGGCTCGGACTGGATGGAGATCCTCGGCTGCGGCATGGTCCATCCCAACGTGCTGCGCGCCGGCGGGCTCGATCCCGACGAATATCAGGGCTTTGCCTGGGGCATGGGCATCGACCGCATCGCCATGCTGAAATACGGGATGCCGGACCTGCGCGCCTTCTTCGACGCCGATGTGCGCTGGCTGTCCCACTACGGTTTCCGCCCGCTCGACATGCCGACCTTGTTCGGGGGGTTGAGCAGTTGAGATGCCGACCCTGCTCGTATGGCACGGCCATAAGTTCAGGTTCTATGCCCTGGACCGAGACGAGCCGCCGCATGTGCATGTCGTCAAGGACGGTAAATCCTTGAAGGTATGGCTGCAAAGCTTGGAGGTTGCGCGAAACAAGGGATATGATGACCGCGAAGTAGCGCAATTGCTCGCGGTCGTCGCCGAGCGACGTGACGATTGGATAGGTGCGTGGAATGACTTCTTTGGCCTTTGAGACCGATGAGATGCGGCCCGTCAGGGCGTGGTGCACGCAAGACGAGGTGCATGTGGGGCTGGCCGACGGGCGCTCCATCGCCACGCCCCTCTGGTGGTATCCTTTTCTTGCCGGATTGAGCCAGAGGGAACTGAACGAGATCGAACTCATGTACGAAGGAATCTGGTGGCCGGCGGTCGACGAGGGAATCTCCGTCAAGAGCATGTTCCTCGGCCTGAAGGCACCGGGCGCCAAGCGGCCGAAAGCCGCCGCCTGATCCACCAATCTACGGCGAATGCAAAACCTGACATCTGAACGCCGGGCGTCTCACATCTGCTGACAACGACGGCGGCAAGGAACAACTGATGAAATTCACACTCTCCTGGCTGAAGGATCACCTCGAAACCGAAGCCTCGCTCGACGAGATCGTCGAACGGCTGACCATGATCGGGCTCGAGGTCGAATCCGTCGACGACAAATCGGCGCTGAAGCCCTTCGTCATCGCCAAGGTGCTGACGGCAGACCGTCATCCCGACGCCGACAAGCTGCAGGTGCTGACTGTCGACACCGGTGACGGCAAGCCGGTGCAGGTGGTCTGCGGTGCGCCCAATGCGCGTGCCGGGTTGATCGGCGCCTTCGCCGCGCCCGGCACCTATGTGCCCGGCATCGACGTGACGCTTTCCGTCGGCAAGATCCGCGGCGTCGAGAGCCACGGCATGATGTGTTCGGAGCGCGAACTGCAGCTTTCCGACGAGCATACCGGTATCATCGACCTGCCCGAGGATGCGCCGGTCGGCACGCCGTTTGCCGCCTATGCCCATCTCGACGATCCGGTCATCGAGATCAACCTGACGCCGAACCGGCCCGACGCCACAGGCGTCTACGGCATTGCCCGCGATCTGGCGGCAAGCGGCCTCGGCCGGCTGAAGAGCGCCTCCATCGGCAAGACGGAGGGCGAAGGCGAATGTCCCATAAAGGTGACGATCGAGGCGCCCGAACTTTGCCCCGGCTTTGCCGTGCGTCTTGTTCGCGGCGTCAGGAACGGCCCCTCGCCGAAATGGCTGCAGCAGCGGCTGATCGCCATCGGGCTTCGGCCGATCGACGCATTGGTCGACATCACCAACTACCTCACCTTCGACCGAGGCCGGCCGCTGCACGTCTACGATGCCGCGAAGGTAAAAGGCGACCTCGTCATTCGCCGCGCCCGGGAAGGCGAGAGGGTGCTGGCGCTCGACGGGCGCGAATATGCACTGACGCCCGACATGTGCACCATTGCCGACGCCGAGGGGGCCGATTCCATCGCCGGCGTCATGGGCGGCGAGCATACCGGCTGCGACGAAAACACCACGGATGTGCTGATCGAGTCCGCGCTGTGGGCTCCGCTCAACATCGCCCGCACCGGACGCACGCTCGGCATCATCACCGATGCGCGCTATCGCTTCGAGCGCGGTGTCGATCCCGAATTCATGGTGCCGGGGCTCGATCTGGCAACCAGGATGGTCCTCGACCTGTGCGGCGGCTCGCCCTCTCGGGCCGAAGTCGCCGGCCATGCCGGCCACACCCCCAAGGTCGTTTCCTTCCCGCTGTCAGAGGTAAAAAGGCTCACCGGCATTGAAGTGCCTCGGCAGGAAAGCCTCGCTATCCTTGCACGGCTCGGCTTCAAGCCGCTCGGCGATGGCGACCCGGTCGATGTCGAGGTGCCGTCCTGGCGCCCCGATGTGGACGGCAAGGCCGATCTGGTGGAAGAGGTGATGCGCATCCACGGCGTCGACAACATCGTGCCGCAGCCGCTCACGAGCCACGACGCCGTCAACGGCAAGATCCTGACTACGCTCCAGATCCGCACCCGCACGGCCAAGCGCGCGCTCGCCGTGCGCGGCATGCTGGAAGCGGTGACATGGTCGTTCATTCCGGCCAGGCAGGCCGAGCTTTTTGGCGGCGGCCAGGATGGGCTGAAGCTCGCCAATCCGATCGCGGCCGACATGTCTGACATGCGCCCCTCGCTGCTGCCGGGGCTGATCACGGCAGCCCAGCGCAATGCCGCCCGCGGTATCGGCGACGTCGCGCTGTTCGAAGTGTCGGGCACCTATGAGGGCGATACGCCCGAAGCGCAGCGTCGTGTCGCCGCGGGCATAAGGCGCGGCACCGCCGGGCTCGACGGTGCCGGACGGCACTGGGCAGGCAATGCCACGGCGGTAAGCGTGTTCGACGCCAAGGCGGACGCCCTGGCGGTGCTGGAGGCCTGCGGCGCGCCGGCGGACAAGGTGCAGATCGAGGCTGGTGGCCCCTCCTGGTATCATCCGGGCCGCAGCGGCACCATCAAGCTCGGCCCCAAGGTCGTTCTCGGCCATTTCGGGGAGTTTCACCCCAGGACGCTGGAAACCCTGGATGTTTCCGGTCCGCTCTGCGGCTTCGAAGTGTTCATCGACGCGATCCCCGAGCCGAAGGCCAAGCCGACCCGCACCAAGCCCAGGCTCGAGCTTTCGCCCTTCCAGGCGGTCAAGCGCGACTTCGCCTTCGTCGTCGACAAGGCGGTCGAAGCTGGTATGCTGACGCGTGCAGCCGCCTCGGCCGACAAGAAGCTGATCACCGGCGTTGCGGTGTTCGACATCTTCGCAGGCCCCTCGCTCGGGGAAGGCAAGAAGTCGGTGGCGATCGAAGTCTCGATCCAGCCGGCGGAGCGGACGCTGACCGACGAGGATTTCGAGGCTTTGGCCGCGCGCATCGTCGCCAATGTCGCCAAGCAGACCGGCGGGGTGCTCAGGGGATAGGTCGAGCAGTTCCAGGAAAAGTGCGCCGCGGTTTTCCGTTCGGAAGTGCGCAAAACAGGTGGTCGAGCTCATTCGCTTTCGGGAAAAGCGGAAACGCTCTCGACAGGAGGCAAGGATGTTCCGCTGGGGTGTTCTGTCGACGGCGAAGATCGCGCGCGAGCAGGTGCTGCCGGCGATAGCCGATGCCGAAAACGGTATCGTTGCCGCAATCGCCAGCCGCGATCCCGGCAAGGCACGCGCGCTGGCCGACCGCTTAGGCGCACCCCATGCCTTCGGCTCCTACGAGGCCTTGCTGGAGTCCGACGAGGTCGACGGCGTCTATATTCCGCTGCCGACCTCGCAGCATGTGGAATGGGCCGCCAGAGCGGCGGAGGCCGGCAAGCATGTGCTGGTCGAAAAGCCGCTGGCGCTCGATGCCAGGGATATCCAGCCGCTGATCGAGATCCGCGAGCGCAAGCGCGTGCTGATCAGCGAAGCCTTCATGGTGTTCTACCACCCGCAATGGGCGAAGGTCCGCGAGTTGATCAGCGAGGGCGCCATCGGAAGGCTGCGCCACGTCCAGGGCGCCTTCGCCTATTTCAACATCGACCCGAACAACATGCGCAACCAGCTTGCGCTGGGCGGCGGGGCGCTGCCCGATATAGGCGTCTATCCGATCGTGGTGACCCGCATGGTAACTGGCAAGGAGCCTCTGCGCGTCCAAGCCACGGTGGAGCGCGATGCGACTTTCGGCACAGATATCTATGCGAGCGCCAAGGCCGATTTCGGCGATTTCCATCTTGGCTTCTACTGTTCGACCCAGATGGCGTTGCGCCAGTTCATGGTGTTTCACGGCGAAACCGGCTTCATCGAGGTCCACGCGCCCTTCAATGCCGGCGACTATGACCACCACCGGATCGAGCTTCACAACCAGAACCACTCGCAGGCGACCGTCTTTCGCTTTGCGGGCACGCGGCAATACCGGCTGCAGGTGGAGGCCTTCGCACGGGCCGCGCTTGGCGGCACGGATCCGGTGTTTTCGCTGGAGAATTCCATCCTCAACCAGAAGGTCGTCGACGCGATCTTCCGTGCCGACCGACATGACGGCTGGGAAAGTGTCTAGCACCGTCTGTCAACCGCTGCTGACGCCTGCGTCCACCCATCAGCGTCAGAGCGCTTGCGCCTTGTGACGGCTATTCTTATATACGCCGAGGATCGCCGGGCTGCCGTGAAAACGGTCGAAGTCCGGTGAGTTTCTTGTGAACAGGGGCTACCGCCGGAACGCCTACGGGGTCCTGGGAGCCTGCTTAGCGGAGAGTGAAGACATGGCTAAAGTAATCGGTATAGATTTGGGAACGACCAATTCCTGCGTCGCCGTCATGGACGGTAAGGATGCAAAGGTCATCGAGAATGCGGAAGGCGCGCGCACGACCCCTTCCATCGTTGCCTTCACCGATGGCGACGAACGGCTCGTCGGCCAGCCGGCCAAGCGCCAGGCGGTGACGAATCCCGAGAACACGATTTTTGCGGTGAAGCGCCTCATCGGCCGCCGCTATGACGATCCCGTCACCGAAAAGGACAAGAAGCTCGTCCCCTATCACATCGTGAAGGGCGACAATGGCGATGCCTGGGTCGAGGCTGGCGGCAAGAAGCAGTCGCCTAGCCAGATCTCGGCGATGATCCTCCAGAAGATGAAGGAAACCGCGGAAGCCTATCTCGGCGAGAAGGTCGAGAAGGCGGTCATCACGGTTCCCGCCTATTTCAACGACGCCCAGCGCCAGGCCACCAAGGATGCCGGCAAGATCGCCGGCCTTGAAGTGCTTCGCATCATCAACGAGCCGACGGCCGCAGCGCTTGCCTATGGCCTCGACAAGCGCGACGGCAAGACCATTGCCGTCTACGACCTTGGCGGCGGCACCTTCGATATCTCCGTACTGGAGATCGGCGACGGCGTCTTCGAGGTCAAGTCGACCAATGGCGACACCTTCCTCGGCGGTGAAGATTTCGATATGCGTCTGGTCGAATATCTGGCGGCCGAGTTCAAGAAGGAACAGGGCATCGACCTGAAGAACGACAAGCTTGCGCTGCAGCGCCTGAAGGAAGCCGCCGAAAAGGCCAAGATCGAGCTTTCCTCGGCCTCGCAGACCGAGATAAACCTGCCCTTCATCACTGCAGATGCCTCCGGACCGAAGCATCTGACCATGAAGCTGACCCGCGCCAAGTTCGAAAGCCTGGTCGAGGATCTCGTCCAGCGCACGATCGAGCCGTGCAAGGCCGCCCTCAAGGATGCCGGCCTGCGGGCGGGCGAGATCGACGAGGTGGTCCTGGTCGGCGGCATGACCCGCATGCCCAAGATCCAGGAAGTGGTGAAGCAGTTCTTCGGCAAGGAGCCGCACAAGGGCGTCAACCCCGATGAGGTCGTCGCCATGGGTGCGGCCATCCAGGCCGGCGTGCTGCAAGGCGACGTCAAGGACGTTCTGCTGCTCGACGTGACCCCGCTGTCGCTCGGCATCGAGACGCTGGGCGGCGTGTTCACCCGCCTGATCGAACGCAACACCACGATCCCGACCAAGAAGAGCCAGGTCTTCTCGACGGCCGAGGACAGCCAGTCTGCCGTGACGATCCGCGTCTTCCAGGGCGAGCGCGAGATGGCGGCCGACAACAAGCTGCTTGGCCAGTTCGACCTCGTCGGCATTCCGCCGGCACCGCGCGGCGTACCGCAGATCGAGGTCACCTTCGACATCGACGCCAACGGCATCGTCAACGTCTCGGCCAAGGACAAGGGCACCGGCAAGGAGCACCAGATCCGCATCCAGGCGTCCGGCGGCCTCAGCGACGCCGATA
>JBARWP010000013.1:0-2076 GCA_049646905.1 Pseudaminobacter sp. | reverse complement strand
GTTGAGCAAGGGTCGGTTTGCCGGCCCTCTGCCTAATCGTGGATGTTGCGAAGCTGCTGGATGACCCGGTCCGCCATGTGCTCGCAGCGTGCGCCGTCGAACGGAAACAGTTCGGAAAATTGCGTCGACAGGTGCTTTTCGATCGTCGCCCTCATCAGGCGCCGCGCCCGGTAGAGCCGTGTCTTCACCGTCTCCGGTTTCAAACCCAGTTGGGCGGCGGTTTCTTCCGTGCTCATTTCTTCGATATCGCGAAGAATGAAGACCAGCCTGAAAGTGTCCGGAAGCTCGTCGACGGCCTGTTCCAGGAAGGCGCGCACTTCCTTGCGGGCCAACTCGCTGTCCGCGCCTGGCGGCATGAGTGAGGTCGGAAACATGATCACGCAGCCCTTGCCGGCGCCGGCCGCCGTATCGAGTTCGGACAGTTCGGCGCTGGGTCGCCGGCGGCGAACCCGTCCGAGCGCCTCGTTGAGCGCAATCCGCGTGAGCCATGTCGAGAACCGGGCGTCGCCGCGGAAGGAATCGAGCCTGGTGAATGCCTTGACATAGGTTTCCTGGACGACGTCTTCGGCTTCATCATCGTTGCGCACGATCGCCCGGGCAACCCGGAACAGCCTTTGGTTATTGTGTTTGATGAGGGCGCGAACGGCATTTTCTCTTCCCTGCCGGGCAAGTTCGACCAGCTTTTCATCACTGTATCCATTGAGCGTGCCCTGTTCTTGTACGATTGCCAGCCGCATGGTGGAGAGCCTGCCTTTCTGTCGGACCGACCTGTTCAGACGCTGTGAATGATGCCCTTGGCAATGATTTCCTCGACGGAGGGGAAGCCGTTCAATGCAATTTCGGGCAATGGTGTTATGCCTTCCTCCACCTCGCCAACGGTTTCGTTGGCAGGCGGCGTGCCGACCACGATCCGCCCGACCATTCCGGCATGTTCGTGCGGGACGCAGTAATAGTCGTAGACGCCCTCGACGGTGAGCGTCACCGAAAAGGACTCGTTGGGAAGCAGATAATCCGAATCCCAAGGCTTGGCCTTGGCCGGGATCCTGCGCGGCCGATCGAATAGCTCGGGGTGATAGGCCGTGACCGTATGCGAGTTGCCGGGGTCGCGATTGGTCCAGCGGATCGTCTGGCCGGGTTGGACATGAATGCCGACCGGATCATACCACACATGCGAGCCGTCGGCCTTGCCCTGCATGGCGATTTCGATGATGTCCTGCGCCAGGACAAATGCCGGCCTGGTGACAAGGGCGGCGAGGAACCCCCCACCGACCTTCATCACGCGTCTGCGTGTCAGGATCATTTCGCGACCCGAGCTTCGTCCGCGGCCGCGACGTGCCACAACACGACGTGGATATGCGGTTCCTCGACGCCGGGATGACCTGCATTGTAGTAGACATCGACATGGTCGACATTGCCGCCCGGGGCCACGAGGTCTTCGAAGCGCTTATCAGGATTGAGGTCCTTGGTCGGCAGCATGTAGATCGTGCTCACCAGCTTGCCGTCATGGTCGTAGGCGAGGAACGGCCCAGCCGGAAGGCTCGCCGGGTCAACGAAAAGCTGGCCCATGCCCGGCAGGAAATCCGGCAGCTTGACCAGGCTGCTCACCGCCTTGAAGGCGCCGGAGGGCGGGGCCTTGGCGACTTCCGCCGGCACGTCATGAGCCAGGGCGGACAACGAGCCGGCGAGCAATATCGCCAATGCTGTGGGAATAAGTTTCATCGAACATCTCCTTGGGTGAACGCACCGCATGATGCGGTGAGTTCGAACCATTGGATGCAGGCTCGGTGGAAAGGTTCCCGAAGGATACAGACGGAGATCGCTTCAGAGCATCGGGCCGAAAAATAGAGGTCGGCTGCGGAAAATCCTGTGCTCGATAAACGTGTCAGGCCGCACCGCTGCACTTGATAGCGTAAGCGCCAACAGGCCAGGCTCCAGCGTCTCACAAGGCACGCAGAAGCTTGATGAATGTGCGCTTCGCTAGGCTGTAGTGACGATTTAACGGCTTGGGATTCCCAAGGAGGAGCAAATCAGATTCAACGCTGATTTTTGGAGATCGGCGATGGACTGCGACGCGCT
>JBARWP010000012.1:0-6261 GCA_049646905.1 Pseudaminobacter sp. | reverse complement strand
GCATAAAGCAGGGCGCCGTCGGGCGAAAATACGCCGTGGCCGAAGAAATGGCGGCCCGGCGGGCTGGCGATGGTCATGGGCGCGCGCTGCCCGGAATGGTCGAACACCACCGCGAAGGTGCCCGGCTGGCGCGCGAACACGACCGATTGGCGCGACACCGGATCGAAGGTCACGTCATGGCCGCGATCCGGCAGTGGCACGTGGTGCAGCACCTTGCCATCCTCCGAAAGGATCGCCGCCCCATAGCTGCCGTCGCGCTTCTGGTAGGCGGTGGCGAAGACGGCATCTGTCGCAAGGGTTGTGGCGGTTGCCGCCGGCGAGAGCCCGGCGAAGAAGGCGGCACCGGCGCCCTTCAGGAAATCACGGCGATCGATCAGGGGCGGCCGCATGCTCAGTCTCCGTCGAGCGAGGAAAAGCCGGCGGTGAGGCCGAATTCGGCCGACAGCCTGGTGCCGAACAACTCGCTCAGGCTGGATGTCACGACGCGGGCATAGTCGAGCCGGCTACGGGTCGCCGGATCGGCAAGCATGTCCGCCACCAGGCCATCGGCATCGGCCAGGGCATGCAAGGCGTTGCCGAACTCGAAGTCGATCGAGTTGGCGATCCATTTCCTGTCGGCCGGAAGCGCTTCCGCCAGGTCGGATGCATCGAACAGTTCTTGCATCGCCGAGAGATTGCCCGACAGGGAGGTGACGGTCTGTGCCGAGCGCCAGAACAGCGCCTGCTTCGGCTTGTCCTTGTCGTCGGTTTCGCCGAGGAAGCCGCCGAGCCGTACATCGCGTTCCATCTCCAATCCGGTGATGAAAACATCGAGCAATTCGCCCAAAACCTCACCATTATTGCGATAAATCGGGTTGTTTTTGGACGGATTCTGCCAGGATTCGGCAAAACCATCGGGTTTTTCCCAGGAATTTTCGATGTTTTCGGCGATGGAATCGAGATTTTCGGCAATCGCCGCGCCGAATGAACAGCGATAAGTCGCGCCGCTGGCGAGCGATTCCGAGTCGGTTCCGAACAGCACGAATTCGAGCGCGCCCAGCCCCTGCATGGCCACGCTCTTGCCGGCGAGGGTAGCGGGATCGCTGGCAGTCGGGTCCTCCTTCTCGATTGCGGCCTGCACCTGCTTCAGGCCGGTGCTCTTGCGGTCGGGCCAGAACAGGATGCGCTCAAGCTGGTTCTGCTCCGTTACGGGGCCGAAACGGATGATCTCAGCGCGTGACCACGCCGCCACCGTATCGCCGAATTCCCTTCGCGCTTCAGTCAGCAACTCGTGGGAAGGCGTTGCACATAGCTTTGCGACGGCTGCATCGAGATCCGCCGTAGCCTTGTGAAAGTCGCGATAGGCCGGCTGGATGAAATCGGCGACCACGCGGGAAACGATCGGCCCGGCCTCGGGCGTATCGGCCGCAACCGAGGTTGCCACCAGGCAAAGGCCAGCGGCGATGACCGGCAATGTGCGCATCACAACGACTCCAGGAACCGGATCAGTGCCTCGCGCTCGCTTCTGGCGAGTGCCGCGAAGCCATCACGCACGTTTTGCGCCTCGCCACCATGCCACAGGATGGCCTCGGTGAGATTGCGGGCGCGCCCGTCATGCAGGAAGAAGGTGTGGCCGTTGACGGTCTTTGTGAGGCCGATGCCCCAGAGCGGCGGCGTGCGCCATTCGCGGCCGTCGGCGTCTCCCACCTGCTGGCCGTCGGCGAGGCCTTCGCCCATGTCGTGCAGCAGGAAATCCGAATAGGGCCATATCAACTGGAAGGCATGCGCCTTGTTCGGCGCATCGCGGCGGGTGACGAATTTTGGCGTGTGGCAGGAGGCGCAGCCGAGATCGTAGAAAACCTTCTTGCCGGCAAGCACCTTCGGCCTGTCGATGTCGCGGCGAGCTGGAACCGCAAGATGCTGCGAATAGAAGGTGACGAGGTCCATAATTGGATCGGGCAATTCGGTGTCGCCCAGCCGCTCCTGCACGCCGGTCGGCATGGCGAGGCAGTCTTTCTGTGCGTCGGTGCAGCCGCCCCAATGCAACGGGACGTCGGGACTGGAGAGGCCGATGTCATTGGCAAAGGCCTCGGCCGCCTGCCGGCGGATGGTGGGAATGGAAGCCTTCCAGCCAAAACGGCCGAGCGTGAGTTCGCCGCTCTGGTAGTCGCGCACGATGGAGGGCCTGCCCGAGATGCCGTCACCGTCGCTGTCGTCGGGATCGGCATGGGCGAGAATGTCGGCGGGGTGGATCTGCTCGACAAGACCCAGGCCGATCATCTGCGGCGTGACGCGCGGCGAGAGCGTCGTGCGCGGGTCGAGCGGTCCCTGCGAAAGGTTCGTCACGGCATAGCTCGGCTGGCGCAGCGAGAGCTTGGTGCCGTCGCCGAGCGTGACGGGAAGCTCCTGGTAGGAGATCGCCATCTTGCCCTCGGCGGCAAGGCCGGGGACGGCGAGATCCTGGAACTGGCCGCCATAGACCGGGTCGGGAAAATTCAGCACCGCGTGGTCGGCAACGGCTTTTTTCTCGGCCTCGGTATCCGCCTGCCGCGCCAGCCGCAGGAACATGGAGGTCGCGTCCGGATTGCCCTCCGGCGGATGGCCGCGACCGTCCTTCAGGTGGCAGCTTTGGCAGGCGCGGGCATTGAACAGCGGGCCGAGCCCGTCCGAGGCCTGGGTGGAAGAGGGGGCCGAGACCCACAATTTGCGAAACAGGCCGTTCCCGACCTTGAAGGTCGCCTCTTCCTCGAAAGTGACATTGGCGGAAGAGTGAGAGAAGGCGTCGCGATTGGCAGCCTTGGTGGAGGTGCCGGCACCCCCCTGCATGCGTTCGAACTGCTCGGCCCTGGAGAAATCGGTCGTGGGCCTGGTGACGGCAAGGACGCGGCGCAAATCCTTTGCCGAAAGATCGCTGCGTGTCGTGGCAAGGCCGGCGGGCTCGGCATCGCCGGCCAGTGCCGACAGCGGAAGCAAGAACAATGCAACCGCGCAGGCAAGCCATGCGCGGTTGGTTGCAGCGTCAGGCTGAACGCGGCGCGTCAGGGAAGTGTCGCACCGCATGTATCCATGGTCCTAGTCGGCCTCGTTGGCCGAGGCTGCGTTGAGCTGGCCGTATTTCTCTTCGCCGATCGAGTTGAGAAGGTCGAGTTGCGTTTCGAGGAAGTCGATATGGCCTTCCTCGTCCTTCAGCAGTTCCTCGAACAGCTTCATGGTCACATAGTCACCGAGCTCCTGGCAGATTTCCCGCGACTTCTTGTAGGAGGTGCGGGCGTCATATTCGCCGGCAAGGTCGGATTCGAGCACTTCCTTGACGTTCTGGCCGATACGCAGAGGGGCGACCGACTGCAGGTTGGGATGGCCCTCGAGAAAGATGATGCGCTCGATGATCCGGTCAGCGTGGTGCATTTCCTCGATCGATTCCTCGCGCTCCTTCTTGGCGAGCTTGGTGTAGCCCCAATCCTCCAGCAGCCTGTAGTGCAGCCAATACTGGTTCACGGCGCCGAGTTCGAGGAAAAGAGCCTCGTTAAGCCGCTCGATGACCTGCTTTTCGCCCTTCATGGTGTCTCCTCCCATATTCGGCCCGCAACGCTCTGACGCGGTCCAGGTGTGAAACGACATCTATCCCGTTTGCCTCTAAACGGGAATGGTAGTTTTCGGTTACCCGAATGATCGTTTCCACCACATTTGGGAAGCAGCCGCAACAACGTCCACGCTTTTGCATGGAATGATAGACCTTCGCCGGAACGATAAGCGTCCACGGATCGGCATCCAGAAGAGCGACTATGGCTTCTTCAACCTCCTTTTGCGTGATCAGGTTACATTGGCAGATAAGCATGGTTCACACTGTCGGCTGACGGCGCTGCTTGCACCGTTTGGCTGGGATAAAGTCTCGGCTCGCGCTTATTGGAAAACCTTGTTGGGCGCATCGAGACTGTCGGAGCCCTCGAATTCGATGGCATCCAGCTTGAGGCTGGCCACGGCGCGTTCGATCGAGCGGGTCTGGTCGATCAACCCATCGATCGCAGCCTGGACGGCGGCGTTGCCCTCGGCATTGCCCTCGCCGATCTGCTGGTCATAGGCCTCGCCGCCTTCCGCGCGCTTGGCGATCGCCTCCATGGCGGCGACGGTCGTATCGAGCTTGCCCAGCAGTTCGGTATCGACCGCAGGATCGGCCTCCTTGACCAGGGCCGAGAGCGATGGACCTTCCACGACGGAGCCGTCGACGCGCTTGTAGCTGCCCTTATAGGCATTGCGAATGCCGATGGCGTCATAGAGATGCGAGATGTGCGTGTTGTCGGAGAAGCAGTCATGCTCCTCTTCCGGATCGTGCAGCAGAAGGCCGAGCTTCATGCGTTCGCCCGCCAACTCGCCATAGGAAAGCGAGCCCATGCCGGTCAGGATGGTCGAGAGGCCGGCATTGGCGTCGCCATCGGCCAGCGCCTTGCGCGCGGCGCCGTCAGCGGCCCAATTGGCAACCATTTCTTCCAGGTCGGCAACCAGCAGCTTGGATGCGGCGGCAAGATATTCGGCCCGCCGGTCGCAATTGCCGCCGGTGCAGTTGGCGGTGTCGAAATCGGTGTGCGGGCGGTTGCCGGCGCCCGGCCCGGTGCCATTCAGGTCCTGGCCCCACAGCAGGAATTCGATGGCGTGATAGCCGGTGGCGACATTGGCCTCGATGTCGCCGGCTTCCTGCAATGTCTCGGACAGCACCTGCGGGGTGATCGTGGAGACGTCGACCTTGGCGCCGTTGATCTCGATTTCCTTGTTGGCGATCACATTGGCGGTATAGAGCGTGTTTTCGTCCGACTCGGTGCCGTAGCTGGCATCGACATAGTCGATCAGGCCCTCATCCAGCGGCCAGGCGTTCACCCGGCCTTCCCAATCATCGACGATAGCGTTGCCGAAGCGGTAGACTTCCGTCTGCTGGTAGGGGATGCGCGATGCCTTCCATGCCGTGCGTGCGGCCTCCAGCGTCTCCGCCGAGGGGGTGGCGATCAGCGCGGCAACCGCCTCGTCCAGCAATTGGGCCGTGGCAAGCGAATCTTCGTATTTGGCCAATGCGATATCGGCATAGGTGGTGATCACCGCCTTCGGGTCGGTTTCGGCCTTTGCCGGAAGGATGAAGGCTGCCGCCGTCAGCGCCGCCGTGGCGGCGATGGCCGCCAGCCTTCTGCCCTGTCGTAACGTGACCCGTGTAGCCCTCATGGTCCTCTCCTCAGTGGACGGTATTGCGCTTGGCGCGTGACAAGATGTTCTGGATCACCACCGGCGGAATGGGCAGAAGCTGGTGATCGAGCTCCGAAAGCGAATTGGCGAAACAGGAGGCGGCCTCGCCGACCAGTTCCTGCCGTGCCTTGCAGGTGATTGCGCCCAGGCAGAGCTGTGCGGCTTCCTCGTCCTCGTGCTGGATGCCGGCGATCAGCCCCAGCGCCATGCATTCGTCGCGGCAGATGTGGTGCGCGCCGAAGGGAAAGCTGTGCAGCGGGCACAGCGCGCATTGGCGCAGCGTGCGGACGAAATGCGACAGTTCGCTCAATACCCGGCGTCCATCGCTCGGGCCGAGAAGATCCGTATAGAGGGTGAAGGTGAGTTCCCATGGCGCCACCGAGCCGGTATCGAAACCGGCGATCCAGCGGCGATAGCCTTCGAGCACCAGTTTTTCAGGTGCCCGCTCGAAATAGCAGCCATAGGGCTCGATGTCCGACATGCACGCCGCCATCAGCAGGAATCCGAGTCGAGCCGGAACGTTGCACAGGCGCGCGCAACCACAAGATCAAACACTCACTTCCTCCAATCGAACGGGTTCAAGGCCCAGACATCAAAGGGATGCGCCAAGGCGCACGCTTTCATAAAGCGCCGAGGGTCGTGAAAGTCAATGGGATTCTCTCTAAAAGAGGATATAAATCAATAGCTTAGAATTATTCTAAACTGGGAATGTCAAGTTTAGCCGGGCGGTTTTCGGACGCTGCACGGCACCTAACATCTTGATTCGACGCATGATCCTGTCCCTGGAAATCGCAGCTGTCGGCCGGCGTACACGCGGGAGGGGGGCGTGCCCCGCTCCATGCTGCGGCGGCTTGACACCGCCTTGTCCAAGGTGCGACCGAAAGACGGCCGGCCATGTCGGATCGAAAGGGCTAGCCGGAGCCCGAAAGGGCCATATTCGAGTTTTGCCAGGAAGCTTTATCCATGAAGAACGGCGTGGTGGTTGTCGGGGCGGGTCACGCGGGCGTGCAGGCTGCGGCAAGCCTGCGCGAGGAAGGGTATGACGGGCCGCTGACG
>JBARWP010000011.1:0-8306 GCA_049646905.1 Pseudaminobacter sp. | reverse complement strand
AAGAGCGAAAGCGGGTGGTTCACGCCAAGCAGGAACAGGGCCAGGGAAAGCGCCATCCCGAAGATGGCGATGATATTGCCGTAGAGCATCATCCGGTTGATGCCGATAAGGCTCGAAAAGCGCCCCGACAGGAAATTGCCCAGCAGATAGCCGGCCGAGATGATGCCGAAATAGAAGCCGTATCGTGAGGGCGAAAGGTGCAGGACTTCGGTTGCGACATAAGGGCCGCCGCCGAGGAAGGCGTAGAATGCACCGGACGTGAACGCGGCCGTCGCCGTATAGCCCCAGAACCGTGGCGACCCGATGAGGTCCGGATAGGCCCGGAACTGTGCGAGGAAACTGCTCGACTTGACGTGGTTGGTCTCGCCGAGATCGAACCAGACCAGAGCAAACGTCAGCAGGCCGGACACCAGCATGAGCAAAAAGGTCGATTTCCAGCCATAGAGCTCTTCCAGGAAGCCGCCGACGATGGGCGCCATCATCGGCACCAGGGCCATGCCCATGGTGATATAGCCGATCTTGCTTGCAGCCTGTTCCGAGTCGACCGTATCGCGGACCACCGCTCTCGCCAGCACCATGCCTGCCGCCGAGAAGGACTGCAGCAGCCGGCAGGCCAGCAGGAACTCTATGGTTGGCGCGTAGATGGCAACCACGGTTCCGGCAATGAATATGCCCAGGCAGACCAGCATTACCGGCCGGCGGCCATATCTGTCGGAGGCGGGCCCGATGAACAGTTGCACGATGGCGATTGCGGCCAGATAGAGCGAGACCAGCAATTGCACGACGGCGTAGTCGGCATCGAAATAGCGCGCCATGCCCGGAAGCGAGGGCAGGAACACATTCATCGACAGATTGCTCAGCGCCGTGGCAACGACGAGTGTGAAAATATGCGGGGCGTACTTCCGGTTAAGGAATTGTCTTGTCATTACAGGCCGTCCGGTGCCATGCCCGGCCCAGTGCTTTTCGTGGCGTTCATCGACTTGCCGACAACCTGTTCGCGGTAGAGCGTATAGAGGCCGGACCCCACGATGATGAGCGAGCCGATGATCATCGCCGCATCAGGTATGTCGCCGAATATCCAGAAGCCGATCAGGATCGACCATAGCAGCGAGGTGTAGCGAAACGGCGCGATATAGGAGATGTCGCCCTCGCGGGTCGAAAGGACGATGAACTGATAGCCGAACAGGATCAGCACGGCTGCCGAGCCGAGGAGGGCCGTGTTTTCGATCGAAACAGGCTGCCAGCCGCCCAGCGGTATGATGAGGGCGCCACCGGCAAGCGTGACTGCGAGCGACGTCGTGACCGATACCAGGAGGGAAGGGATCGCCGGCGGGAGCTTGCGTGTAATGAGGTCACGAAAGGCTGAAAACAGGACGCAAATCAGCGCCAGAACGGCATAGGCGTTGAAGCCTTCGAGGCCGGGCCGCACCACGATCATCACGCCTATGAACCCGGCGATGATCGCAAGCCACCGGCGCCAGCCAACGCCTTCGCCGAAGAACAGCGCTGCTCCCATGGTGACGGCGAGGGGAACGGCTTGCAGGACGGCCGAGACATTGGCGATGGGGAGTTGCTGGAGGGCGGCTATGAAAAACACCGTGCCGCCGACTTCGCCCAGTGCCCGCAGCCAAACCAATGGGTGCAGCGCAAGGCGCGGCATTTTCAGCGCGCCCTGGTGCCAGGCGATGAGAATGATCAAGATCGAGGCGAAAAGGCCACGCACGAACATGACCTGGCCGACGTTCAAATCTGTGGTGACGATTTTTATGAGGGCGTCATTGGTCGTAAAGCCCGCCATCGATACGACCATGAAGAGGGCGCCGCGCTGATTATGAGAAAGAGCCAAGACGTCCGATTCCGTTAGAACCAAAACGCCGCATGTAGCAGCCGGCTGCGAAACCGCAAGCGGCAAAAATAAACAGGTCAGAGCTGGATAGGGCGGATCAGCCGCCGGTTACGCTCATATGGCGTGAGACGGAAGGTCGCTTGGTGCGGCGATCGATGACGAAATCGTGCCCCTTCGGCTTGCGCCCGATCGCCTCGTCGATGGCGCTGGACAGAAGCTCGTTGCCTTCGGAGGCGCGCAGCGGTGCGCGCAGGTCGGCCGCATCCTCCTGGCCGAGGCACATGTAAAGCGTGCCGGTGCAGGTCAGGCGTACGCGGTTGCAGCTTTCGCAGAAATTGTGCGTCATCGGGGTGATGAAGCCCAGCCGCCCGCCCGTCTCGGCCACTTCGACATAGCGGGCAGGGCCGCCGGTCTTAAAGGGGATGTCGGTCAGGGTGAACTGGCGCTCAAGGTTGGCGCGAAGCAGGGAAAGCGGCAGATACTGGTCGGTCCGGTCCTCGTCGATCTCGCCCATCGGCATGGTTTCGATCACGGTCATGTCCATGCCGCGCCCATGCGCCCAGCGCATCAGGTCGGGCAGTTCGGCGTCGTTGAAGTCCTTCAGCGCCACTGCGTTGATCTTCACCTGCAGCCCGGCTTCCTGGGCTGCGTCGATGCCGGCCAGCACCTTGTCGAGATTGCCCCAGCGCGTGAT
This sequence comes from Pseudaminobacter sp., assembly GCA_049646905.1. Taxonomy (GTDB): domain Bacteria; phylum Pseudomonadota; class Alphaproteobacteria; order Rhizobiales; family Rhizobiaceae; genus Pseudaminobacter. Next base: position 5,766 of record JBARWP010000011.1, on the reverse strand, counting down.
GGCATGGAACTTCTCGGCATCGCGCGTGTCGAGCGAGACATTGATGCGCCTGACGCCGCAGTCTGCCAGTTCGGCGGCGAAGCGGGACAGTTGCGAGCCGTTGGTGGTCAGCGTCAGTTCTTCAAGCACGCCGCTGTCGAGATGGCGCGAGAGCTGGCGCACCAGATGCATGATATTGCGGCGGACAAGCGGCTCGCCACCCGTCAGGCGCAGTTTCCTGACGCCTTTTTCGATGAACACGGTGCATAGCCGGTCGAGTTCTTCCAGCGACAGCAGGTCCTTTTTCGGCAGAAAGGTCATGTCTTCCGCCATGCAGTAGGTGCAGCGGAAGTCGCATCGATCGGTAACCGAGACGCGCAGATAGCTTATGGTGCGTCCAAAAGGATCGATCATGTCCATGACTGTCGTTCCCGCTCCACCCCGGCCAAATTGCCTCATCCTGTGAATGTCATGCAATCGCGCCGCGCATTCAAGCCCCAGCTTCCAACCATTTGGTAGCATTCCCGTTACGGATACCGCAATGCTTGGCGTGGGGTTTGTGGCACAGTGGCGCAGGCGGTTCGGCTTTTCGATCGGCGTGAAGCCGCGTAGTCTGCCGGCAGCAATAGACGGGACGGGATCATGACGGCACCAAAGGAATTGAGGGTTTCCAAGGATCGCAAGATGTTGACGATCACATTTCCGGATCAGCAGCCCTATGAGCTGCCGGCAGAGTTTCTGCGCGTCGTCTCGCCTTCCGCCGAGGTGCAGGGCCATTCGCCCGAACAGCGCATCACCGTGCCGGGCAAGCGCAACGTGGCCATCATGGGAATAGAACCGGTCGGCAATTACGCGATCCGCATCGCCTTCGACGACATGCACGACACCGGCATCTTCACCTGGAGCTATCTGGAGGAACTTGGTCGCGAGAAGGACGAGCGCTGGAACGCCTATCTGGCCGAACTTGCGGACAAAGGCCTGTCACGCGGATAGGCTATAGCCAGCGGCATCGCAGATGTCCCCGGAAAGAGGGAGCTTACGAATGTCCGTCATCACCTCGGTCGAAGCGCTTGAGGCACTATACGGCCAGCCTGGCGAGGCCTCGCTGGTCAAGGAGCTCGATCATGTGAGCCCGGAATATGCCCCCTTCATCGAGAATTCGCCCTTCGTAGTCCTGGCAACCAGCGGCCCCGACGGGCTCGACTGTTCGCCGCGCGGCGATCTTTCCGGCTTCGTGCGCATCCATGATGCCAAGACGCTGATGCTGCCGGATCGGCGCGGCAACAACCGGCTCGATTCGCTGAGGAACATCCTCAGCGACGACAGGGTCGGCCTGCTTTTCCTGGTGCCGGGCTCAGGCACCACCCTGCGCGTGAACGGCCGCGCGCATATCACCACCGACGCCGAGCTTTGCGCCTCCTTCACGGTCGAGGGCAAGCCGCCACGCTCGGTGATCGTGATTGCGGTGGATGTCGTCTATTTCCAATGCGCCCGCGCCATCCATCGCTCGGAGCTGTGGAACCCGGAAAAACATGTCGATGCGAAGTCCTTGCCAACGCCCGGCAGGATATTGGAGCAGGCTAGCAAGAGACGCATCGACGGCAACGCCTATGACCGCGACTGGCCGGCGCGCGCCAAGGCGAGCATGTGGTGAGAGGCGCTGCCCCGTCTGGTGCCGGGGCTGGTCAGCCTAATCCATCTTGAGAATGTCGGCGATGCGCCGCATCTGCTCGCCGATCATGTCGCATTCGGTGGCCGAGGATTGGCCCATGACCTTTTCGATCAAGGCCATATGCACTTCCAGCGCCTTCATCAGAAGCGCTTCGCCATCGGTGGTGAGGGAAAGCCGCAGGATCCGCCGGTCCTTGCAGTCGCTTTCGCGCCGGACAAGCTGGCGGCCTTCGAGCTGCGGCAGGAGCATGGTGATGTTGGATCGGCCGACCAGAAGCTTCCTGGCCAGGTCGTGCTGCGACATGCCGGGATGGCGATAGAGGTTCATCAGAACATCGAGCTGCGCCGGTTTCAGGTCGAGCGGCTGCAGTGCGGCCGCCAGCGCCCGCTCGACCGAATGGCAGGCTCGGGCGACTGCAACCCAGTTGCGAAAACGCGGATTGTCCCAGGGCAGCTGTTGCGTATTGTTCATATTTGAACTATCATGTTCATGATTGAACCATTAGTTGGATCGCTAATATGGCATCAATTGGCCTTAAGGTCATCCGCGGCATGTTCGGGGCTGTCGAGCACCTGACGCCGGGGCTCGGCGGACGAGCCGCATTCGAATTGTTTTGCCGCACGCCGGACCGCCGCAAGCTTACGGCCGGTGAGCGGCGGGCCGTGGACAATGCCGCCAGTTTCCTCAACGAGGCCCGCCACCATCGTCTGAGAACGCGCTCGGGCTGCATCATGGTCCACGAGTTTCGTCCGGTGCCCCGGCGCCCTGCGGCCGGCACGGTTCTGGTCATTCACGGCTGGCGTTCGCGCACCGAATATATGCGGAAGCTGATCGAGGGCTATTGCAAGGGGGGATTTCGCGTCCTGTCGCTTGATCTGCCCGGACATGGCGCCTCGCAGGGCCGGCGCCTCACCATGGCCAACGCGGTTGATGCGGTGCGCACGGTGGACGAATGGTTCGGGCCATTCATCGCCGTGGTCGGACATTCCTTTGGCGGAGCGGTGGCGCTCAGCGCGACAGCCGGTGCTATTCGTGGAATTGCGCCGCTGGCTGTGCGGCGCCTTATTCTCATTGCGGCGCCCAACGCGATGTCCGACGTGTTCGCCGGCTTTGGCCAGCACATCAATATCGGCCCGCGCACCGCATCCGCGCTGGATCGGCAAGTCGAGCGGGTTTCCGGCCATCGATTGTCCTATTTCGTCGGGGCTGAGTTCCTGCAGCGCCTGAAGGTGCCGACACTGGTGATCCATGCGCCGGATGACCGCGAGGTCCCGGCCGACAATGCCAGCGCGCTCGGTGCGGCCGGCTCCCATGTCCAGCTTCAATGGGCGCCGGGACTTGGACACAGGCGGATATTGGCGGATCCTACGGTCGTGCAGGCGGCAGTGGGATTCGTGGGCGATGCGCGCGAATTAACGCACTGACCTTTCAGCCTTTCTTTTCCGGCATCGCGACAGGCAGCCCGGCCTTCTTCCAGGCGGTGAAGCCACCCTGGATGTGCTTGACCGGTTCGAGGCCCATATCCTGCGCCGTCTTGGTGGAAAGGGCAGAGCGCCAGCCGCTGGCGCAGTAGAAGACGAATGTCTTGCCCGAAGCGAAGATCGGCTTGTGGTAGGGGCTTTCCGGATCGACCCAGAATTCGAGCATGCCTCGGGGGCAGTGCTGTGCGCCGGGAATCATGCCTTCGCGCTGCAATTCGCGCGGGTCGCGCAGATCGACGAATACAGTGCCGTCGTCGTTGAGCAGGCCCGCAACCTCCTCCGGCGATACTGCCACGATTTCGGCATTGGCCTCCTCGAGCAGGGATTTGTAGCCTCTCTTCATAAGCAGGTCTCCGACGTCCGTGGCACGATGTAGCGCGTTGTGATCGCACGAGCGATGCCGTGTTGTCACTTGTCCACGGCTCGCAAAGTCGTGAAGCCATCGGGCAACAGCAGGTACCAAACTTCACAAAGCCTTAACCAAATCGGTATGAATCGAATGATGTGCGCTCTATATCCGTTGGTGGGCCGAGTTCATTGGTTTCGCGGAGAATGGGCCCGGCCAGCTCAGTTGAAACGGGGAAACGATGACAGTCTTCGCGAAAAAGGCCGCCCTTGTCCCGCTTGCCGCTCTTGCCGCGACCCTGTCGTTGAGCGTTCCCCAGGCCGGCGCGCAGGGATTATTCAATACCTTGTTCGGCAACGGGGTCATGCGCTCGCCGCGCCAGGATTTCCCGCCGCCGCCGAGTGCCGAACGGCGGATCGTGACGCCGCGCAAGAATGTGCCTGCGGCCAAGATCAGCGGGCCATCCTATTACACATACAAGGCCGACCCGCTGGTGCGCGTTGATTTTGCCGCGCTCAAGATCGCTGCTCCCCAGCCTGTGGCGTTCGAACCGATGTTGAGCGGCTCCGTTTTCAAGGAAGGCCTAGCAGGGCTCGAGGATTTCAACCTCTACGCCGAAAAGGAGGTCGCAAAGGCGCTCGCCGATTATTATGCGGCCAACCCGGAATTCATCTGGGTTTCGGGCCATACGGCGAACAGCCGGGCCAGCGAGGCGGTGAGGGTGCTCAGCGAAGCGGGCGGTCATGGCCTGGAAACCTCGGACTATACCGTCACGATCCCGCCTGCCGCCTTTTCTATGGACGACATGGCGGCGCGGCAGCGCGAACTGATGCGTTTCGAGATGACATTGTCGGCTCGTGTGCTGCGCTATGTCAGCGACGCGCAAGGCGGCCGCATCAATCCCAACCGGCTTTCGGGCTATCACGATTTTCCGGCAAAGCCGCTCGATAGGGTGGCGGTGCTGAAAAAGCTCGCCGGCACGAGCGGTGTGCGCGACGTCCTGGAATCGTATCATCCGCAAAATCCGGAATACCAGGCGCTGCGCGTCGAACTCGAAGCCGTCAAGGCAAGCGCTGAAAACGATATCGTCATCGACGCCAAGCTCTTGCTGAAACCGGGCGAGTCCAGCCCGGAACTGCCCAAGCTGCTGCACCTGATCGCACGCGACCATGGTGGCGACCTCGACCCGGATCAGGGCGAAGTCCTTGCCCGCCTCGGCCAGAGTGAGACCTATGTCGATGAGCTTGGCCCGGTGATCAAGGCGGCGCAGACCAGGGCAGGGCTGAAGCCTGACGGGGTGATCGGACCGCGTACAGTTGCCGCGCTGGCAGGGACATCGAAGGCCGACCGCATTGCCAAGGTGGCCTATGCGCTGGAGCAGCTTCGCTGGCTACCCTCCGAGCTTGGCGGTACGCGGGTTTTCATCAACCAGCCGGCCTATATGGCAAGCTTCTTCGAAGGTGGCGCGGAAAAGCTGAAGATGCGCGTCGTCATCGGCAAGCCGACCAACCAGACCAGCTTCTTCTACGACGAGATCGAGCAGGTCGATTACAACCCCTACTGGGGCGTGCCGCAGTCGATCATCGTCAATGAGATGCTGCCGCGCCTGCGCAGCGATCCAGGCTATCTCGACCGTTCCGGCTACGAAGTGACCGATTCAAAGGGGCGCCGCATACCATCCGCGTCCATCGACTGGGGCCAGTATGGCGCCAAGGTTCCCTATAGCGTGCGCCAGACGCCGAGCGAGGCGAATGCGCTGGGCGAATTGAAGATATTGTTCCCGAACAAGCATGCCATCTACATGCATGACACACCCCAGAAGGCATTGTTTGAGCGTGACACGCGTGCTTTCAGCCATGGCTGCGTGCGCCTTCAGGACCCCCGCGGCATGGCGGCCGCCGTGCTTGGCAAGGATGTCGACTACATCGCCGGCAAGCTGAAGCAGGGGCATTCGATCGAACGAGTATCGCACAAGATCCCGGTCTATGTCGCCTATTTCACGGCCTGGCCGGATGCGAGCGGCAAGGTGGAGTATTTCGACGACGTCTATGATCGCGACGCGCGCTTGCAGGTCGCGATCGAGAAGGTCGAGGCCGAGCGCGGGTCCAGCAGCTAAGCTACCGATTTTCCAAAAACCGTATCTACTTTTCGGCGCAATGCTCTAGGCTGTAGTGACGATTTAACGGCTTGGGATTCCCAAGGAGGAGCAAATCAGATTCAACGCTGATTTTTGGAGATCGGCGATGGACTGCGACGCGCTTCGGGATGACCAGTGGGAACGGATCAAG
>JBARWP010000010.1:0-1770 GCA_049646905.1 Pseudaminobacter sp. | reverse complement strand
GTATTTTGTCGGACTTGATGCGCGGCGACAAACAAGGTGAGACTCAGCGTCAATCAGGATGAGACTCGGCGGCGAGGGCTGTGACGAAGGGAGGGCGTAGCCCGACTGGAGTTACAGCCCCCGCCGCTGCGCAAATTTTCAGCGCCTCATGATCGCGGTCGGCCCGGTAGCTTGGTGGTTTTCTGGAATGGAGAACCATCTTTGTGCCGGGTCGTCATGTAACCGATCATCAGACGAGGCTTTTTATGAAGTACCGACAAAACAATTCCATCGAGGTCGCCGCCGCCAAGGCGTCGATCAGCAGGGCGACGGCCTATCGCATCAAGAAGGACGCGAACCTGCCATCGCAAAAGCAAAAGGTTCGCGGCCGGCGGAGGCCTGATCCTCTCGAGCCTATCTTCGATGCCGAGATCGTTCCTCTTTTGAAGGCGGCGCCAGGCATCCGAGTCGTTGCCATCTATGAGGAGATGCTGCGACGGCACCCGGAACTGAGCGCGGGCATTCGCCGGACGCTGGAGCGGCGCATCCGGTCATGGCGCGCCATCCACGGCGAAGAGCAGGAGGTTATATTCCGCCAGCTTCACGAGCCCGGCCGGCTCGGACTGTCGGATTTTACCGACATGGGCAGCCTCGGCGTGTCGATCGCCGGCCAGCCTCTCGATCATCTGCTCTACCACTTCCGGCTCGCCTGGTCCGGCTTTGAACACACCCATGTCATTCTCGGCGGCGAGAGCTTCGTGGCCCTGGCCGAAGGACTGCAGAACGCGCTGTGGTCGCTTGGGGGAGCGCCGCTCTATCACCGCAGTGACAGCCTGTCGGCGGCTTTCCGCAACCTCAGCGCCGATGCGAAGGAGGATCTCACGCATCGCTACGAAGAGCTTTGTGCGCACTACCGCATGACGCCGACCCGCAACAACAAGGGCGTCGCACACGAGAACGGCTCTATCGAAAGCAGCCATGGTCATCTCAAGGATGCCGTCCGTGACGCCCTTCTGATGCGCGGCAGCAGAGACTTCGACGATCTCGGTGCGTATCGCGCCTTCATCGACGAGATCGTCAGCCGGCACAATGCCAAACATGGCAAGCGCATTGATGCCGAACGTCCTCATCTGCAGGAACTCCCAGACCAGCGGACCAGCGACTTCGAGGAGGTGGTCATCACCGTGTCGCGGACCGGCGGCTTCACCTTGCGCAAGGTCTTCTACACCGTTCCCTCCCGCCTGATCGGACATCGGCTTCGCATCCGCCTGTTCGATGATCGCCTCGAGGTCTTTGTCGGAGGAACAAAGCTGATGACGCTGCCCAGGGGCCGAGGCCATGCGGACGGGCGACACGATCAGGTCGTCAATTATCGGCACGTCATCCATTCCCTGCGCAAAAAGCCGATGGCGCTTCTTAATCTCGTCTATCGCGACAAGCTCTTTCCTCGGCAGGAATATCGCAGGGCCTTCGACGTCCTCCTCGAGCAACTGCCCGACCGGCAAGCGTGCAAGATCATGGTCGATCTGCTGGCGCTGGCCCATGATCGAGGCTGCGAGCGCGAACTGGCCGAACAACTCGCCGAGGTCCTCGATGCCGGCGACCTGCCCGATATTGCCGCCTTGCGAACTCTCTTCGGCCCGGACCCCGCACGGCTGCCGACTGTCTCGGTGCAACTCGCTTCCCTTAACGGCTATGAAGCCCTGATCGGGGCAATCCATGTGGGAGACGTCGCATGAGCAACGCCCACACCATCGACGAAGCCCGCCTCGGCATCATGCTCAACGAGCT
>JBARWP010000009.1:0-8508 GCA_049646905.1 Pseudaminobacter sp. | reverse complement strand
ATGCGCCCGACTTGACCGCAAGCAGCGTCGCCGGCGTGTGGAACGCTTCCGTCGCCGGCCAGAGCTGCCGCGTAGCAACGCCGCAGACCAAATTCGGCCAGGGCTTCCGCGCCGGCCCCTTGCGCTGCCCTGCCCCGATCGACGGCGTGAAGTCGTGGAACGTCGCCGGCAAGCAGCTTACGCTCTATGACGAAAACGGCGGTACGCTGGCACGGCTCTATTCCTCGGGGCCGGAGAAATTCGACGGCCAGACCGAAAGTGGCGTGCCGATCTCGCTTAGCCGCTGAGGCGCTGGCGGTGGGCTAGTGGTTCGTTTCCGACATTCGATTTTGTGGCCGACATCAATCGGGTATCGAATGTCAAATTCATTCCACTGGGAGCAGCTTGCGCGCAGCATAGTGACCGTCCTTTCCTACGGCGGGTGCGCCGCACTCGCCGGTTTTCAACCATGGTGAAATGATCAATGCATCTGCGTGACGGTATCCAGACGAGGGCAACCGTCATGCAGCGCTATGCCCATCTGGCCGAAACGGGAGCGCTGCAGCGTGATCCGGCACAGGAGGCGGTGGCCAAGGCGCTCGACCGGCTGATCGACGAATTGAGCGTGAAGCGGCTGGCGAACAAGTCCAGCGCATTGGGGTGGCTGTTTGCCCGCAGGCGCGAGACCCTGGCGCCGGTCAAGGGACTCTATATCCATGGCGATGTCGGGCGCGGCAAGACCATGCTGATGGACATGTTCTTCCAGCTGGTGCCGGTGCGCCGCAAGCGCCGCATCCATTTCAACGACTTCATGGCCGACGTGCAGGATCGCATCCAGAAGCACCGCCTTGCCCGCAAGAATGGCGCCACGAAGCAGGACGATCCGATCCCGCCGGTTGCCAAGGCGCTTGCCGAGGAAGCCTGGGTGCTGTGTTTCGACGAGTTCTCGGTGACCGATATCGCCGATGCGATGATCCTGTCGCGCCTGTTTTCGGCCCTGTTCGCCCAAGGCGTCGTGCTGGTGGCGACATCGAACGTGGCTCCCGACGATCTTTATCGGGACGGGCTCAACCGGTCGCTTTTCACGCCCTTCATCGGCATGCTCAAGCGCCATGCCGAGGTGCTCGACCTCGACTCGGACAAGGACTACCGCCTCGAGAAGCTCGACCGCATACCGGTCTACATGACGCCGCTGGACCCGCACACGCAAAGCCGCATGGACGAGGCCTGGCACATCATGACCGATGGCGCCCCGGTCGGCTCCACCTCGATTGCCCTCAAGGGCCGCCAGATCGAGGTGCCGCGGGCAGCCGGCCGCGCCGCGCGGTTTTCCTTCGCGGACCTGTGCGATGCCCCGCTCGGCGCGCGCGACTACCTTGCCATTGCCGAGGCCTTCGATACGATTTTCATCGATGGCGTCCCGGTTCTCGATCAGACCCGCCGCAACCCTGCGAAGCGCTTCATCCTGCTGATCGATACGCTCTACGACACGCGCAAGCGCATCGTCATCAGCGCCGAGGCCATGCCCGACAAGCTTTATGCCGGCCGCGCCGGCGTGGTCGAGGCGTTCGAATTCGATCGAACCGTCTCGCGCCTGATGGAAATGCAGAGCCGGGACTGGCTCGAAAGCTGGGAGCAGCGCAGGGCGTTTCTGGCGGCGGAGAGGAAATTGGCCGAAAATCAGGCCCGTTAAGGGTCATTTGCAGGCTAAACTTTTACGTTTACGTAAATCCAGATTGTTCTAACCGTTTGAAATCCTTGGTGGCGAAATAATCGGTTGAATTTACCCGGCCTTGGGGGTATCCCATCGGCGCAAATTCTGGCTGCATAGCCTCATCCATCTGGCCTAACGTTCTCTTCCGGCAGCGTCACCGCCCGGTCAAAGACAAAGGAAAAAATCCTAAAATGGCACGCAACAAGATAGCCCTCATCGGCTCCGGCATGATCGGCGGCACGCTCGCTCACCTCATCGGCCTCAAGGAACTCGGCGACGTCGTCCTGTTCGATATCGCCGAGGGCATCCCCCAGGGAAAAGGGCTCGATATCGCCCAGTCCTCGCCGGTCGACGGCTTCGATGCGCGCTACAGCGGTGCCAACGACTATGCCGGCATCGAGGGTGCGGATGTCTGTATCGTCACCGCCGGCGTGCCGCGCAAGCCCGGCATGAGCCGCGACGACCTGCTCGGCATCAATCTCAAGGTGATGGAGCAGGTGGGCGCGGGCATCAAGAAATATGCGCCGAACGCCTTCGTCATCTGCATCACCAATCCGCTCGACGCCATGGTGTGGGCGCTGCAGAAATTCTCCGGCCTGCCCAAGACCCATGTCGTCGGCATGGCCGGCGTGCTCGATTCTTCCCGCTTCCGCTATTTCCTGGCAGACGAGTTCAAGGTGTCGGTCGAGGACGTCAGCGCCATGACGCTGGGCGGCCATGGCGACGACATGGTGCCGATGGTGCGCTATTCGACCGTTGCCGGCATCCCGCTGCCCGACCTCGTCAAGATGGGCTGGACCTCGAAGGAAAAGCTCGACGCCATCGTCGAGCGCACCCGCAAGGGCGGCGGCGAGATCGTCGGCCTGCTCAAGACAGGCTCGGCCTATTATGCCCCGGCGGCGTCGGCCGTGGCCATGGCCGAGAGCTACCTGAAGGACAAGAAGCGCGTGCTGCCGGCGGCCGCCTATCTGTCGGGCCAGTACGGCGTCAAGGACATGTATGTCGGCGTGCCGACCGTGATCGGCGCCGAGGGTGTGGAGCGCATCATCGAGATCGATTTCAGCAGTGCCGAGCAGAAGATGTTCGACAAGTCGGTGGCCTCCGTTGCCGCGCTGTGCGAGGCTTGCGTGGGCATAGCACCCAATCTCGGCAAGAAGTGAGGGGACGCGATGAACATCCACGAGTACCAAGCCAAGCAATTGCTGAAGGGCTTCGGCGCCCCGGTTGCCGAGGGCGTACCCGTCTTCAAGGCGAATGAAGCCGAAGCCGCGGCCAAGGCGCTTCCCGGACCGCTCTATGTGGTGAAGAGCCAGATCCATGCCGGCGGGCGCGGCAAGGGCAAGTTCAAGGAGCTTTCGCCCGATGCCAAGGGCGGCGTGCGGCTGGCCAAGTCGATCGAGGAGGTCGTGGCCAATGTCAACGAGATGCTGGGCTCGACCCTGGTGACCAAGCAGACGGGAGCTGCCGGCAAGCAGGTCAACCGCCTCTATATCGAGGATGGTGCCGACATCGACCGCGAGCTTTATCTGTCGCTGCTGGTCGACCGCAGCGTCGGCCGCGTCGCCTTCGTCGTCTCCACCGAGGGCGGCATGGACATCGAGGCGGTGGCGGAAGCGACGCCCGAAAAGATCATCACCGTGGCGATCGACCCCGAAAAGGGCGTGACGGCGGACGATGTGCACAAGCTCAATGCGGCGCTGGAGCTCGACGGCGATGCGGCGGGCGACGGCGAAAAGCTGTTCCCGGTCCTCTACAAGGCCTTTGTCGAAAAGGACATGAGCCTGCTGGAGGTCAACCCGCTGATCGTCATGAAGAACGGCCGGCTGCGCGTGCTGGACGCCAAGGTGTCCTTCGACAACAACGCGCTGTTCCGCCATCCGGACGTGGTCGAGCTGCGCGACATCACGGAAGAGGACGAGAAGGAAATCGAGGCGTCGAAATACGACCTCGCCTATGTCGCACTCGACGGCAATATCGGCTGCATGGTCAACGGCGCTGGCCTTGCCATGGCGACGATGGACATCATCAAGCTCTACGGTGCCGAGCCGGCCAACTTCCTCGATGTCGGCGGTGGCGCCAGCAAGGAGAAAGTGACGGCGGCCTTCAAGATCATCACCAGGGACCCGGCGGTGAAGGGCATCCTGGTCAACATCTTCGGCGGCATCATGAAATGCGACGTCATCGCCGAGGGCGTGGTCGCGGCGGTCAAGGAAGTGGGGCTCCAGGTGCCGCTGGTGGTGCGGCTCGAGGGCACCAATGTCGAACTCGGCAAGAAGATCATCCGCGAAAGCGGGCTCAATGTGACGTCGGCCGATGATCTCGACGATGCCGCGCAGAAGATCGTCAAGGCCGTGAAGGGGAACTGAGCCCAGATGTCCATTCTCATCAACAAAGACACCAAGGTTCTCGTCCAGGGCCTGACCGGCAAGACCGGCACCTTCCACACCGAGCAGGCGCTGGCCTATCACGGCACCAAGATGGTCGGCGGGATCCACCCCAAGAAGGGCGGCGAGACCTGGACCGGCGCGAAGGGCGAAACCCTGCCGATCTTCGCTTCGGTTGCCGAGGGCAGGGAAAGGACGGGCGCCACGGCCTCCGTCGTCTATGTGCCGCCGGCAGGGGCTGCCGAGGCGATCATCGAGGCGATCGAGGCGGAAATCCCGCTGATCGTGTGCATCACGGAAGGCATTCCGGTGATGGACATGGTCAAGGTCAAGGCGCGACTCGACAGGTCGAAGTCGCGGCTGGTCGGGCCGAACTGCCCCGGCATCGTCACGCCCGACGAATGCAAGATCGGCATCATGCCCGGCAACATCTTCCGCAAGGGCTCGGTCGGCGTTGTATCGCGCTCGGGAACGCTTACCTATGAGGCGGTCTTCCAGACCACCAATGCCGGCCTTGGCCAGACCACGGCGGTCGGTATCGGCGGCGATCCGGTCAAGGGAACGGAATTCATCGACATGCTGGAAATGTTCCTGGCCGACGACGAGACCAAGTCGATCATCATGATCGGCGAGATCGGCGGTTCGGCCGAAGAGGACGCCGCGCAGTTCCTCAAGGACGAGGCCAAGCGCGGCAGGAAGAAGCCGATGGCCGGCTTCATCGCCGGACGCACGGCCCCTCCCGGACGCACCATGGGCCATGCCGGCGCCGTCATTTCCGGCGGCAAGGGCGGAGCCGAAGACAAGATCGCGGCGATGGAGGCGGCGGGCATCCGCGTGTCGCCCTCGCCGGCACGACTGGGTACGACGCTGCTCGAGGCAATCAAGGGATAGGTGAATGGTGAATGGTGAATAGTGAATGGCCCCGGTCACCGTCTATTCACTATTCACCATTTTACCATTCACCTCGAACAAGGAGACGGGGCGAAAGGCTCCGGTGAGAAGATGGCGCGACAGGATCAGGCCAACGACCAATTTTCCCTCACGTCATTCCTCTATGGCGGCAATGCCGACTACATAGAGGCGCTTTACGCCGCCTACCAGGAAGACCCGTCTTCGGTGGACCAGCAGTGGCAGGAGTTCTTCGCCGCGCTGAAGGACGATGCCGCCGATGTCAGGAAGAACGCCGAGGGCGCTTCGTGGAAAAAGCCCGGCTGGCCGCAGGTCGCCAATGGCGAACTGGTCTCGGCGCTCGACGGGGACTGGGGCCTCGTCGAAAAGCACATCGAGAGCAAGGTCAAGGACAAGGCGGTCGCCAAGGGCGTCGTGCTGACCGAAGCCGACGTACACCAGGCGACGCGCGATTCCGTTCATGCCATCATGATGATCCGCGCCTATCGCATGCGCGGGCACCTGCATGCCAATCTCGATCCGCTCGGCATCGCAAAGCCGCTCGAGGACTACAACGAGCTGTCGCCGGAAAACTACGGTTTCACCGAAGCCGACTACGACCGCCCCATCTTCCTCGACAATGTGCTGGGGCTGGAATTCGGTACCGTGCGGCAGATGCTGGACATCCTCAAGCGGACCTATTGCTCGACGCTTGGCGTGGAGTTCATGCATATCTCCGACCCGGAGGAAAAGGCCTGGATCCAGGCGCGCATCGAGGGTCCGGACAAGGGTATCGCCTTCACCACCGAGGGCAAGGTGGCGATCCTGCAGAAGCTGATCGAGGCCGAGGGCTTCGAGCAGTTCATCGACGTCAAGTACAAGGGCACCAAGCGCTTCGGTTTGGACGGCGGCGAGTCGCTGATCCCGGCGCTGGAGCAGATCGTCAAGCGCGGCGGCCAGCTCGGCATGCAGGAAATCGTGCTCGGCATGGCCCATCGCGGCCGCCTCAACGTGCTGTCGCAGGTGATGGCCAAGCCGCACCGCGCCATTTTCCACGAGTTCAAGGGCGGCTCCTATGCCCCCGACGATGTCGAGGGCTCGGGCGACGTGAAGTACCATCTCGGTGCCTCGTCCGACCGCGAGTTCGACGGCAACAAGGTGCATCTGTCGCTGACGGCCAACCCCTCGCATCTGGAGATCGTCGACCCGGTGGTGATGGGCAAGGCCCGCGCCAAGCAGGACCAGCTCTATGGCCGCACGCCGCGCGACGAGATCGTGCCGCTGGAGGTGCGCTCCAAGGTGCTGCCGCTGCTACTGCATGGCGATGCCGCCTTTGCCGGCCAGGGCGTGATCGCGGAAATCCTCGGTCTGTCGGGCCTGCGTGGTCACCGCGTTGCCGGGACGCTGCATTTCATCATCAACAACCAGATCGGCTTCACCACCAATCCACGCTTCTCGCGGTCTTCGCCCTATCCGTCGGATGTGGCCAAGATGATCGAGGCGCCGATCTTCCATGTCAATGGCGACGATCCGGAGGCCGTGGTCTATGCGGCCAAGGTGGCGACCGAGTTCCGCATGAAGTTCCGCAAGCCGGTGGTAGTCGACATGTTCTGCTATCGCCGCTTCGGCCACAATGAGGGCGACGAGCCGGCATTCACCCAACCGATCATGTATCGCAGCATCCGCGCCCACAAGACGACGGCGCAGATCTATGCCGACAAGCTGCTGTCGCAGGGCCTGGTCACCCAGGACCAGCTCGACAAGATGAAGGCTGACTGGCGCGCCCATCTGGAATCGGAATGGGAGATCGGCCAGCACTACAAGCCCAACAAGGCCGACTGGCTCGACGGAGCCTGGTCGGGGCTGCGCATCGCCGACAACCAGGACGAACAGCGGCGCGGCAAGACCGCCATGCCGGTCAAGACGCTGAAAGAGATCGGCAAGAAGCTGACCGAGGTGCCGGAAGGCTTCGAAGCGCACAAGACCATCGCGCGGTTCCTGGACACGCGCCGCAAGATGATCGAATCGGGCGAAGGGATCGACTGGTCGACGGCAGAAGCCCTGGCATTCGGTTCGATCCTGCTCGACGGCAATCCAGTGCGCCTGTCCGGCCAGGATTCGGAGCGCGGCACGTTTTCGCAGCGCCACTCGGTGCTCTACGACCAGCGCGACGAGACCCGCTATATCCCGCTCAACAATCTGAGCGCGGCCCAGGCGCCCTTCGAGGTCATCAATTCGATGCTGTCGGAAGAAGCGGTGCTCGGCTTCGAATACGGCTATTCGCTGGCCGACCCGAAGGCGCTGACGCTGTGGGAAGCGCAGTTCGGCGACTTCGCCAATGGCGCGCAGGTGGTGTTCGACCAGTTCATCTCGTCGGGCGAGCGCAAGTGGCTCAGAATGTCCGGCCTGGTGTGCCTGCTGCCGCATGGCTATGAGGGCCAGGGACCGGAGCACTCGTCGGCCCGCCTCGAGCGCTTCCTGCAGCTTTGCGCCGAAGACAATATGCAGGTCGCGAACTGCTCGACGCCGGCTAACTATTTCCACATCCTGCGCCGGCAGTTGAAGCGTGACTTCCGCAAGCCGCTCATCCTGATGACGCCGAAGTCGCTGCTGCGCCACAAGCGGGCGGTATCGACGCTGGCGGAGCTGTCGGGCGAAAGCTCGTTCCACCGCTTGCTGTGGGACGACGCGCAATATCCGGGCAAGGACACGGTCAAGCTGGCCCGTGACTCCAAGATCAGGCGCGTCGTGCTGTGCTCGGGCAAGGTCTATTACGACCTCTACGAGGAGCGCGAGAAGCGGGGTATCGACGACATCCATCTGCTGCGCGTCGAGCAGCTCTATCCGTTCCCGGCCAAGGCGCTGATCACCGAACTGTCGCGCTTCCGCAATGCCGAGATGGTGTGGTGCCAGGAAGAGCCGAAGAACATGGGCGCCTGGTCCTTCATCGATCCCTATCTGGAGTGGGTGCTTGCCCATATCGAGGCCAAGCACCAGCGCGTGCGCTATACCGGCAGGCCTGCGGCGGCATCGCCCGCCACCGGTCTGATGTCCAAGCATCTGGCGCAGCTCCAGGCCTTCCTCGACGACGCGCTCGGCGAATAACCCTCAGATCACAAACGGATAGGCAGGAAAAATGGCTACCGAAATCCGCGTCCCGACCCTCGGCGAATCCGTCACGGAGGCGACCATCGGCAAGTGGTTCAAGAAGGTGGGCGATGCGATCGCCGCCGACGAGCCGCTGGTGGAACTCGAGACCGACAAGGTGACGATCGAAGTTCCCGCGCCAGCGGCCGGAACGCTATCGGAAATCGCGGTGCAGGAAGGCGAGACGGTCGGCGTCAGTGCGCTTCTCGGCTCGATTGCGGATGGTGCGGGCGCTGCGGCCTCGCAGCCCGCGACCAAGCCGGAAGCGGTAGCTCAGGCGGCCGGTGCCGCGGGCGCGGCCTCCACCAAGGAAGCGGCCGAAAAGACCGCAAGCATTGCCGGCGAAGGTCCGGTCGAAGAACGCAAGATGCCTCCGGCTCCGGCGGCGGCCAAGCT
>JBARWP010000008.1:0-4541 GCA_049646905.1 Pseudaminobacter sp. | reverse complement strand
CCGCAAGAGCGTCCTGCACCGACCGGATCGTGCACGGGCGGCCGCCGATTGAGATTTCCCCCGACTGATGCGGCAGCGCGCCGAACAGCATGCGAAGGATGCGCGAGCGGCCGGAGCCGCCCAGCCCCGCTATGCCCACGATCTCATTTTCGCGAATGTCGAAGCTGACTTTTCGGATACGATCGTCGCCGAGGTCCCGAACCGACAGCAGCGGCCTGCTGGCGGCCGGAACCGTGTCGGCTTTGCGCGAGAACAGGCTTCCGACGTCGGAGCCGACGATGTCGCGTACGAGTCGGCTCTCCGTGATCTCCGAGACCCGCGCCGTCGTTATCCGTTCGCCATTGCGCAGCACTGTCACGCGATCGGCCGCGCGAAAGACTTCCTCCAGTCTGTGGCTGACGTAGATGACGCTTACGCCCCGCTCGCGCAGCGTGCGCACGGTCCGCAAAAGGATACGTACTTCTGGCTCGGACAGGGACGCCGTGACTTCATCGAGGACGAGGACCCGTGGCCGCCGATGCAGGGCTCTGGCCAAGGCTACCATCTGTCGCTGATGAGCGCTCAGCGAAGCCAGCGGCCTTCGCGGATCCGTCGACAGGCCCAGCGAGGCCAGGCTTTCTCTACATTCCCCATGCTCGGCCTTCCAGTCGATGAGCCCGCCCCGCCGATGCCTGTAGGGCAGACCGAGAAGGAAATTCTCCGTTATCGACAGATCCGGCACGAAGGCGGGCCGCTGGTGGACGAAGCCGATGCCGGCCGCGATCGCCTCGCGGGGATGCTGGAAGCGCGAGGGCGTTCCTTCCAGCATGATCTCGCCCGACTCCGGCGAGAAGTCCCCGGCGAGGATGCGTATCAGCGTCGACTTGCCGGCTCCGTTCTCGCCGACCAGGGCGTGAACCTCGGCTGGCTGCAGCTCGAAATCCACGCCCCGCAGAGCCCGGGTCTCGCCGAAGGTCTTGGTGATTCGTGCCAGTCGCAGGATCGACATCGCAATGCTTCGTCTTGATGAGATGGCAGGCGGACCGTTCACGGCTGCCAGCCGGTCATTCCGTGGCGAATATCTTCGTGCGGGCGGCTACCTGGCCGCGCTCCATATCTCCCGGTACTTCGCCTTGAAATCGAAGCCCGGATCGTAGCGCTTCCCGGGGGTGGCGTTGGACTTGACCGTCAGTTGTAGCGGAAAGTCGTGATTGACACCCACCTCGGCCTTGTTGAGGGCGCGATTGCATTCGTCGATACCTGCCCATGCGACCCATTCCAGCCCCCAGTTGATGGTCGCTGCCTGCCCGCCGCCGGACATGATCGAGTCGAGGGCCACCGGCTCGCCGTCAAAGCCCAGCACCTGGATCTCGGTGCGGTCGCGCTGCCTCGCCGTCGCCAGGACAGGCACGAGGGACTCGTCGTAGGGCCCGAGGATCCAGCTGATGCTGCCCTTCGGATATCTGGTCAGGAGGGCCTGCGTCTTGGTGATCAGATCGGGGGCGCCCGCGCCCACATTGAAGTCGACTTCCTCAACGATGTTGGCGACGCCACCGCCATGCTCGGCCAGATACTCCTTGAAGCCCTGCAGGCGCTCGCTGAGCTGGGGGAAGGCAGGCGCAGCAAGGACCACCACGTCGCCACCGCCATTGGCGACGACATAGGCCGCGAGCAGCTTGCCGGCGGCCGTCTGGTCGATGCCGAAGCCGATGTCGCCTCCGAACTCCCTCGGATCGTCGGAGAAGCCGGTGACGAACGCGATCCCCTTCTCCTTGCCTCGCTGAATCTGGGCGCGGATATCGCGCGAGGGCGACCCGAGCGTCAGGACACATTTGACATCGCGATTGATGGCGGCCTCGACAGCCTGCTGCGTCACACCGGGGTCGCCTTTCGAATCTATGGGAATGACCTTCCAGCCAATGGCCTCTGCAGCCGCCGTGGCGTCTGCCAGGGTCGTCTGGCAGACGGAAAGCGCCAAGGGGCATGGCACCACGGCGATCGTGGCATCCTTCACGGGAGGCGGAGAACTTTCAGCGCCTGTCCAATGTACGACGCCCTCTCCGAGCTTGTCGCGCGACATCACCGTCTTGGTCGCCTGGTCGACCACTTGCTTCGCGAACGCTACCGGATCGACACCACCGGCAAGCACCGGCCAGGCAGCGACGGTCCCGATCGCGGTGATCATTGCCGCGACTCCGCGGCCGAAAGGCTTTTTCGGCATATGAACCATCTGGATGTTCCCCTTATCTATCGACCTGGACGGTCGAGCGGCTTTTGCCATGGGCAGTAAAGCGCGCGCGCTCGACAATGTCCTGCTGCTTGGTGCATCATGAGTGCCGTCTTTGTGCACTGGGAAGGGATCAACCTCATTGGATGCAAACTGGGGAGGCACGCCGGCCTGTGCCATCGCCATCCGGCCAAGGGTTAGAGAACGATGATGACCGTCCTCTCCACCGAGGCGCTTGATCCTTCGGCGCAGTTCAGGAGCTTCCAGCAGGCCATCTGCCAGATTGCCGACCTGTGCGCGTATCGCACGGGCCCCAGCGCCTACAGCGCCAGGATTCGTGCTGGCCGTCTCGGTTTTCTTGAGTGCTCGTTCATCGACTACGACTCCGTCGTGATCGAGCGGAGCATGGCCAATATAGATAGGGACAAGGGCAAGGACTATCTCCTGGCGCTTCAGGTGACGGGGTCCGGAATCACCAGGCATCTCGGCCGTGAAGTGAAATTGGACGCCGGCGATTTCTTGATCGTGGACAGCACGTTGCCTTATTCTATCCAGATCGACGGTCCGGTCAGGCGTATCGTCGTGCGGTTTCCCAGAGCCGAGTTCGCTCGTCGCGGACTGAAGACCGACAGCGTCTGCGGCCGGCTGTTCAGCGGCCATGGCGGCACGAGCGGGCTCGTGTCGCGCATAATACGCGCCCTTGAAGCCGATTCGGCCGGATCGGCGGATCTAGAGCCGGATGTCGGCTATTCCCTCGCTTCAGCCATACTCGACCTGGTCGCGGAAGCGCGGTGCGAGGAAGACGTTCACGACCGTGTTCGCATCAGCCAGTCGCAGGACCAGATCATCCGCCGCGTGCGCGCAATCGTCCTTGCCAACCTGTCCGATCCCGACCTCTCGGTCCTGCAGGTCGCGACGATGGCGGGCATCTCGGTCCGCTATCTCCACAAGCTCTTCGGCGCGACCGGGACAACGCTGCACCGATGGATGGAGGAAGAGCGTCTCGACAGGTGCTACCAAAGCTTGCGGAGCGCCAATCAGCGCCACCGCACGATCCAGGAAATCGCATTCAGCAACGGCTTCAACGATTCCGGCTATTTCAGCCACCGCTTTACCCGACGCTACGGCAGGAGCCCGAGCCAGGTCCGCGCCGCCCCGAATTGACGCCGTCGTGCGGCCAACGCACGGAGCGGCCGACGAATGCAGCGCGTTCCTCCAATAGTGGATTTTCATTTCGGACGCCGGAGCCACCGGACCAAGCTGCACGATCCGACAGGGAGTCTGTCAGCGTCGAAACGCCGCTCGCTCCGTAAGAGCGGACGATTTTCCTCACCCGAGATAATTTTTGGAATGAACAGATCGGGCCAAGAGCCGGGTTCCACGGCATAGTCTACATATTCCATAGACATAGAGCACGATGGCCGTGAAGTTTCAGATTTTATCGGAGAGTACGGGTTTGCACCTCTTGGCGGCGCTGGAGAGAACAGCGCGGGTGGCAATCGTGACGGCTGCTTCAACCCCGATTTAGGCACCACAAGGCCAACCGCAATGATGCCAAGCTATGCGGCGTTCTGGCGTGATGGTCCGATGCGAACCCGCTTGGGTCGGTGCATCGAAGAGATCATTCCACGCAGGCCACAACCCACGACTGCAACCGAACAATCGCGGAATCACAGCCGTCTATCCAAGTTCCTGACGCAGCCTCGCCAACAGAAAGAAGAAATATGACCGCACCGGATGCCCCGACTGCGTTGAGCTATTTGCGGCCCGCCACGGCGAGGGAAGAAGACCTCGTGGCGCGGTTCCAGCCGATCTTCGACCGCATCGCCAAGGGCAATGTCGAGCGCGAGCGCAATCGCACTCTCCCTTACGAACAGGTGCAGTGGCTCAAGGATGCCGATTTCGCGCTGGTGCGCATTCCCCAGGAATTTGGCGGATGGGGCGCCTCGCTCGAGCAGACATACTACCTTCTGGCTTTGCTGGCGGAAGCCGACGCGAATGTCGCCCACATATGGCGCAATCACCTGGCCTTCATAGAAGACCGTCTCAACGCGCGGCCGTCGCCGTCCAACGACCGCTGGCTCCAGCGCTTCCGTGACCGCGAGTTCGTCGGGGGTGGCTGGACCGAGGCCAACAACGGCACCTACGCCAATATCCAGACGACCGTGACCCGCGAGGACGACCACTACAAGGTCACCGGCGCGAAATTCTATGCCACCGGCAGCCTCTATGCCGACTGGCTCGACGTGATCGGCAAGGGGGAGGACGGCTCGCTCATCACCACCTTGGTGAGCCGCCACCAGCCAGGCGTCGTTCTTACCGACGACTGGCCGGG
>JBARWP010000007.1:0-6288 GCA_049646905.1 Pseudaminobacter sp. | reverse complement strand
GACGCACGGCGCCTGATTTTTTATGGGGGCATCGGCCTGCCCGGTCTTCAGTCGCCGTAGGGCACCCACACATTCTTGATCTCGACGGCGCGGCGCAGGAACGTCTCGCCGGCGGCACGCTCGGAGCGCCAATCGACCTTGCGGCCATGGCTGGTCCACACCCGCTTGAGATTGCCCGAAGATTTCGCCTCCACCAGCGTGCAGGTGTCGGCATCGCCCACGCACCACAACCCGTCCACGTCGTCATGCCGGGCCAGGACGGCAGCCAGTTCCGCGAACTTGCCGGTGACGATATTGATGGCGCCGGCCGGCAGGTCGGAGGTCTCGATGACCTGATAGAGATCGGTCGCAAGCAGCGGATGGCGCTCGGACGGCACCAGCACCACGCGATTGCCCATGGCCAGCGCCGGCGCGCACAGCGAGATGATACTGAGCAGGGGGGCATCGTCACCGCTGACGATGCCGAGCACGCCGACCGGCTCGTTGAGCGCCAATGTCACGGTGCGCGAGGGTGGCGCATGCACGCGGCCCTCATATTTGTCGGCCATGCCGGCAAAGTAGAACAGCCGCTCAATGGAAAGCTCGACCTCCTCGCGGGCCGCCTTGGTACTGTTACCAGTCAGTTGGGTAAGGCGCTTGGCGAACTCATCGGCACGTACGGCAAGGTTCTCAGCGAGATAATAAAGCACCTGCGAGCGGTTATAGGCGGTTGCCGCGCTCCAGGCCCTGCCGTTGCGCGCGGCCGCGACCGCGTCGCGGATATCCTTGCGGTTGCCAAGCCCAACTTCGCCGGCAAACTTTCCCTTGGCATCGGAAACGGCGAGCGAATAATTGCCGTCGGGTCGCACCTGCTTGCCGCGGATGAACAGCTTGGCGGTGCGGTCGATTGCCGGGCTTTCCGCCTCGCCATCGCTGAGAGATTTCGGTGCGGCTGTCGGCTTGATGGAAGCACCGAATGGCAGGTCGTCGACCAGATATTCCAGCATGCCTTCGCGCCCGCCCTCGCGGCCGAAGCCGCTCTCGCGGAAGCCACCGAAACCGCAGGCCGCATCGAGCATATTGGTGCCGTTGATCCACACCACGCCGGCCTTCAGTTGCGGGGCGACGTGAAGGGCAAGGTTGATGTTCTCGCTCCAGGCCGAGGCGGCAAGCCCGTAGCGGGTATTGTTGGCAAGTTCGATCGCCTCCTCCGTCGAGCGGAAGCTCATCGCGGCAAGGACGGGGCCGAACACTTCCTCCTGCGCGAGGATGTTTGCCGGCGCGACCGAGGTCGCAAGCGTCGGCGGGTAGAAGTGGCCGGCGGCGGGCAGGGTGCAATCGGGCTGCCAGCACTCGGCGCCCTGGCTGGCGCCTTCGGCGACCATGCTGTGCACGCGCTCGAGTTGCACCCGGTCGACCAGTGGCCCGATGTCGGTGTTCTTGTCGAGCGGATTGCCCACGCGCAGCCGGCTCATGCGGGTCTTGACCTTGGCAAGGAAGGCATCTGCCACGCCTTCCTGCACGAGCAGCCGCGAGCCGGCGCAGCACACCTGACCCTGATTGAACCAGATGCCGTCAACCAGGCCTTCGACGGCGCTGTCGAGATCGGCATCTTCGAAGACCAGGAAGGCCGACTTGCCGCCAAGTTCCAGCGACAGTTTCTTGCCCGTCCCGGCGGTCGCCTTGCGGATGATCTTGCCGACTTCCGACGAACCGGTAAAGGCGATTTTCTGCACGCCCGGATGGTTGACCAGCGCAGCCCCCGCATCCGGCCCGCCGGGCACGATATTGACGACGCCCTTGGGCACGCCGGCTCGCTCGCAGATCTCGGCAAACAGGATGGCCGTCAGCGGCGTATATTCGGCTGGCTTCAGCACGACCGTGCAGCCTGCCGCAAGTGCGGGCGCGATCTTCCAGGCCAGCATCAGCAGCGGGAAGTTCCACGGGATGATCTGGCCGACGACGCCGACCGGCTTGCGGCCGGGAAACTCCGTCGCCAGCGCCTGCGCCCAGCCGGCATGATGGATGAAATGGCGGATCGCCAGCGGCACGTCGATATCGCGGCTTTCGCGGATCGGCTTGCCGTTGTCGATCGATTCCAGCACGGCGAAAAGCCGTTGGTGGCGCTGCATGGCGCGCCCGATGGCATAGAGCACCTTGGCGCGCTCATAGCCGCGGCGTGCGCTCCATTTCGGCAATGCCTTGGCGGCGGCCGAGACGGCGGCATCCATATCCACCTCACCGGCGTCCGAAACACTCGCCAGCAGCTTCCCAGTCGCCGGTTCATGTGTGTCGAAGGTAGCGCCGCTGGCAGCTGCGCGCCACGCACCGCCGATGAACAGCGCTTTCGAGAAATCGCGACCGGCGATCCAGGCATCGGCTTGGTCGCGCGCTTCCGGCGCCACGTCGTAATCCATCGCCGCATAGCGTTCGAGAATGTTCATAGAGCGCTCCTGTTACCCTCCCCCTTGTGGGGAGGGTCGATCGGCAAGGCCGATCGGGGTGGGAGACACTGATTACATATTTGCTTCATTCGACAATTTGTCCCGATTCTGCCACCCCACCCCGCACCTTCGGCGCGACCCTCCCCACAAGGGGGAGGGTAAGCGTCATGCCATCGCATGCCGATGATTGGAGGAGTAGCGGCCGCCGCTGACATGGTGCTCCAACTGGCGTTCGATGTCGGTGAGCAGGCTGGAGGCGCCGAAGCGGAACAGGTCCGGCTCCAGCCAGGGCCGGCCAAGCTCTTCCTTCATCAGGATCAGCCAGTCGAGCGCGGATTTCGCCGTCGAGATGCCGCCTGCCGGCTTGAAGCCGACCATCTGGCCGGTGTGCTCGAAATAGGCGCGGATGGCGCGCACCATGGCAAGCCCGACCGGAAGCGTGGCGTTGACGCTTTCCTTGCCGGTGGAGGTCTTGACGAAATCGGCGCCCGCCATCATCGCCACCATGGCCGCGAGCATGACGTTGCGCAGCGTGGCCAGGTCGCCGGTGCCGAGAATGACCTTCAGATGGGCCGGACCGCAGGCGGTGCGGAAGGCGACGATCTCGTCATAGAGCTGCGGCCATCTTGCCTCGAACACCAGCCCGCGCGGAATGACGACGTCGATCTCGTCCGCCCCCGCCGCGACCGATAGCTCGATCTCGCGGATGCGGGTCTCCAGCGGTGCGAGCCCATGCGGAAACGAGGTCGAAACGGCGGCGACATGGACGCCGGACCCTTGCAGCGCCTCTACCGCCGTGGCGACGAAGGGATGGTAGACGCAGACCGCGGCCGGCCGGATCACCGTGTCGCCGAGACCGAGGGCGGCGGCGATGTCCTTGCGCAAGGGGTTCATCGCCTTGGCGCACAAGCGGCGCACGCGCTCGTCCGTATCGTTGCTGTTGAGCGTGGTCAGGTCCATGCAGGCAAGGGCCCTGAGCAGCCAGGCGGCCTGGTTGTCGCCTTTGATCGAGCGGCGCTTGGTCAGCGTCGCCGCCCGCCGTTCAAGCGCGCTGCGGTTGACGTTGCGCAGCGATTCCAGGAAGCCGAGGTCGAGCTTCATGCCGGGATTGCGGGTCAGTTCCGGTTCGGTGGAAGCGCTGTTGGCGGCCAGCATCGGCAGGGCCGTCACCGAAGGGGCGCCCGGTTTCACATCCGCGATAGCCTTGCCCATCTGCCTGCCTTTCGCAACCGCGCCGGATCGACGATCCGGGCGAGCCCTCCCTTTACCCCATCTTTGAACGGGGCGTGGCATCAAGGCAAGGCGAATGATCGTGCCGGCCTCTTGGTGTGGATAGGCTAAACCTGGCAGACGATATGCGCGAAATA
This sequence comes from Pseudaminobacter sp., assembly GCA_049646905.1. Taxonomy (GTDB): domain Bacteria; phylum Pseudomonadota; class Alphaproteobacteria; order Rhizobiales; family Rhizobiaceae; genus Pseudaminobacter. Next base: position 2,498 of record JBARWP010000007.1, on the reverse strand, counting down.
GCGGTCGCGGGGGTTGTATTCGGGGCGAGTTCCGGTGAATCCGCGCTCGGTCATGGTCACGAAGGACATGCCGTCGACCAGGAACGTGCGGAAGCCTGTGCCGCTGCCGCCGCTGGTCTGGTAGGCCGACAGCGTCAGCGCGCCCTTGTCGTCATAGCCGAGGATATAAGGCTCGGCCGTGCGCTGGGCGGATTTGTAAATGAAGGACACGAGCCGGCGCTGGCCGATCGCCTCGCAGATGGCGTCTTTGATGGACATCGGTCTATCCCTGCCGCAATCATCCGTGCCCAATCATAGCGCGGCAATGTGATATCGGGGAGAAACAGTGTCCGCGCGGGCTGTGGCCTCAAGCGGACAGGCTCTCCAAAAGACATTGCCTTGGCAGTCGATCTTTCCGCTTTCGCGATGGATCGGGCAAAAATCGTTTGCGGCTAGCCTACGAAGGCGCGCTCGACCACGAAGCTGCCGGGGCTGCTGAGAGAGCCTTCGACGAAACCCAGCCCTTCGGCCAGCGTGCGCACATCGCGCAGCATGTGCATCGAGCCGCAGATCATGATGCGGTCGGTGGCCGAATCGAGCTTCTCGATGCCGAGATCGGCATAGAATGTGCCGGACTCGATGAGCGCGGTGATGCGGCCCATGCGCTCAGAGGCTTCGCGGGTGGTGCTGTTGTAGAGGCGGACCCGGCCATGCGTCAGGTCCCCGATCAGCGGGTCGTCGGCAAGCTGCTGGAAAAGCTCGCGGCCATAGCGCAGTTCGGCGGTGTCGCGGCAGGTATGGGTGAGGATGAGCTGGTCGAATTTCTCATAGGTGTCGGGGTCGCGCAGCAGGCTGGCGAAGGGCGCGATGCCGGTGCCGGTGGAGATCATCACCAGCCGGCTTGCCGGTGTCAGTGCGTCGATCACCAGCGTGCCGGTCGCCTTGGGGCGCATCAGCACGATGTCGCCGGGCTGGATCTTCTGCAGATGCTGGGTCAAGGGACCTTCCGGCACCTTGATGGAGAAGAACTCCAGTTCCTCGTCCCAGGCCGGGCTGGCGACGGAATAGGCGCGGAACACCGGCTTTTCGGCATTGGGCAGGCCGATCATGACGAATTCGCCCGAGCGGAAGCGCAGCGATTGCGGCCGCGTGATGCGGAAGGAGAACAGCCGGTCGGTATAGTGCTTCACCGAAACCACGGTCTGCGCATGCACATTGGCCGGAATCGGGAAGTCGAGCGGCTTGGCGCCGGCCGGATCAGCAGATGCCAGGGAATTCATCCAACCGGACCTTTCATCATGCGCGAATAGCAACCTCCCTGCCTCGCCAGGACCTTCCGGTTCGGCGGGCTGTCAGATTGCCCAAAATGGTAAACTCTTGCCTCGGCGATTGATTAGTATACAAACGATCTTTGCGTCAAGATAACGATGGAACACGCGCTGGCGCGCTGCATTTCGGAAACGGCGCATGGCTGAGACTGTTTCGGCAAGGACAGGCGGCGTGGTCGCCGGGATCGATGTCGGCGGCACCTTCACCGATCTGTTGTTGTTTGACGCCGATACAGGCGGCGTGCGCGTCGCCAAGACCCTGACCACGCCCGACAACCAGGCTTTCGGTGTCGTAGCCGCGCTGGCCCAATGCGGCTTTCCGGTCGATGCGATCGACCTCATCGTGCATGGCACGACCACCACCACCAATGCCGTGCTGGAGCGGCGGCTGGCGAAAACCGGCATGATCACCACGCAGGGTTTCCGCGACGTGATCGAGCTTGGCCGGCGCACGCGGCCGCAGGCCTATGGCATGACCGGGGTTTTCGTGCCGGTCATCCCGCGCGATCTCAGGCTTGAGGTGGCCGAGCGCATCGAGGCTTCGGGCGCGGTGCGCACGCCGCTGGACGAGGAGGGGGTGCGAGAGGCGGTCCGCCTCCTGCTTGCCGCCGGCTGCGAGGCGCTGGTCATCCATTTCCTGCACTCCTATGCCAATCCCGCGCATGAGGAGCGTGCGGCCGGGATCGCCGCCGAACTCTGGCCGAACGGCTACGTCACGGTCGGGCACCGGCTGCTTTCGGAGGCGCGCGAGTTCGAGCGGGGCGTGACGGCCGCGGTCAATGCCGGCGTCCAGCCGATCCTGGAGCGCTATGTCAACCGGCTTGGCGAGGAGCTTCAGGCCCGGGGCTATGCGCGAGACTTCCTCATCATGAACGGCAATGGCGGCATGATCTCGGCTAGCAACGTCACGCGCGAAGCGGCCAAGACCGTGATGTCCGGCCCGGCCTCGGGCGTGATCGCGGCGGCCTATACCGGCCGGCGCGCCGGCTACGGCAATCTCGTCACCTACGATATGGGCGGCACTTCCACTGACGTCGCGCTGGTGCGTGGCGCCGAGCCGGCGGTGTCGAACGAGATCGAGATCGAATATGCGATGCCGATCCATGTGCCGATGATCGCCGTGCACACGATCGGCGCCGGCGGCGGCTCGATCGCCCGGGTGGATGCCTCCGGGCTGATCCAGGTCGGGTC
>JBARWP010000006.1:0-2037 GCA_049646905.1 Pseudaminobacter sp. | reverse complement strand
GACATCGCCGGCAAGGGCATCGCCAATCCGATCGGCCAGATCTGGGCCGGCGCCATGCTGCTCGACCATCTCGGCCATGCCGATGCGGCCGCGGCAATCGTCTCGGCCATTGAGACGGTGCTCGCCGGTCCGAAGCTGCGCACCGGCGACCTTGGCGGCAGCGCCGACACGGTGACCTGCGGCAGGGCCGTCGCCTCCGCACTTGCGCAAGCGCCGGCTGATTCCTGGAGGAACGCATGACCACTCTCCCGATCGTTGCGCTCACGCCCGGCGACACCACCGGCATCGGCCCCGAACTGACCGCGCGCATCCTGCATGACGGCCGCATGGCGCAAACCGCCCGGATCGTCGTCATCGGCGATGCCCGCGTGCTCGATCTCGGCATGCGGCAGGCCGGCGTTTCATTCGCCTACCGGCGCTACCAGAGCCCTGCCCTGGTCGACTGGTCGGACAAGGCGGTCCCCCTCATCGACCTCGCCAACACCGACCCGGCCCTTTATGCACCCGGCATCGCCAGCGCCGAGTCGGGCCGCGTCACCGGCGAAACCCTGGCGCGCGCCATCGATTTCGCCAAGGCCGGGGAAGTCGATGCCGTCACCTTTGCCCCGCTCAACAAGCGCGCGCTTTTCGACGGCGGCTGGAAATTTCCGGACGAGCACAAGATGTTCGCCCATCTTCTCGCCCACACCGGCTATTTCAGCGAAATGAACGTGCTGGACAATCAGTGGATGTCACGCGTCACCTCGCATGTCTCGCTGCGGCAGGCGCTCGACCAGATCGACCGTTCCGCAATCGAGGTTGCGATCGAACTGGCGACGACGACGATGAAAAAGGCCGGCATCGCCGCGCCGCGTCTGGCTGTCGCCGCGCTCAATCCTCATGGTGGCGAAGGCGGCCTGTTCGGAACCGAGGAGATCGACATCATCCGCCCGGCCGTCGAGGCCATGGCGGCCAGGGGCATTGGCTGCCAGGGGCCGTTTCCGGCCGACACGGTCTATCTGAAGGCATTTGCCGGCGATTATGACGGCGTGCTCGCCATGTATCACGACCAGGGCCAGATCGCGACCAAGATGCGCGGCTTCAACCGCGGTGTAACCGTCACCGCCGGGCTCGACATCGTCTTCACCACCCCGGCCCATGGCACGGCATTCGACATCGTCGGCAAGGGTGTCGCCAGCACCGGTGCCTTCGAGGCGGCGATTGCCCTGGCCAGCCGGTTGGCCCGATAGCCGGTACCTACCGACAGGCCGGACGGATCGCCGTCCGGCCTGCCAGCCCTTAACGGCCGGCTGTTCCTACACCATCAGCGCGCCGCCATTCACATGGATGGTCTGCCCGGTGACGTAGCGCATCGCCGGCCCCGCCAATATCCTCACCATCGCGGCGACGTCCTGCGGCGTTCCATGATGCCCCAGCACATTCGTGCGGCTTGCATGGTGTTTCGGCTCCGCACCCACGCGCTTGGTTTCGATCAGCCCCGGTGCCACGCAGTTGACCGTGATCGCATCCTTGCCGAGATCATGCGCGAGCGCCTTGGTCAGCCCGACCAGCCCGGCCTTGGCCGCAATCACATGCGGGCGGTCCGCAGCGCCGCTATGGCCGGAAAGCCCTCCGATCGTCACGATGCTCGCCTGGTCGCTGAGCCGCAGCGGCTTCAACGCGGCTTGGGTGAGCAGGAAAACACTGTCGAGGCAGAGTGCCATCACCTTGCGCCAGTCTGCGTAGGTCAATTCGTCGATCGACGCCTCCGGCCGGATCGCGGCATTGGCGACCACGATGTCGAGCTTTCCGAATGTGGACAAGGCGCTCTCCACGATCCGCGCGGGAACGGCCGGATCGCCAAGGTCGCCGAGCATGACCGCCGCCTTTCCGCCCGCCGCCTCGACGTCCCGTGCCGTCTGCTCGGCACTGTCGCGGTCCTGCTGCGCATGCACCAGCACATTGGCGCCGCCCTGCCCGAGCGCCACGGCAATGGACCGTCCGATATTGCGCGAGGCCCCGGTGACGATCGCAACCCGGCCTTCAAGTTCGTGAGCG
>JBARWP010000005.1:0-1627 GCA_049646905.1 Pseudaminobacter sp. | reverse complement strand
GCCGCCTCATTGCCCCCAGCGAGCGCAACAAGCTCGACCCGTTCGTCGTGGCGACCGGCGATGCCCGACCGCGCGATCAGCGCGATCTCATGGAGCGCCCGTTCTTCTCGCTGGCCAAGGCCAGGCGCATCGTTCCCATTCTCTACGAGGCGGGAGACGTTCGCATCGAGGTACTCGCCGTGCATGAGCACGGCATGGCGACCATCTGGGACGCCGATATCCTGATTTGGGCCGCAAGCCAGATTGTCGAAGCTGAGAATCTTGGTCTTCGAACCTCACGCTTCCTGCGCTTCACGCCTTACCAGCTTCTCACCGCGATCGGCCGCGAGACCGGCGCCCGCGACTACAAGCTTCTGAAGAGCGCGCTCACCCGGCTCCAGTCCACCGTCATCCGCACCAACATCCGCCACGGCGAGAACTGGAGGCGGCATCAGTTCTCCTGGATCAACGAATGGGAGGAACTCACCCGCGCGGACGGTCGCGTCGAGGGCATGGAGTTCGTTCTCCCCGACTGGTTCTATCGCGGCGTCATCGACCGCTCGCTGGTCCTGACCATCGACCCGGCCTATTTCCGGCTAACCGGCGGCATCGAGCGCTGGCTCTACCGCGTCGCCCGCAAGCACGCCGGCCGCCAGCCAGGCGGCTGGCTCTTCGACGTTCCGCATCTCCATGAGAAATCCGGCAGCCTGGTGCGCGTCTCCGACTTCGCGCTCCAGCTCCGCCGCATCGTCCTGCGCCAGCCGCTGCCCGGCTACCGGCTGCGTATAGAGCGCGAGGGCCGGCGCGAGCTGCTCAGGATTCTTCCCGCGACCCCTGTGGACAAGGCTGTGGACGCAATCGGGACTTCGCACGCAGCGCTATCGGGATTTCGCACGCGAACGGTATCGGGACTTCGCACGCACGGACCGCAGTTAAGTCTTTGGCCTGAAACGACGATTCCGGCCCTTAACTTAGAGTCTAATAGTGAATCTAACTTTTTGGGGGGCGCGCGCGATGTGCAAAACCTGATCCGCAACGCAACCAGAAGCCTTGATGTCGACGTCACGAAGACGAAGGGCCGACACGAAACAACGCCTAATCCCGTTACGTCTTTCCGTAAATCCGCTTCTGCGCCCGACGATACTTCGAGCACTTCGAATCGACCCCGATCCGGAAAGCCGGGAGGGGTGTCATGATTGTCGCCGTGCTCAACCAGAAGGGCGGCGTCGGCAAGACGACGCTCGCTCTCCACCTCGCCGGCGAATGGGCAAGACGGGGACGGCGCGTCACCCTGATCGATGCCGACCCGCAAGGCTCGGCGCTCGACTGGTCACAGCAGCGCGGTCGCGAAGGCTTGCCACGCGCCTTCAGCGTCGTCGGCCTCGCCCGCGACACGCTACATCGCGAGGCGCCTGAACTCGCCCGCGATGCCGATCACATCGTCATAGACGGGCCGCCACGCATCGCCGGCCTCATGCGCTCCGCGCTTCTCACCGCCGACCTGGTGCTGATCCCGGTGCAGCCATCCCCGTTCGACGGTTGGGCGTCGGCCGAGATGCTGGCGCTCCTGACGGAGGCGCGCATCTATCGGCCGCAGCTTGCTGCACGCTTCGTCCTCAATCGTTGCGGCGCGCGCACGGTCATCGCC
>JBARWP010000004.1:0-2947 GCA_049646905.1 Pseudaminobacter sp. | reverse complement strand
GTGACGCCTTCCTCGATCAGAATCAGGGCGCCGGGAACGCGGGTGGACGCGGGAAGGCGTTGCCTCGTGCCGTCGCGGACAACAGTGGCGTGCGCAGCCGACATTTGGCTCAGCGCGGCCAAGGCCTGCTCCGCCCGGGCCTGCTGAAGATAACCCATGACGGCGTTGAGGATCACGATTGCCAGGATGGCGATTGCCTCGTAGGGCAGTGCGGAATCGCGCTCGATAAACCACAGTGCAGCCGAAATCAGCGCCGCGACGATCAGCAGGACGACGAGTACATCCGTGAACTGGGCGAGAAATTTCCGCCATGCAGGCGTCGGCTTTTCCGCCGTCAGTTCATTTCTGCCGTAACGCGCAAGCCGCGAACTGGCCTCCATCGCGGGCAGACCACGCTCCGCGTCGGCGCCGAACGCGGCCAGCACGGCCTCGACCGTTTCGAGGTGGGGCTCTACCGCGTCAGCTCCGGAGGCATTGCCGTCGATTTTCATCTGCGTGACCTTGTTCACCGGCTCGATCATCCTGCAACCTTCGCTACACACGGGAGGCGATAAGATATGTCAGATAGGCAATGTAGGCTCCCACGAACACCATGCCTTCCAGCCGCGTGATGCGCCGGCCGCTGATGAAGATGGGTACGCAGACAATCGTCGTGGCGACCATCACCGGAAGATCGACGTAGATGAGAACAGGCTCGACTTCGATGCCTTGGGATTGGACCAACGTTGTTATCCCGAGAATGAGCAGGATGTTGTAGATGCTGCTGCCGAGAAGATTGCCGACCGCGATGTCGCGTTCCTGCCTCAGGGTTGAAATGACCGTCGTGACCAGTTCCGGCGCGGAAGTTCCGATCGCCACGACGGTAAGCCCGATGAATGCGTCCGACACGCCCATGATCCGGGCGAGTTCGACCGCCCCGTCGACAAGCCATTCGGCCCCGACGACGATGACCACGATGCCGATTCCGAGACCCGCGAGGTGTGAGGCTACCTTGCCGTTTTCACGCCTGCTGGCGGGGATGGCGTATTCCTTGGCGAAATCCAGCCTGACGGCACGGCTCTCCCGCCGTGCCCAGCCAATGACCGCGGCGGTATAGATGATCGCGGCGCCGACGAGAATCGCTCCCTCGACCCGCGTCAGAATCCCATTCCATGCCATCGCCAGCAGCGCGCAGGCGGCCACGGTCATTACGGGCAGGTCAAAACGCAAGGTCCGCATCTCCATCGCCAGCGGAAGGAATGCAGCGCTCAAGCCGAGGATGAACAGGATGTTGAAGATATTGGTGCCGGCGATGTTGCCTACCGCGAGTGATCCTTTGCCCTGAAGCGCTGCGTCGATCCCAACCGCCAGCTCCGGCGTGCTGGTGCCTACCGCCACCACGGTAAGGCCAATGAGGATCGGCGGAATGCCGATCAACGCGGCCAGGCGAGAGCCTGCGCGCACAAGCAGTTCCGCCCCGCCAACCAGGGCAGCAAGGCCAAGGGCGCACCAGACTATCGCGCTCATCGCGCGCCCCGCCGATTGGGCCGCGGCACAGGCAAATTTCGCATGGGCCGGGCAACAATGGGCGAGCGCAACCGGTCGGCTTCAAACATAGCCAAGCCACCGCCAATACGTAGCGCCAAAGATCAGTGTCAGCACATAGGCCAGAACGGTCAGCGCCAGCCCGGTGCGGACGAAATCACGGACCAGGAAAGCCCCGGTGCCGTGCGCGACCATCGCCTGAGGAGAGTTGACCGGCAGGATGAAGCCGAAACTGACAACGAACTGCAGCAGGATGGTCATCCCGAATACGTTGAGTCCCGGCGTCTCGACCTGCTGCAGCACCGCGATGACGATCGGAATCATGGCCGAGGCGAGCGCCGTGGCGCTAGCGAAACCGAGATGGATGACGATCAGAAACACGGCCACTGCCGCCAGGATGGCGAGCGGCGACAGATAGCTCAACCCGAACCAGTCGACCGCGATCTCGGCCAGCCAGGCCGCCGCACCGGTCTGCAGGAGCGCTGTTCCGAGACTGATACCGACGCCGAAAAGCACGATGGTGCCCCACGGAATTTTGGGGTTGGCGCTTTTCCAGTCCATCACGCCGATACCCGGCAGGAACAGGAGAGCGACGGCAACCACCGTCGTGGTGGAACTGTCGAAGTCGTGCAGGACGCCTTCTGTCGCCCAGCAGAACACCAGGAGGAGCGAGATACCCAGCAGGAGCCTCTCGTCGCGGTTCATCGGCCCGATGTCCTGCAGCGACTGGGAGATCACCAACGTGCCGCCGGGCAGGTCTTCATGTTCCGGCGGCATCATCCACATCATGATGAAGTAGAGGCCGACCGACATGACGAGAGAGAATGGAGCGGCGACGATGAACCACTCCAGCCAGGTAATATCCTGGCCCAACTCGCTCTGGAGAAAGCCGACAGCCACCATGTTCTGCGCCGCCGCTGTCTTGATGCCGATGTTCCAGACGCTCACCGCCTGACCCGTCGTGATGATCAGCAACCCGGCGCAGCGGCTCTGCTTCTCCGCGCCGAAGGCGAGGATGATGCCCATCATGATAGGGATGACGGCGGCCGCCCGCGCCGTTGCGCTCGGCACCAGGAAGGCAAGCAAGGTCGCGACGACAATTCCGCCGATGACGACATGACTGGTTTTCGAGCCGACGCGCGAGAGCACCTTGAGTGCGATACGCCGGTCGAGCCCGGTGATGGTCATCGCGGTCGAGAGGAACAGCGCCGCGGCGACCAGCGTCAGGGCGCTGCTGGAAAACCCGCTCATCGCCGTCGACAGCCCCCTGGACGTGCCTATCAGCGTCTCGGGATCGGCTATATCGGGAGACAGACCCAACAGCACCGCAATAAGCGCCGGGATCACCAGCGCGCTGACCGCATAGTCGAGCGCCTCGGTGATCCAGACCACGACGGCAAAGACGAAGACCGCGAGCATGCGC
>JBARWP010000003.1:0-1928 GCA_049646905.1 Pseudaminobacter sp. | reverse complement strand
GTTGAGCGCGTAGCGCGCATTGGTGATCGGCACCACCAGCTGCGGCCCGGCCACCTGCGCGAGCTCGGCATCGACGTCTTGCGTCGTCACCGCGAAGGCCGGCCCCTCCGGCACCAGATAGCCGATCTCGGCCAGGAAACCCTTGTAGGCTTCCATGTCGGCCGGCGCGCCGTTGTCGCGATACCAGCCGTCCAGCCTTTCCTGCAGTTCCTCGCGCCGGGCCAGCAGCGCCCGGTTCCTCGGTGCAAGCTCGTGCACAAGGGCCGAAAAGCCCCGCCAGAACGCCTCCGCTTCCAACCCAGTCCCCGAAACCGCCTCCCCAACAAAGTCATGAAGCAAACGGGAAATCTTGAGATCGGATACGTGGACTCTTCTATTCAATTTTATGCACTCGACTTCAGCTTGATTTATATGCGGCCGGACGCCATCAGCTCGGCAGGGCCGGCGATTTGACTTCCAGATATAGGGAATTCTCCAGCGCCTCGACCCGATGAGGCGCCCCTTGCGGATGCATCCAGACGTCTCCGGGTGCAGCGTCGAAGGTCTCCATCCCGATCACCAGCCGCAACCTGCCGGAAAGAAGGCAACCGATGACGGAATGGTCATGGTGGGTATGCACGTCCTCGCGCACGCCCTTTTCCATCTGAATTTCACTGCACTGCATGTCGGCTGTCACCATCAACAGACGGGCGATCCTGCCTTCGAGAGATCCCGCGTTCTGCGATAGAGGCACAGAGGCTATCTCAGCGGCCGAGCGGAAGAGCGTGTCCCATGGCTCAAGCATGGCGTTTTTTCCTGCATCGATGGTCATCACGGTCTCCTCACCAGGTCTTCACGGCCGGTGACTTGATCTCGATGACGTGGCTGTCTTCGAGCGCTTCGTGGCCATGGGGCACGCCTCTGGGATGGTGCCAGACATCGCCGGGACGAGCGATGTAAGTCTGGCCATCGATGAACAGCTTCATCTTGCCTTCCTGGAGCCGCACGATCGTCGAATGGTCTGGATGAATATGGACGGGCATGACCGTGCCCTCGGTGCAGAACACCTTTTGTATGTGCATCCGGTCGGCCACCATCAGAAGCTTGATGAGGACGCTCGACTTCTCGTCGAACGCAAGGCTGCCGACGATGCCGATCCTGTGCTTGGGGATTTCCCCGTCCTTTACGAACACCCTGTCGAACTCCGCCGTCAGGTTGGTTCCGGGCCGTACCGCATGGATGTCGGTAATGTCTCGCAATGCTGACTCCTAAGTTTTCAGGGCATGCCTAAGGCAGGCGTCCATGCGCCTGTGAACGGTGTCATGTCGGGCATGACGGGTGCGCCCAGCGCGTTCTCCAGCGCCAGGGCGATGGACAACGCCTTCTCCTCCTCGAAGCCGGAACATGTGATCTGCAGGCCGACCGGCAGGCGCGCGTCGCGGGATTGGATGGGCATCGAGAATCCGCATTGCCCGAACATGTTCATCGGGCCGGTATTGCGGGTCAGGTGGGCGGCGAGCGCGCTACCCTTCTCCGGTTCCAGTGTCTCGAGGAGGGGAGGCGCGGCAACCGCAATGGTCGGCGCAACCCAAGCGTCGAGATCCGCCATCTCTGCGGCGGCTTCGGTCTTCATCGCCGCATGCCGGCGCAGCATCGCGTCATACTCGTCGCACGAAAGGTCGAAGCCGGAGCGCAGCCGTTGCGCCACGACCGGGTCCATCGCCCCCTGCTCTGCAATGGCCCGCTCCCTGCCCAGCGTCGCCAGCAACTCGCTGGTCACGATCGTGCGGTTGAACAAGGTCCTGTGCTCCAGATTGGCCATGGCCCTTTCGACATAGCGCACCCCATGTCCACCCAGGCGGGCGAGCGCGCGGGCTGCCTCCCGTTTCACCTCAGGCTGCAGATCGACGAGGAAATACGCATCCGAACGCCCCAGCCGCAGGCCATCC
>JBARWP010000002.1:0-9084 GCA_049646905.1 Pseudaminobacter sp. | reverse complement strand
ACCTTGAGGAAATTCATCTTCGGCGAGCCGATGAAGCCGGCGACGAATTTGTTTGCCGGCTTCTTGTAGAGCTCGATCGGCGAGCCGATCTGCTGCACCACACCGCCTTCGAGCACCACGATCTTGTCGGCCAGCGTCATCGCCTCGACCTGGTCGTGCGTGACATAGATCATCGTCGCACCGAGTTCCTTGTGCAGCTTGGCGATCTCCATGCGCATCTCCATGCGCAGCGCCGCATCGAGGTTCGAAAGGGGCTCGTCGAACAGGAACACGCCGGGCTTGCGGACGATGGCGCGGCCGATCGCGACGCGCTGGCGTTGTCCGCCTGAAAGCTGGCTCGGCTTTCGATCCAGTAGCAGATCCAGTTTCAGGATTCGCGCTGCCTCGCGCACGCGCGCATCGATCTCGGCCTTCGGCGTCTTGTTGAGCGTTAGGCCGAAGCTCATATTCTCATAGACGGTCAGATGCGGATAAAGCGCATAAGACTGGAACACCATGGCGATGCCGCGCTCGCGCGGCTCCATATCGTTGCACCGCCGGCCGTCGATGAACAGGTCGCCTGCGGTAATCTCCTCCAGCCCGGCGATCATCCGCAGCAAGGTCGACTTGCCGCATCCGGACGGGCCGACAAAGACCACGAATTCGCCGTCGGCAATGTCCAGGTCGACATTATTGATGACATCGACCGGGCCGAATTTCTTCTTGAGCTTGGCAAGGCGCAATCCGGCCATGTCATTCTTCTCCATTCAGGATGCGGCGGACCGATGCCGCTGTCTTCTGTAGCGCCTCGAACGCCGCGAAACGCCGGTCGTGGCATTCGGCGATTTCGCCTACAGTCGGCTCCACGCTTTCGCCAATGGAAGACATGGCTTCCATCGCCGTTTCCAGGTCTGCAAAGGCTTTGCCCGCAGTCGCCCCCAGCATCGCCGCTCCCAGCAACACCGGGTCGGGCTGGCGCGAAATCAGCACCGGCAAACCGGTGCAATCGGCGAGGAGTTGGCGCACCAGCGGGTGCTGGCCGGCGCCACCGCTCAGGGCAAGGCTGACGATGGTCGCGCCCTGCGCCCGACTCGCGGCTACGATCTGGCGCAGCCCGTAGCCCAGCCCAAGCACGCCGGCGACGTAGAGCGACACCAGATTGTCCAGGTCATGCTTCATGCCGAGCCCGGCGATCACCGCCCGCGCATGAGGGTCGGCATGCGGCGAGCGATTGCCGAGGAATTCCGGCACCACCACCAGCCCCTGGGCGAGATGCACCGCTTCGGAGAGTGATGGCACGCTCGCAGCGGCCCTGTCGGCAAGCAGGCTCGGCAGCGAAATGCCCTTGGATGCGGCAACTTCTCGCGCCTCACCGAAAGCAGGATGGAAGGAAATGAGTTGGTCGATGGCAGCTCCCGCCCCCGATTGCCCACCTTCGCTCAGCCATAGGCCCGGTATCATGGCCGAGTGATACGGTCCCCACACGCCGGGGATGAAGACCGGTTCCACGCTGCTGGCCATGGTGCAGGCGGACGTGCCGAAGACATAGGCCATGCGCGTGGTGGCGGTGCCCTTGCCGCCGCGCGCGCCAATCGAGCCCACACCTCCCGCATGCGCGTCGATCAGGCCGACGCCAACCGGGGTGCCGGCTTTCAGGCCGAGATCGGCAGCGGCTTCTTCCGCCAGGCCGCGACCAAGCGCACTACCCCCCGGAACGATCTCCGTTCCGATCCGGGCGAAACCCTGCTCCGCCAGGTCCCCCAGGCCGACCTGCCGGAAATAGCTGTGGTCCCAGCGGTGTTCATGCGCCAGATAGGTCCATTTGCAGGTCACCGTGCAGATCGACCGCGCCAGGCTTCCCGTGGCACGCCAGGTCAGGAAGTCGGCAAGGTCAAAGAACTGCCAGGCAGAATTGTAGGTGTCAGGCAGGTTTTCCTTCAGCCATAGCAGCTTCGGCGTTTCCATCTCCGGGGAGATCACACCGCCGACATAGTCGAGCACGCCGTGCCCGGTTTCGTTGATCCTGCGCGCCTGATCAGTCGCCCGATGATCCATCCAGACGATGATGTCGCGACTGTCATCGCCATGTGCGCCGACGGCCATCGGCGTCCCGTTCGGCCCCAGCACGACCAGCGAGCAGGTCGCATCGAAGCCGATCCCGCCGATGTCGTCGCCTGTGAGGTCGGCCGCGGCCACTGCCTCGCGGACGCTGGCACAGACGGCCTGCCAGATATCCTCGCTGGATTGCTCGGCGATATCGGGACCGTCCTGAAAGAGCGCGATGTCGCGCTTGGCAGAAGCCACCATGGTTCCCGACACGTCGAAGACGCCTGCCCGGGCACTGCCGGTGCCGACATCGATCCCGATGAAATAACTCGACATCATACGACTCGCTGGTTGTCAGGCGAAGACACCTTCACTCCGCTGCCACCTTGCCCGGCGCTGCTGCGCGCGAACCATCCGGGTTGCGCAGGTAAACGCCTCGTTCCAGTTGCTGGCGCCGCAGTTCCTGCACGTCGATATCCGCCGGCGGCCGGTTGCCGCGCACCGATATCTTGGCTGCACGCCCCGCCGCCTCGCCCATCGCCATGCAGGTCGCCATCACACGGATCGCCCCCATCGCTTCATGCGTGGCCGAGATGCTCCTGCCGGCCACCAGCAAGTTGCCGATCTTCTGCGGCACCAACGACCGATAGGGAATATCATAGCAATCGCCGCACCAGATCAGCGTGCAGCCGTCGTCGCCCGGCCGATGGATGTCGATCGGGTAGCTCGCCACCGCAATCGCGTCGTCGAAATGCCGGCAGCCAAGCACGTCCTCCTGGGTCATGACATATTGGCCGACGATGCGGCGGGTTTCGCGTATACCGAGGAAGGGCGCGGTCTTGGTGAAGTAGGCGGCTTCGAACCCAGGCACGTAATTGACCAGATAGGTGATGATGTCGTCGATCTGGCGGCGCCCCTCGATCTCGCCATTGGTCAGGCTGCGCGCATCCGTGCCGTCTGTATCCTTCACGCGGGTCATGTTGATCCACACCTCGCCCTTCTTCAGGCCGGTGATGATGATCGTCCGCTCATTGGGAATCTGCAGCCCGCGTTCCTGCTTGGCCTTGGCCATCAATTCGCGCAGGCCGACGACGATGAACTGATGGTTCTGGCCGAAATATTCGGCCGGGATGAAGTCGGTCAGATAGGTGCGGGCCTCGGGCGGCGCATTGGCGATGCTCATGCGCAATTTGTCGGTATCGACGCCGCCGAGGCAGAACATGAGCGTCGGAGGCTGCATGCCGCCATCCTCATTGCCCTTTTCGGTCGGCACGCCGGCGCGATAGGCGACATCCGCATCCCCGGTGCAGTCGATGACGACCTTGGCCAGGATTGCGCTGCGGCCGCTCTTGCTCTCGGTGACGATGCCGCGGATCGTATCGTTCTCGACGATGGCGCCGGCAAAGAAAGTGTAGAACAGCACGTCGACGCCGGCTTCCGTCAGCAGTTCGAGGGCCACCGTCTTGACGGCTTCCGGCTCGACCAGCGTGATGCCCATATGCAGCGGGCAGGGCCGGTGCTCGCTTGCTCCGTCGCGCTCGCTGCGCAGCCTCTCGATGAATTTCTGCGGCAACCCGTCGATGATCTGGTTGCCCTTCTGGCCGAGGAATCCAAGCACCGGCAGGCCAATGGTCATATTGCCGCCGACGAAGCTGCGGCTTTCGATGAGGCCGACGCGCAGCCCGTCCTCCGACGCGGCCAGGGCGGCCGTCAGGCCGGATGGTCCGCCGCCAACGACAAGGACGTCATATTCGGCCGAGACGGGGATGGTGCGTGCAGGCTCCTGGATGGAACGGACTGCGGAAGTGGACATGGATCAGGCCCTTTGGTGACAATTCAGTTCGATGCCGCCGGGCCGGAGCCCGGCGGCGCGTTTCATTTCGATCAGGCGGGCATCATCGGCTTGATGCGTTCGATCATCGAGGCGACGGCATCCTTCACCGGCTTGCGCCCCAGCACGGCAAGCTGGACCTCTTCCAGCATGGTCGATTGTGCGCGGGCAGCTTCCGGGAACGGCGGGAAAGCGCCGCGGGCATTGGCCAGGACGCCGGCTTCGACGGATGCCAGCGAATTTTTCTCTGCCAAGGCGGGCTCGGCATAGGTCGACACGCGCACGGGGCCGTTACCGTTGATCGCCATGCCGAGCGTGACGCGCTTGCTCGATACCTCCTTGATGAACTTCCAGGCCAGGTCCTTGTCCTTGGCGTTCTTCGGGATGACCATGCCCCAGGCCTCCACGACTGAAGCCATCGGTGTCTTGCCCTTGAGGCCGGCCGAGATCGGAAATTCGACGGCCTTGATCTTGCCGGGGAACTTGCTCTGTTCCGCATTGTTGAGCTGGCCGCTGCGGGCGAAGGGAAGCACAGTGAATGCCGCCCGCCCCTGCTGCAGCCAGGTGACCTGGTCGTCGTTCTTGGTCGTGGCATAGCTGCGCGGCAGGGCGCCGGCCTCGAACATATCCCTCAGCGCATTCAGGCCCTGTTCCATCGCTGCCGGGTCCGGCACAAGTTCCAGGTCTTGGGTGATGAAATCGCCGCCGAAGGCACGTGCGAACATCACCGGAAACACTGCCAGATCGCTGGCCAGGACCATGCCGGACACAGGCGTGCCGGCCTTGGAGGTGAAGGTCGTCTTCTTCGCCTGCTCCACCAGTTCTTCCAATGTCGTGGGCGGCGCGCTGATGCCGGCCTCTTCCAGCAGCGCCTCGTTGTAGAACAGGCCCTGCGTGGCATGGCGCACCGGGATGCCGATGAGCTTGCCGTCGACCGTCATGCCCTGCACCAGGCCCGGAGCGATGTCCTCGAAATCCTCGATCGCATCGTTCTTCAGGTAATCATCGAGCGGCTCGAAAAGGGCCGCGACTTCCGAGGTCGGACGATTGTCGATGATATAGCCCACGCCGTAGTCAGTTTCGGCAAGGCTCGCCTCGCGGAAAAGCCGGTCCTGCAGCGGATTGGAATCGAAGGTCGTCCAGGAAATCTCGGCGTCGTTCGCCGCTTTCCAGTCCTTGAGCAGGTCGCCGTCGTCGCTGCCGAGAACGGTCTGGTGCACCTTGTGGCTGAGAACGTTGAGCGTCTTGCCTGCTGCCCATGACGGCCTTGCGGCAAGCAGTGCGGCGCCGCCGATCGTGGTGCCCAAGAATGCGCGGCGACTGATATTCGCTGTTATTTTGGTAAGCATGGTTTCCTCCCTGGTTGACATCGGATCATCCTTTCGTGGCACCGGCGGTCAGGCCGGCGACGAGGTAGCGGTTCATGAAGATGACGAAGAGCAGCACCGGGGCGAGTTGCACGGTCGAAGCGGCAAACAGGATGCCCCAGTCCACACCGTCGATGGAGCCGATCATCTCCGAGATGACCAGCGGCGCGGTCTTGGCGCGCGTGGCGGTAAAGATGAATGCGAACAGGAACTCGTTCCATGCAAACACCACCACGAAAACCGCGACCGCGAGGATTCCGGGCGAGGCGAGCGGCACGATCACCCGCCTGAGAATGGTCAGCCGGCTGGCGCCATCGATCTGGGCGGCCTCATCGAGTTCCCGCGGGATCTGGTCGATGAAGGTGCGCATCAGCACCGTTCCGAGCGAAACGAAGAAGGTCGCGTAGAGCACGATCAGCACGATATGCGTGTCGTTGAGCTTCATCGCATTGACGATCGGAAACAGCGGCAGCGTCACCACGATCGGCGGGATCAGGCGCACGACAATGAGGAAAAGCACGCTGGCATCGAGGAAGCGGCTGCTGTTGCGCGAATAGACATAGCCGGCGCATGTGCTCGCCACGACCGCCAGCGCCGTCGCGCCCGCTGTGATGACGGTGCTGTTGAAGAGCCCGCTGAAGAAGACGTCCCATTGGTTCCAGAGCGCGACATAGTGCTGGAAGGTGGGCGCAAAGACATATTTCGGCGGTACCGCGAAGATATCGGCTCCCGGCTTCAGCGACGACATGACGATGAAGACGATCGGAAACAGCGACCACAGCAGGATCGCAACGACCGCGATCACCTTGCCGGCACCGGTGAGAAAGCCCTTAGTGCGCATTCGAGGCCACCTGTCTGCGAAGGATGAAGACGTAGCCGGAAGCCAGAAGCAGCGAGGCGAGCACCATGATCCATGCGGTCGCCGCGGCGGAGCCGAAGGCGTTGTAGCTGAACGCTTCCTGATAGAGATAGACCGCGACGACTTCGGTCGAGCGGGCGGGACCGCCCTGCGTCAACAGCCAGACCTCGGAGAAAATCCGGAACGCGAAGATGTAGCGGAACAGCAATGCGACGATCACCGCCGGTCCGAGCAGCGGAAGCGTCACCCGCCTGAATGCCTGCCAGGGCGTCGCGCCATCGATGCGGGCGGCTTCATAGAGGTCGGCGGGGATTGCCAGCCGCGCGGCGTAGAGAATGATGAAGGTGAAGGGCAGATGCAGCCAGATGGTCAAGAGCGCGATCAGGATCATGGCGTGCGACGGCTCGAACGACCAGTCGAGGATCGGCAGCCCGAGCGATTGCAGCGCCAGCGTCACCGGCCCGACATCGGGATCGAACAGGAAACGCCACATCACTACCGCGATGACCTCGCTGACCGCATAGGGCGCCAGCACCGCGACAAGCAGGAAGCGGCGCAACGGCAGTCCGCTTGCAAACAGCAGCGCCATTGCCAGTCCGAGAGCCAGTTCGACATGAACCGCCACGACGACCAGCACAACGGTATTCCACAGTGCGCTTCGGAATGCCGGATCGGTGATCGTATCGATATAGTTCTGCAGGCCGACGAAAGTGGGCGCTCGACCGAAGCTGGACGTGTTGAGGCTCAGCCAGACCACATAGATCGACGGCACCACGATCACGCTCAGGATAAGGATATGAACCGGAGCGAGCAAAGGCGCGATACTGGCAGGGCTTCTGGGACGCAAATGGTTCTCCCGACCGTAGCGGTTTTCTGTTGCGGCCTATTTGCCGGCCGGCAAGGGCATGGTCGCGGGCGCATCGGCGACAGCACTGACGCTGCCGGACAAGCCGTCCCGCAACCCGCCATCGACGCGCGCCGGTTGCACTGAACCCCTCGGCAGAGCACGCACGGAATTGCGCACCTGCAGGCTGGTGTTCAGCACGGCATGATGCGGTGCGGAGCGGTCGCCCGCCATGCGCTTCGACAGGCGCTCCCAGATGACCTGCGCCATTTCCTCGATCGGCTGGCGGATAGCCGTCAGCGCCGTCTTGCGCGCACTCATCCACGGATAATCGTCGAAGCCGATCACGGAGACCGTCTCGGGAATATCGATGTGATGCCGAGCCAGGGCCGACAGCGCGCTCAAGGTCGTGACGTTGGTCAGGCCGATGATCGCAAACGGGTGCGCATTCCGCTCGAGCCAGCGGGAGAATATCTCTATTCCCCGCTCACCGTTCGAGCTCAATTCGATCACCGTTGGCTGCATGCCGGTGCGCTTCTGCATCACATCGACGACGCCGCGGATACGCTCACGGATCGGCGAGATGGCGAGATTGGATGCAGCCAGTACGATCTCGCGATGCCCCTGCTCCAGCAGATATGCTGCGGCAATCGCACCCGCTTCGTGATTGTCGATGGCGACGGTGTCGACGAAGGAGCCTTCCGGCGCGATACGGTCGGCGAACACCATCGGCAGATGGCCGGCTTCCTTCTTCAGCAGCGCGGGCACTGTATCCGAGCACGGCACGGCAATCAGGCCCGATGGCCGCCACCCCAGCAGCGCGCGAAGGCGCGACTCTTCAAGTTCGGTATCGTCGCGCGAGCTTGCCACGATGACGTCATAGCCGTCCCGCATCCCCATGACCTCGATCCTGGACACGAGCGAGGTAAAGAAGACGTCGTCCAGATCGGGAACGAGCACGCCCACGACGCGCGCATGGCCGGACCGCAATTGCGAGGCAGCGCGGTCGAGCTGATAGGAAAGCTCCTTCGCCGCCTTCTCGACCCTTTCCCGCAACTCCGCATTGACCGGCTTGTTGCCGCTGAAGACGTTCGACACGGTCGCTATCGACACGCCTGCCCTGGCGGCGACATCCTTGATCGTTACTCGCTTGCGGTCCATCGAATGCGCCAGCCAAGACTGTTAAACGTTTTACTGTAAAACGTTTAACATTGGAGCATGGGACTGACAAGTGGAAGTTTTAAAGTCCTCAAAATTGTAGTTGGCGGAGTTCAGTTCCTCGCCTGAAAGGCGTTCTCGACATGCACCGGCCAGCGGCGCGGCAGCACCGCCACCATGTCGAAGCGCACGGAGAGCCTGCCATAGTCGGGCTGGCGGGCGAGCCACAGATCGGCAGCGGCCTCAATGCGGCGTTCGGACTGATGGGCAATCGCTTCCATTGCCGACAGCAAGGTCGGGCGTACCTTGACCTCGACGATGAGGATGAGATCACCACGCCGTGCGATCAGGTCAATCTCGCCAAGCTTCGTGCGGTAGCGGCGGGCGACGATGCGATAGCCCTTGAGCATCAGCGCGAGCGCGGCCAGGAATTCGCCGCGATGACCGCGCCGGTACGCCTTCCGCCGCGTGAGTGCGTCAGCCACTTCCACCGTCCTTGAGTTCGAGCAGCCGGCGATAGAGCACAGGCTTCTGCCCGCCGGTCATGCGTGCGGCCTCGGCCGCCGCCTTGGAGGCCGGCATTTCCTTTGCCAGCGAAAGCAGCAGCCGGTCGACGTCCCGCGCATCGGCAAAGGCTTCTTCCTCCGGTGGCCCGACGCAGATGACGATCTCCCCCTTCGGGGTCGGCGCCTGCGCATAGTGCGCCGCCAGGCTAGTCAGCGTGCCGGTCCGCATTTCCTCATAGGCCTTGGTGAGTTCGCGCGCGATTGCCGCCTTGCGGTCACCATAGATGTCAGCCATCGCCTTCAGCGTGTCGGTAGTCCGGCGCGGCGATTCGAAAAAGATCAGCGTCGCCGGCACGGTCCGCAGCGCCTCCAGGCGGGCGCGGCGCTGCCCATCCTTGACCGGCAGGAAGCCGGCAAACAGGAACGCATCGGAGGGCAGGCCGGACGCGGTGAGCGCGGCCAGCACTGCAGAAGCGCCCGGCACCGGCACCACC
>JBARWP010000001.1:0-4039 GCA_049646905.1 Pseudaminobacter sp. | reverse complement strand
TCGCCGAGCGGCATTGCGGGCAGTTCGGTCTTCGGCTCCAGTTCCCGTAGGCGGATTTCGGGCCGGTCAAACAACGGCAACTGGCTGGTCGCGCTGCCGCTGCCCAGCGCACGCACGGCCCATAGTGCGGCACGCCGGTCGAGCCCCAGCGAGCGGAAGGCGTCGGCCTGGGCAAGCCGCTCCAGCGCATCCACGCGCAGGCCCGAGCGCATCCACACGTCGCGCACCGTTTCGTAGCCCGCCCCGCGTGCGGCGACGACTGCCTTCATGTCGTCTTCGCTCAGGCCCTTGACCTGGCGGAAGCCGAGCCGCACCGCATGTCTCGTGCGGATCACGCCGCGCATTCCGGCATGCCGCGCAATGATCCGTGCCGGATCAAACCGCGCTTCCTCCAGCATGCAGTCCCAATCGGAATGGTTGATGTCGACCGGGCGGATCTCGACGCCATGGTCCTGCGCGTCACGGATGAGCTGGGCTGGGCGATAGAACCCCATGGGCTGCGAGTTGAGGATCGCGACGCAGAAGACGTCCGGATAGAAGGTCTTGAACCAGCAGGAGGCATAGACCAGCAGCGCGAATGAGGCGGCATGGCTTTCGGGAAAGCCATAATCGCCAAAGCCTTTTATCTGGTTGAAGCAGCGCTCGGCGAATTCGCGCGGATAGCCCTTCGCCACCATCCCTTCGACCATGCGTGTTTCATAGTCTTTGACCGTGCCGTTGCGGCGGAAGGTGGCCATGGCCCGGCGCAACTGGTCGGCCTCGCCCGCCGTGAAGCCGCCGGCCTCGATGGCAATGGCCATCGCCTGTTCCTGGAACAGCGGTACGCCAAGCGTGCGCTTCAATATCTTTTTCAGTTCCAGCTTATGATATTCCACCTTCTCCTTGCGCATGCGCCGGCGCAGATAGGGATGCACCATGTCGCCCTGGATCGGGCCGGGCCGCACGATCGCCACCTCGATGACGAGGTCGTAGAATCTCCGGGGTCTCAGGCGCGGCAGCATCGACATCTGGGCGCGCGATTCGATCTGGAAGACGCCCAGCGTATCGGCCCGGCAGATCATGTCGTAGACGGGTTCTTCTTCCGGCGGGATGGTCGCCAGCGTCAGCTTTTTGCCATAGGGATCGCGGAAGCGATAATGATCGTCCAAAAGATCGAGGGCGCGCTTGAGGCAGGAGAGCATGCCCAGCGCCAGCACGTCGACCTTGAGGATGCCGACGGCGTCCAGGTCGTCCTTGTCCCACTCGACCATCTTGCGCTCGTCCATCGCCGTTTTCATGATCGGTACTATCTCGTCCAGCCGGTCCTTGGTGATGACGAAGCCGCCGACATGCTGCGACAAATGACGCGGAAAGCCGAGGATCTCGTTGGCCCGGTCGATCACATGTTTCGCGGCGGGGTCCGATTTGTCGAGGCCGCCGGCCCTGGCTTCCTTCTCGCCCAGCTTGCTGGACGACCAGCCCCAGATCGAGCCCGACAGCGCGCCGCGCACGTCGTCGGAAAGCCCCATCGCCTTGGCGACCTCGCGCAGGGCGGAACGGCCGCGATAGCTGACGACGGCGGCGGCAAGCGCGGTGCGCTTCTCGCTGTATTTTTCGTAGATGTAGGCGATGATCCTGTCGCGCTTCTCGTGCTCGAAATCGACGTCGATGTCGGGCGGCTCGTCGCGCTTCGTCGAGACGAAGCGCTCGAAGAGGACTTCCGTACGCCCGGGATCGACCTCGGTGATGCCGAGGCAATAGCAGATCACCGAATTGGCGGCCGAGCCGCGCCCCTGGCAAAGCACGTCGCATTCTTTCGAGCGCGCATGGCGGACGATGTCGTGGACGGTGAGGAAATAGCGGGCATATTTCTTCCCGGCGACGATGCCGAGCTCGTGCCGGATCAGGCCCTGGACCTTGTCGGGAATGCCTTCCGGATAGCGGTTTGCCGCACCTTCCCAGGTCAGCCTTTCCAGTTCCTCCTGCGGATCGACGCCTGCTTGCGTCGTTTCCTCGGGATAGTTGTGCTTCAGCTCGTCCAACGAAAAACTCAGGCTTTCGGCAAAGCGCAGCGTTTCGGTCAGCGCCTGCGGATGGTTGCGGAAAAGACGCGCCATCTCTGCCGGATCCTTCAAGTGGCGCTCGGCATTGGCGGCGAGCTCGAAACCGGCCTGGGCGACAGGCTTGTTCAGCCGGATCGCCGTGAGCACGTCCTGCAAGGGGCGCCGCTCGGCCGCATGGTAGAGGACGTCGTTGGTCGCCATCAGCGGCACGCCCGCGGCCTTGGCCATCGCGGCCGCCTGTTCGATGCGGAAATGGTCGTCGCCGAGATAATGCGGCGCAACCGCAAGCCACAGGTTCGGGCCGAACCGGTCCCTCAGCTGCCGGACGAGAGCCAACTGGTCAGCGGCTTCTGTCGAAAGATCCGGCAGCACGGCGAGCGACAAGAGATCGCCCCATTCCAGCAGGTCTTCCAGCTTGAGCAGCGTGGCGCCCTTTTCGGTTTCGGGGCGCAGATTGGCCTCGGTGAGCATGCGGCACAGATGCCCCCAACCCTCGCGGTCCTGCGGATAGGCGAGCACGTCGGGCGTGCCGTCGCCGAAGACCAGCCGGCAGCCGGGATGATAGGCAATCGACACCGGCTGCGCATTCTCCAGCCTGATGCATCGGGACTGGGTCCAGGCGCGCACGACGCCGGCCACCGTGTTGCGGTCGGCAAGGCCCATGCCGGCATGACCGAGAATGCAGGCCGCGACCACCAGCTCCTGTGGCTGCGAGGCCCCGCGCAGAAAGGAGAAATTCGACTGAGTGCCGAACTCGATATAGGCCGGCGGGACTATGCGCGCGCGGGGAAAGACCTCCTTACTCATGCGAACAGCCCCTGCATGAACCAGCGCGGATTGCCTTGGCTGGCGCCATAGAGGCCCTGGCGGAAAAGCCAGTAGCGACGGCCGTCGGCATCCTCGACATGGAAATAGTCGCGCGTCGCTTCATCTGCCCCGGCGCGCCACCATTCCGGCGCGATACGCTCGGGCCCCTCCGCCCTGGCGACCTCGTAAAGCGCCCGCCGCCAGCGGAAGCGGGCTGGGGGGCCTTCCGGGATTTCGGCGGCGATCACCTCGACCGGCTCGGGATGCGCAAAAAGGCGGATCGGTCGCGGCGAGGATGCCGGCATTCGCGGCGTGAGGATTTCGGCCTTCCTTCCAACCTCGGCAAAGGACATGAAGGAAACCGCCCGCTCGGGAATATGGCTTTCGACCGGCTGGCATCGCATGATCGCCGTTTCGCCATGCCTTGCCCGGACGCGGTCGGCAAAGAGCGCCAGATCCTCGCTTATATCCTCCATGGAACTGGCAAGATCGGTCTGCCGGCCTTCGAAAGGGACGGATGAGAGCACCGAAAGGCGGATGAGGTCGAAGCCGCAACCGGCGTCGAGACCCTGTTCCATGGCTGCCAGCTTTTCATGGAAGAGCTTGCCGATAAGATGCGGCTCGCGCAGGGCACGCGAGGTGCTGACCGTGATGCGGCTCACCATGCCGTCGACCCGGAACAGCAGGAGCTGCAGGCTACGGGCACCCTCGTTGCGGCGTTCGAGATCGGCCTTCAAGGAGCGGGCCAGAAGCAGGATCAGGCTTTCGATGCCTTCCATGAGCAACAGGGGCTCGGCCAGTTGCCGCTCCACCGACAGGGGGGCAACCGGCAGGCGCGGCGAGATCGTCTCCTCCAGCCGCCCCAGGGCCTGGTCGAGACGGATCAGGAGCGTTTCTCCGAAGCGGCGGGCAAGCGGTGCGCGCGGCGCCTGCATGAGCATGCCGACAAGGCGCAGCCCCACGCTTTCCAACCGCGCCCGCGTTGCCGGGTCGAGGCGCAGGGCGGCAAGCGGCAGGCCGGCGAGCAAGCCTTGCTCCTGACCATCCGTGACGATGCGGCCGCCGAAAAAATGCGCTGCCGCCCAGGCTGTCCCCGGCGTGGAGGCAAGGCCGGCCCGGACATCGAAGCCTTGCCGGAAAAAGCGGGTGCGAAGGTCTTCGAGCAGCGCCTTTTCCCCGCCGAAGAGATG